>JBBSKP010000293.1:0-5362 GCA_038256175.1 Mycobacteriales bacterium
CAGGTTCGGCATACGAGGCAACTTCCGCTTCGGCGTCGAAGTCGTCAGCGAACTGTGGGACGAGGCGCAGCATCTGTGGCGCATCGCTCTTGCCGATGGATCAGAACTCACCGCACGATTCGTGATTTCCGCGATCGGACCCTTCCTCAACCCGAAAGCATCCGGCGTGGCCGGTCTGGACGACTTCGCCGGAGTCACCGCGGTACCTGCCCGATGGCAGCCCGACTACGACGTCCGCGGAAAGCGCGTCGCTGTCATCGGTACGGGCGCAACGGGTGTGCAACTCGCAGGCGAGATTGCCTCGCAAGTGAAGTCGATGGTCGTATTCCAGCGGACGCCGGTGTACTGCATACCCAAACCGGACTTCACGATCCCCGCAGTCGCACGGATCGCGCTCCGCACTCCTGGACTTGGGGCGCTGATCAACGGTATTGGATTGGCAGGGGCACAGATCGGCTTGTGGTTCCTACTGAACACCCCGGGTGTCGTCATGCGGCCACTGATGCGCGCTTTCGACGCCATCTCGCAAAAGGTGTACGCGCGCTATCTCCGTGCTGTCGTTCACGATGAGAAGACGGCAGCCAACCTACTGCCGTCCTTCGGTCCACTCGGAAACCGGCCAACCCTCAACTCGAGCTTTCCGCGCGCGTTCAATCGCGAAAACTGCCACCTCGAGGTGACCGCCATCGATCGGGTGGTTCCCAGCGGCGTGCGTACGGTTGACGGCCGTATCCACGAAGTCGACTACCTGATTGCCGCAACGGGTTTCGAGCTTTTCTCCGAACCCGCGTCGTATGGGACGGGCCGCGTCGTCGGGATTGGCGGCAAGGATCTGGGCGAGTTCTTCACCTCGAATGGCATGCAAGCCTATGAGAGTGTGGCAATTCCGGGATTTCCGAACCGGTGGATCGTGGTCGGCCCCTATTCATGGACAGCTTCAGGTTGGCACGGCTTGGTCGAAAACGCGGTCACCCATATCGTGCGCGCGATCTCGTTGACGCGTGATCGCGGTGCCACGAGCGCAAATGTCAGTCAAGCCGCGCTGGCAACGTTCCACGACACCATGCTCCGCCGCGGAAAGAACATGAAGTACTACTTCACCGAGCTGAACAAAGGCGTGCACTCGTACTGGGTCAACTCCGACAACGACATTCCGATTCTGCGTGCGACGACAATCTTGCAGGCGCGCAAGGCCTCTCGCGCCTTCCCCGAAGACGACTATCAATATGCGACGACGCCGGTGGACAATGCGGGCGCCGACGCTGCCGCTGTCGCCGACATGACGGAGGTTTCGTGATCATGGCCTCGAAAGTTTTCAATGGACAGTTTCCTATTCGGGACGTCGACGATGCGGTATTCGACCGCGCAGCCATTGTCTTGCGGACTACACACGACTTCGCCGCGACACCGAGTGCAGTATGGTCAGCGCTCGACGGCGACCAGGCGTGGACCTGGCTGCCGTTCGGATGCGGCGTCGAGTACGACGAACCTGTGCGTCGGGTCGGCATGGAACGCGGGATGGGGTGCGTCACAGCGCCTTGGCGCTTCATCTGGATCCAACGCGAACGTTTCTGGCGCTACGAACCGGGCAGCCGCATTACCTACTCGGCCTACAGTGCGAGCTGGCCGCTCTTACACGAGTGGGCCGAGAACTACACCCTGATACCGAACCCCGCCGGTGGAACACGCATCGAGTGGACCGTCGCGTTGACGCCGAGATTCGTCTCGTGGCTTCCACTGACGTGGTTGCAGCCACCGCTGCGCATGATCTTCACCTTGGGTTTCCGGCCAGGCATGCGACGTCTGATTGCTCGAACCGCAGATCCAGAAGCCGGCTCTTGACGCTGGGCCATATGCCAGTGGGGCCACTTTTCGGGAGGTTCGTCGGACGTCTCGCCTAGCATCGTCGGTGTGGACCTACCAGTCATGCCGCCGGTGAAACCGATGTTGGCCAAAGCGGCCCCCGAAATTCCGCGGACGCCCGGCCTGTTGTTCGAGCCGAAGTGGGACGGGTTCCGCTGCATCGTCTTTCGAGACGGCGACGAGATCGAGCTGGATTCGCGCAACGATCGCCCCCTGACCAGGTACTTTCCCGAGCTGGTCGAACTTCTACGCGACGCGTTACCGCAACGCTGCGTTGTCGACGGCGAAATCGTAGTCGTCACCGACTCCGGCCTCGACTTCGACACACTGCAACAACGCCTACATCCCGCCGATTCGCGAGTTCGTAAGCTGGCCAAGGAAACTCCGGCCAGTTTTGTCGCATTCGACTTGCTCGCGGTCGGCGATCGCGATCTGACGACGGCACCTTTCAGCGAGCGCAGGAGTGAGCTCGAATCGATCGTCGACGACAAACTTGCGCGTGTGCATTTGACGCCGCTGACCGACGACCCCGACGTCGCGGCCGACTGGTTTACCCGCTTCGAAGGTGCCGGTTTCGACGGCGTGATGGTCAAGGCTGCGGATCAGCCGTATCAGCAAGACAAGCGCGTCATGCTGAAGGTCAAGCATGAGCGCACCGCAGACTGCGTCGTCGCGGGTTTCCGGCTGCACAAGGACGGAGCCGGCGTCGGGTCGCTGCTGCTCGGCCTGTTCGACGACGACGGCGCACTGCATCACGTGGGGGTCGCGAGCAGCTTCACGGCGGCTCGGCGCAAGGAGTTGATCACCGAACTAGCCCCGCTGCAGGTAAACGCGCTCGAGGGGCATCCCTGGCGTGAATGGGCCGATGCACAGGCCCAAGCTCAAGCATCCGGAAAGATGCCCGGCGGGGTCAGCAGGTGGACTGGAACCAAAGACCTGTCCTGGCAAGCACTGCGACCCGAACTCGTCGCTGAGGTTCGCTACGAACACGTCATGTCCGGAAGGTTCCGCCACGGCGGGCGGCTCGTCCGATTCCGCCCCGACCGCCAGCCCGACTCATGCACGTACGCACAATTGGAAGAAGTGGCACCCGCCGAGCTGGCCGAAATCTTCGAGGAGAAGGCGTGACCGACGACGTAGTCATCGAATCCGGCGGCAACCGGGTCACCGTGACCAATCCGGACAAGATCTTTTTCCCGAAGAGCGGGCACACAAAGCTAGACGTCGTGCGCTATTACGAGGCCGTAGCCGAGCCATTGCTTGCCGCACTGGGTGGGCGGCCGCTGCTCCTGGAACGATATCCCGAAGGCGCTGGCGGAAAGTCGTTCTTTCAGAAGCGAGTTCCGAAATCAGCGCCGGATTGGCTGACGACTACGGAAGTGTCGACACCGAACGGCACGACGAGCGACGCGCTCGTCGCCGCCGACCTTGCCCACATCGTGTGGGGTGTGAACCTGGGCTGCATAGGTTTTCACGTGTGGCCCTATCACGCTGACACTCCGGAGTTCACGGACCAGCTGCGGATCGATCTCGACCCCTCCCCTGGTATCGGATTCGATCAACTGCGTGAAGGTGCCGAACTCACGCGAGATCTACTCAACGAACTGGGTATCGACGCTCATGTGAAGACATCCGGGTCTCGAGGATTGCATATTTACTCGACACTGCAACCGAATTGGGATGGGTACCAGGTTCGCGCCGCTGCCGTAGCGCTGGCCCGCGAACTCGAACGTCGCCATCCCGAAAAGATCACTGCTGCATGGTGGAAGGAAGAGCGCGGTTCGCGAGTGTTCGTCGACTTCAACCAGAATGCCCCGCACAAGACCGTGTTCGGAGCGTGGTGTGTCCGGCCAAAGGTGAATCCCCAGGTGTCGACGCCCATTAGTTGGGACGAACTTGACGACGTCGTGCCGGAAGACCTCGACATCACGTCCGTCCCCGCCCGGGTTGCCGGACGCGGTGATCCTTGGGCCGGAGTACGAAACAACCCTCAGTCGATCGCACCATTGCTCGAGATGTCGGAGCGCGACATGGCCGCCGGCCTGATGGATGCACCATGGCCGCCGCAGTACCCGAAGATGCCCAACGAACCCCCACGCGTCGCACCCAGTCGCGCGAAGAAGACGTAGTCTGTCCCCGCATACGAATGGAGAAGTCAGTGAGCAGACACGTCGAGGGCGCGTTTACCGGTGTTGCGGGTGGCCGTATCTTCTGGCGGGGCTGGATACCCGACTCCCCCGTAGGTGTCGTTGTCATCTCACATGGCGTCGCGGAGCACAGCGGGCGCTACGAGCACGTGGGAAATCGGCTCGCCGACAACGGCTTTGCGACCTATGCGTTCGACCATCGCGGTCACGGCAAGTCGGAGGGCAATCGCTCCAACATCGACAGAATGTCCAGCGTCGTGGCCGACTTGGGAACGATGATCGGCGTGGCCGACGAGAACTACCCCAGTCTGCCTGTCTTCCTTCTCGGGCACAGCATGGGCAGCCTCATCTCGCTCCAGTACGTCACCGGTTCGCCAGCGGATCTACGCGGACTCATCGTGTCGGCACCTGCCGTAGACATCGCTGTCGGCAACGTCGTGCTGCGGACCGTTGCGCCGATCCTCTCCAACATCCTGCCGAATCTCGGTGCGCTACAACTCGACTCGTCGATGGTCAGCCGCGACCCTGAGGTCGTTCGCAACTACGACAGCGATCCACTGAACTTCCGTGGAAAATTGCCTGCGCGCACAGGTGCGGAGATCATGACGACGGCACAGGCGATCAAGGAACGGCTGCCGCGGTTGAAGATCCCCGTCCTCATCTTGCAGGGAACCGCCGACGCATTGATCTCGCCCAACGGTGCACAGATCGTCGCCGACAACGCCGCGTCCAAGGACTTGACGCTGAAGTTGTACGACGGTCTCTACCACGAGGTCTTCAACGAGCCGGAGAAGGAAACCGTGCTCGACGACGTCGTGGCCTGGCTTAAAGCGCATATCTGAACAAGCGGCCCAGGGGAGGTCCGATTTCGTTGCATTCGAACACATGTTCGAGTAAAGTGAAGGCATGGGGCTGGGGGAAGTTCTCGAAGGGATCGCCGGGTTGAATCCGGTGGAGCCGTGGCGGTATTCGGATGCTGAGTTGCAGGCTCAGGTTCCGGTGTTGAGTGCCGCGATTCACCGGCTGGAGGCCGGCCGAGTGGCACTGGTGGCCGAGGCGGATCAGCGCTGCGTTCCGGCGTCGTTGGGCTATGCATCTGCGACGGCGTGGTTGGCGTGGACCTCTTCGTTGTCCTTCGCAGCCGCGGGGCGGATCGCGAAACTCGCTAGGTCGTTGCCGGAGTATCCAGAGGTGGCTGCCGCGTACAGCGCGGGAATGATCAATGCGGAGTCGGCGCTATTGATCGTCGGCTTTCTGCAAAGACCGCCACGGACGATGCCGGAGGATGCGGTGGACTCGGCGCGGGAGTATCTGTTGGAGGCGGCGAAAAGTGGCGATACGCGAGAGTTGCG
>JBBSKP010000294.1:0-5361 GCA_038256175.1 Mycobacteriales bacterium
AACAGACAGCGGAACTCCCAGGTGCGATGGCGTCTTTGGCGGACAGTCCATCGATACCGGGGGTTCCGCTGTCCTACTGACACCTCACACGGCGTGTCACAATTGCAACACCAGTCACACGCTTAACTGCGCGGCATTGGGGCTAGGCCTGCAAGCCGCACGCGCGATTGCAGCACGAGGTGACGGCTGGACGATCGTGCTTGCCAGTCGGGACTCACAGCGCACTGCTGCGGCCGCCGAGTCGATTGCCACCGAGTACCGGGCCCACGTCGTTCCTCTCGCGCTGGATCTGGCATCGCTGCTGTCGGTGCGCGAGTTCGCCGAGACCTTGCCGTCGCTACAACTGCCGCCGGTTCGCGCGCTCTTGTGCAACGCGGGAATTCAGATCGTCCAGGGAATCAGTCACACGGTCGATGGTTACGAGACGACATTTGCGGTGAACCACCTCGCCCATTTCCTGCTCACCAACCTGCTGCTACCGCAGATGCCCGAGCAGTCACGAATCGTGTTCGTGGCAAGCGATACTCACGATCCGGACCGTAGGACAGGGATGCCCGCCCCGAAGTACTCCAACGGCATGTTGCTCGCACGACCGGTCGACATCGACGGCAGCACAATCGCGGGCCGGCGCCGATATACGACGTCGAAACTGTGCAACATCTTGACCACATACGAGATGGCACGTCGAATCGGCACCAGTAATGCTTTGTGCGTCAACGCCTTCGATCCCGGACTGATGCCCGGCACGGGTCTGGCAAGGGACTACAGCCGCATTCAAAGCCTCGCCTGGCGGTACCTCATGCCTGCATTGACCATGTTGCCGCTGAACATCCACACGAGGAAACAGTCCGGCTCGGCCTTGGCAAAGCTGGCGGTCGACTCGGCCTTCAACGGTGTCACGGGAAAGTACTTCGAGGGCACCAAAGAACGGCGATCGTCCACCGAGTCCTACGACGAGGCGAAGGCAGCCGAATTATGGCGCAGCAGTGCCGGACTGGTGGGCTCCCCTGGGCTAGCCGACCTCTGACCGATCGAGCGTGATAGTTCCTTCCAGCCTCCGCGTTCCCGTAGGACCGGAGGCATCGAAGCGACGCTCTTCGAGGTCGAACTGCCCGTCGTACCGTACGCGTAGGACTGTGCTCGAATTCGTGCCGTAATCGGGCGAGGCGATGAACGCGGCAGATGCCAACCGCTCCAGGTCATGTGGCAGTCCCGTTGCCGGCAGCTGATCATCAGGCGCGAGCGTTGTATCCGACAGCAGATCGAAATAGGTTGCCGCGGAGGCAGATCCGCCAAAATCGGTCGCCACCGCCGCCCGCAACCGCTCGACCGAGTTGGTCACCTTGGGCCAGGGAGTATCCAGGAAGGCATTCGAGACGCCGTAGAACCCTGGTTCGAGCCGACGAGGCTCGGCTGCGCGATTGCTGCACCACCACAGCGTCTGCATGTCGGAAACAAGCAGGTTGAAACCGTTGTAGGAGTTACCGATACCTGCGACCTCGGCAAGATGTTCCTGCGGCTCGAGCGCCCCGAGTACAAAGTTCGCCGGCAGCTCACCGCGAGAATGCGCGTCCAGCACGGTATGACCGGGCTCTCGGTAGTTCGTCACCGCCGCGAACCGGCCATTGTGCGACAGTCCCATCCAGGTTCCGCCGCCCTGTGGCGAAACGTCGCGGCCGGCCAGCATGTCCGGCGTCGTGCCCCACCAGTGCACCGGAATCGACTTGCGTGCATAGAACTCGTCACGATTGGCGGCCAGCACCAACAAGTACTTCGGATGCGCGCGCCACGCAGTCACAACCAGACACATACGCCCATTGTCCGCCAACCTCGAACAGCGCCGATGAGTACACTCGACAAATGCCGAGCAGCTCCGCACCCAGCAACGTCGGAGTGTCCGTCGACGGACGCCTGGCGCGGTGGCAGACGCACAATGCCGACCGGCAAGCCCGCATACTCGAGGCCGCGGTCGAGCTGATCGAAACGAGCGCGCCCGGGGCGGAAATCCCGATTCACCGCGTAGCCGATCGAGCCGGGCTCGCCACCTCGGTCGTCTATCGCCAGTTCAACGGTCGCGACGACCTCGACAAGCGCGTTCGGTCATTCGTATACGACCATTTCTCCGATGCACTCGAGGCTGCACTCAGCATTCAATCCAGCTCTGGTGCCGACATAATTCGACGCACCATCCGAGCAGTCGTCGACTGGGAGTCCGATCACCCTCGCCTGTACGAGTTCCTCGGCACGGGACCCACGTCCGAGGAGACCGGCGAGATCGACGCAGTCAGCAGCTTGAAGTCGCGCATCGCAGCCAAAGCGACCGAAACAATTGTCTCGCTCGCCAACGTCATCGGGATCGATGACAGCAAGTTCGAATCGATGGCGTTTGCCGTCGTCACCATGGTCGAAGGTGCGGTGTCGCATTGGGTTCGTGATCCGACGCTCACCACGAGCCGGGACGCCGTCGTCGACGAACTCGCTACCTACGTGTGGTACATCCTCGACGGGGTCCTGAAAGAGAAGGGCCTCACAATCGATCCGACGGTCGAGGCCGTGGTGACGCAGCTCATCGCGCAGCGGTCGAACGGCCCCGCCTAGCTGCGGTGCGGTTCGCTCCGGTACCTCGACGATCTTCCATCGATGTGGAGAAACTTCCAGATCGCCCTGGTTGCCGGGTTCATCAAGCCAAGTTCGTCGGCGAGCAGCCTTACATCACCGAAGTACCCGCTCAGGATGTCGCGAGACTGCGGACTGCGCCAGAACGCGTCCTTCATGACGTCGCGCGGAATGTCGAACTTCTTCTCGAACGACCTTGGCGGCACCATGATTACGCCTGCAAGCCACCGCATGATCAGGGGATACAGGATCGACGTCCCTGCCTTTGCGAGCTGACCCTGCATAGCGATGTGCTCGCGGAGAAATCGATGTGCGAAGGAAATGTGCCGCGCCTCCTCCGCGATATGGATCTCCATCGTTCGTAACAACACGGGCGGCATGACGTTCCCCAGGCGGATCACGTCCTTCTGGGCATGATCGATCGGTTCTTCACCCGCCAAGATTCCGATGAAGAAGATGACGGGGAGATATCCCGCGATTGGTCCCCACAGCGGCGAAGTCACCCGATACAGAAGACGCATTCCGGGAACGTCGACGCCCATCCGGTTGACGAATTCTTGGAACATCTGAATGTGGTTGCACTCTTCGGTCATCTCATGCAGGCAGTAACGAAATTCCGGTGACCCGTTCGGCAATTTCATTATGTACTGCATCATTCCGCGGATCAGGATGCTCTCGAATGCCGATCCGACCTTCGTCACATTGGCTTGCCGCCACATGCCGATCTCGACCTTCCGGTCGAGGGGCAGGTTCTGATACCACGGCTGGCAACCGATTGGATCGCATTCCTGCAGGACCCAACGCGGATCCTCGGGGTCGATCGCGAACTCGGGCGACTCCCAATCGATGTCCAGATAAGGGTCGAAACGCCGATGAACCGAACCATCCGACAGGGTGCGCAGCAACTCGCTGTAACTCTCGTCGAGTGTGGTCGGTGCGTTCGAATCGGGCGAAATGGACGACGTCATCGGTGCCTCCTCGTCGGAACATCCCTCGCTCGCAAACTTAATGGGAGCGTTCCTCCCATGCAAGTGCCAGATGCCGGATCGGGCATACCCCGGCACGTGAGATACTTCAAGTTGCATCCGCCCTGATCACAAGGACTGAAACCGCACTCCGATGGCCGATAATCCAACAACTCCCCCGTCGGCGATCGATCCGGACGACCTGGCGACTTGCCTCCGCGTGCTCGATAACGCAGGACTGCTCGAGGCTGATCACCCTGATTCGATCACCGTTCAACGCGCCGTCGGGCACCTCTTCAAGAAGCTCAAGAAGAGCAGGCGTGACGCGGCCCGCGATGCCGTGTCCTCCGCCGACCGCGCAGTCATTGCCGCGACCGCAACTGGATCACCGGAACGCATCGATGACGAGACCGCCGGAATTGCGTTGAAGTCGAACGCGGCCGGAGCTTTTGCCGGCACCCTCCTCCGTCCGCGTCCTTGCTACATCTGCAAGACCCGCTATACCGATGTCGACGCCTTCTACCACCAGCTTTGTCCAACCTGCGCAGCCCTGAGCCGCTCGAAACGCGACGCTCGCACCGACCTCTCCGGTCGTCGCGCGTTGCTCACCGGTGGCCGCGCAAAAATCGGCATGTACATCGCGCTTCGACTATTGCGCGACGGCGCGCACACCACGGTCACGACGCGATTCCCGAATGACGCCATTCGCCGCTTCAAAGCGATGGAGGACAGCGACGACTGGATCCACCGGTTGCAGGTCGTCGGCATCGACTTGCGTGATCCCGCTCAGGTCGTCGCCCTCGCCGACAGTGTTGCCGCGCAGGGACCCCTCGACATCCTGATCAACAACGCTGCCCAGACCGTGCGCCGCTCTTCTGGCTCCTATGCCGCCCTGATCGACGCCGAGCATGGCCCGTTGCCGCATGGCGACTTGCCAGAGGTCCTCAGCTTCGGCAAGACGATGCAACCGCATCCGTCGTCGCTCACCCGGTCGTTGTCGTCTGTGCTGTCCGAGTCGGTGACAGATCTCGCCCTCGTCGCCAAATCAGCTACCCCGGAACGCATTTCGCAAGGCATCGCGATCGATGCGGGCGGACTCGTGCCGGACCTCGCAGACACCAACAGCTGGGTCCAGACCGTCGGCGAGGTGGACGCCATCGAGTTGCTCGAGGTCCAACTGTGCAACTCGGTCGCGCCGTTCATTCTCGTCTCGCGGTTGCGACCCGTCCTCGCCGCGGCGTCCGCGCACCGAAAGTACGTGGTGAACGTCTCCGCGATGGAAGGGCAGTTCAGCCGGGCATACAAGGGTGCCGGTCATCCGCACACCAACATGGCGAAAGCCGCACTCAACATGCTCACCCGAACCAGTGCCAAGGAAATGCTGGAGACGGACGGCATTCTGATGACGGCGGTGGACACCGGCTGGATCACCGATGAACGGCCACATCCGACGAAAATGCGCCTCGCCGAAGACGGATTCCACGCTCCACTCGATCTGGTGGACGGCGCGGCGCGCGTGTACGACCCGATCGTGCAAGGCGAATTGGGCACGGACCTCTATGGCTGCTTTCTGAAGGACTACGCGCCTTCACCCTGGTAAGGCGCTCCGCGCGCCGTGAGTCTTTTCGGAGGACCTGGACTCCGAAAAGACTGGTTCGAAAATGGGTAGGTGAGCGGGCAGGCGACAGCACCCGGCGCAGCCGGGTTGGATCGGGCGGTGCTCAGACGGCGGGTTGCAGGACGACTGTGCGGCCGGTGAGTTGTTCGAGTTGACGCGTGA
>JBBSKP010000295.1:0-5325 GCA_038256175.1 Mycobacteriales bacterium
CGAATATCGTCGCTGGACGGTCCGGGTTCTGTTGCAGGTTGCGATGCAGTGACTGGGTCAGATACATGCCGATTCCTTGGTAGTTGTCATCGTTCAGAAGTTGAAGCCGCCGCCACAGATCAGAGTCTGCCCGCTGACGTAATCGGATTCGGGGATGCAGAACAGGTAGACAGCTCCGGCCGCTTCGGACGGCTCGCCGCCGCGGCCGAGTGGGATCATCTGCTCCATCGCCGCAAGCAGGTTCGGGTTCACGCCGACCTTGATTTCCTTGCCCTCGACATCGATGGTTCCATCGCCACCGGCGGGTGCCGAGGTGAGTCGAGTCTTGATCAAGCCGAACGCGACTGCGTTGACGGTGACGTTGTAGCGGCCCCACTCTTTCGATAGCGCCTTGGTCAGACCGATCACGCCGGCCTTGCCGGACGAGTAGTTCGCCTGTCCCGCATTGCCGCCCGTGCCGGCCATCGAGGAGATGTTCACGACCTTGCGGGCTGGAATCGGTTGCCCCGCTTCTTTGGCCGCCTTGACCGAGGCTGCGATCACCGGCTGCGCGGCGCGAAGAATCCTGAACGGAGCCTTCAGGTGCACGTCGAGGATTGCGTCCCACTGCTCGTCGGTCATCTTCTGGATCACCGAGTCCCAGGTGTAGCCGGCGTTGTTGACGATGATGTCGAGCCCGCCGAAGTTGTCCACCGCGGCCGCGACGAACTTCTCCGCGAAGCCGTCTTCGGTGACGCTGCCGGCACACGCTACGGCCTTGCCGCCTGCTGCCTCGATCGTGTCGACGGTTTCCTTCGCCGGCCCCGCATCGAGGTCGTTGACGACGACGGATGCGCCTTCGCTCGCGAGTTTCAGAGCGATTTCGCGCCCGATGCCACGGCCCGAGCCGGAGACGATTGCCACCTTGCCATCAAGAGTTCCCATTTTTCTGGTCCTTCCACGCACAGTTGGGGTTAGACAGCGATGACTGCATCGCCGGTGAGTGTGACCGTGCCGTCGGCGAGTGTGACGGTCAGTTCCAGAGTGGCAAGGCCGTCTTCGATCGAAGTGACTTTGCCTGTGGCGGTTGGCTTTCCGAGTACCGGTGTGATCGAGGCGAAGCGCACCCGGTACGAGCGAATCGACGCGGGGTCGAAGTTGTCGGTCAGTATCCGGCCGAGGTACGCCATCGACAGCATGCCGTGGGCGAACACGTCGTCGAGGCCAGCGGACTTCGCAACGTCGATGTCGATATGCATCGGATTGTGATCGCCCGATGCGCCGGCGAAGAGCGCCAGCGTGGTTCGGGTGATCGGCCGAATCCGCAACGGCGGCAGCTCTGTTCCGACTTCGAGAGATTCAGTGGTGGTCATTTTCCAGCTCCTGGATTCCGCACGACGATGACGGACTTCAACTCGGCCACCAGATCACCGTTGGCGCGGGTGACGGCTGACGTCTTCTCGATGAACTCGAGCGCCCCGTCCTTCTTGCTGTAGACATTGCCGATGGTCGGCGTCGATGTCAGGACATCGCCCGCCACTGCAGTCGAGTGGTACGTGAACGACTGCTCGCCGTGGAGCACTCGACGCAGGTCGACGCCGAGGCCTGCGAGCCACTCGAACGCGTCGGGGCTCTCCAGCTCGATACCGAACAGAAACGTTGGCGGCACAGGCAGATTCGCATGGCCGGCGGATTTGGCTGCATCGATGTCGGTAAAGATGGGATTGGTCTCGCCGATCGCCTTGGCGAAGAATCGCAGCCGGCCCGCGTCCACCGTCAAGGTGCTCGGCGGCAGTTCCTTGCCGATCACGCTCTGGTCCAATGGCATTGGATCAGCTCACTTTCTCGTAGAGGGTCACGACGGCCGCGCCGCCGAGTCCGATGTTGTGTTGCAGGGCGAGCTTGACGCCCTCGACCTGACGGGCCTCGGCCTGGCCGCGCAACTGCCACACGAGTTCTGCGCACTGCGCCAAACCTGTTGCGCCCAAAGGGTGTCCCTTCGACAGCAGGCCACCGGACGGGTTGGTGACCACGCGGCCGCCGTAGGTATTGTCGCCGTCCGCGATGAACTTCTCGGCGGTACCTTCCGGCGTGAGGCCGAGCCCCTCGTACGTCAGCAGCTCGTTGGTCGTGAAGCAATCGTGCAGTTCGACGACGCGAATGTCCTCGGGACCGACGCCCGCCGCTTCGTAGACCTGATCTGCGGCGGCTTTGGCCATGTCGTAGCCGACTACCCGGATCATGTCGCCGCTGAAGGTTGATGCGAAGTCTGTCGTCATCGCTTGCGCTTTGATCGCGACCGACCGGTCGAGTCCGTTGGCGTCGGCAAATTCCTCACTGCACAGAATCGCTGCTGCGGCACCGCAAGTCGGAGGGCAGCACTGCAGCCGCGTCAGCGGGCCGAAGATTCGGGGCGACTCCAGGACCTCTTCGACGGTGACCGGGTCGCGGAACACCGAGTACGGGTTGTTCGCCGCATGCTTGCGCGCCTTCACCGCGATCTGCGCGAATACCTTGGGGTCCATGCCGTACTTGTTTGCGTAGGCAGTGCCAGCGCCACCGAAATACTGTGCGGCCATAGGTGCATTCTCGTCCCAGCCCTGCAGTGCCTTGGTCTGCTCGTCGAAGCGGCCGAACGGGGTCGGGCGGTCACTCCACATCGAACCGAGAGCGCCGCGCTGCATTTGTTCGAAGCCGAGGGCGATCACGCAGTCGGCTGCACCGGTCTCGATCGCTTGGCGCGCGAGGAACAGTGCCGACGATCCCGTCGAACAGTTGTTGTTCACGTTGACGATCGGAATCCCGCTCTGCCCGAGCCCGTATAGAGCTGCTTGGCCCGACGTCGAGTCGCCGTAGACGTAGCCGACGTAACCCTGCTGCACCTTGGCGTAGTCGATGCCGGCGTCCGCAAGTGCCTTGCGGGCCGCAGTCTCACCCATCACGTCGTAGGGTGCGCTGTTTCGCGGTGTGGTGAAGGGAATCATCCCCACACCGGCGACTAGTACGCGTTTTCTCATTGATGGTCCCTCTCGCCTTAAACTAGGTGAAGTTCACTTAGTTAACATGACGGCGATTGGACTTGGCAAGAATTCTGGTTATTTCACCTGTTGAAACGTCAATAATGCGCAAGAATCGTCCCGCTGCTGCCCGACGGGATGATCGAGGCAGCTACTATCAGTGCTTCACTCGCAACCCTGGTCCCGGAGTCGGCGTGATGTCCCGCGCTGTGAGTTCGTTTCCACACGAATCGCATTCGAGCCGAACGTGCGCTTCGCCGGTGCTTCCTGCATTTGGGCACTCGCGGTGCAGGTAGTGCACCGGCGGTCCATCGGCCGCCATGTAGGTGTCGCCCCAATCTCTGATTGCCATCAGGATCGGGTAGATGTCGTGGCCCTTCGGGGTGAGCCGGTATTCCTCGTAGGCTCCGACCGCGGCTGGCTGCTTTGTCAGGATGTCGTGCTCGACCAATCGGTCAAGCCGATCCAGAAGACGGCTCCGCGAAATTCCCAGCGCATTCTGGAACGCGTTGAAGCGACGAATGCCGGCGAACGAGTACTTGAGAATAAGCAGCGTCCAGCGGTCGCCGAAGATCACGAGCGGTCGCGTTATCGAGCAGGGCTCGTCGGCTAGTTCTTCGTAACGCATGTCTCAACCTTAGGTGTTGGTTTCAAAATGAGACCAGGGTAACGTTCAGTCTCGAAATGAGACCGAACGTAGGAGAGGCAGCAATGGACCTGCAGGCCGACACCGTGGACCAGTTCGCAACGTTGAGCCGAATGCTCGCCGATCGGTGGACTTGCCGGCAGTTCCTCCCAGATCAGGTGCCCCGCGACACCATCGAGCAGCTACTGCACCTCGGTCAGCGCACGCCGTCCTGGTGCAACACTCAGCCGTGGGAGCTGATCGTCACAGAAGGAGACGCGACCGACCGGTTCCGCAAAGAGCTTCTGACGCACGTGCAGGCGGGGTCGCCCATCGCTCCGGACTTCGCGTTTCCCGGCGAGTACACGGGCGCTTACCGGGATCGACGCCGCGAATGCGGTTTGGCGCTCTACGAAAGCGTCGGCATCGTCAAAGGTGACCACGCGCGGACGATGCAGCAGATGCTGCGCAACTTCGAACTCTTCGACGCGCCACACGTCGCCATTGTCACGACCGAAGCCGATCTCGGTACGTACGGTGCTGTCGACTGCGGGCTCTACATCAACACCTTCCTCCTCGGAGCTCAGAGTCTCGGACTTGCCGCAGCCCCACAGGCTGCCCTCGCATCCCATGCGCCGTTCCTTCGCGAATACTTCGGTATCCCCGCGAACCGGGACGTGGTGGTGGGCATCTCGTTCGGCTACCCCGATCTCGACCACCCGATCAACTCGTTCCGCACGACCCGGGAGAACCCAGAGAGTGTCGTGACGTGGCATACGAGTTGATCGTGGCGCAAGGTCAACCGAGCAACGGCGTCGCTGCCTGCGTTCAGTATTCGAGGAGCGTGGTGTCGGAGTCCTGAGTACTTCGCAATGGTCGGCTGAAGGCCAAGCCGCGCACCAGTCCGACGGTAAGCGTGGCGACGGTGGGTAGCCCAGGGCGCTGGGTCAATTCGGGCCCGAAGAGTTCACCGAGCTGCTGCCGTAGCCGCTGCCCGACGCGTCGTTCGACCGGGATGATGGCGCCCGCCAGCGCCGGGTCGGTTCGTGCGGCCGACCACAATTCCATCTCTGCGAGGAAGTCGGGCCCCGACAGCGGATCGCGGATCGCCAGTATTGCGGCCGTCAGGCGATCGGAAGGCGGTTCCTTCGCAAACTGATCGATGAGCGCTTGCGCCCGGACGGCGCGGCGGTTGACGAGTTCTTCGACTGCGGCTGCCAACAGTGATTCACGGGTGCAGAGAATGTGTACAGCCCGGAAGTGGAGCGGGTGCTGATGGATCACCCTGCTGTGGCTACTGGGCCGAGCGGAACCGGTGATCTGACCTCCGGGGCTGCTTGACTATCGATGCTCAATCGCAACATCAGTCACACCAGTAACATGCGAGATGTCCCTTACGCTCACATTCGGGTACCAACCCATATCCAGAATTACCGAATGGAGCAGCTCAGATGACCGATATTGCTGGAACGAGCATCCTGTCCACGCTTCTGTCCCTCGTGATGAGCATGCTATCCGGGATGTCGTAGCGAAACTTATAGTCGCACAAACAAACTGCTGCGAACCTCGTGAGTTGATGATGCCCTTGCGTGCGCCCCTGCCGGGGTGAAAATGGGGTGTGGTCGTCTTGCGAGGTCGAAGGACTTTGGTCCGGTCGAGGCCGGTCGTGAGTTTGAACCCTGGGAGCCTGTCGAGGGGCGCTGC
>JBBSKP010000296.1:0-5303 GCA_038256175.1 Mycobacteriales bacterium
CGCGCCTGTGCGCGTTTTACCCGAGCAGGCGGGGGTAAAACGCGCACAGGCAGCGAAGCTGCAGTCAGCGGTTGATGCGCGTTCGGACAGCGTCGGATACTCGATCTGCCAGTTCAGGTCCGCGTTCGCGTGCGATATCGGCGAATTCGAGTCCGCGTTCGCGCGCAACATCGGCGAGCACGTGTCCCTTCTCTGCTGCAATGTGCAGGCCATGGCTCAGCTGATCGATGGTGTTGTCAGAGATGATGGGATTCGAGGCGAGGGTACTCGAGCCGAGGGGAAGCGCAGCCGATACGGCGTCGGACGCGCGCCGCGCAGCGCGGCGACCGCGCCACGTGAGCGACGGTTTGCCCTCTGTATCGACCGACGCGATGATCAGGCCGCCGAGCAGGCTGAGTCCGGTCAGGAAATCCTTGCGTTCCTGGGCCTTGCGATGCGGATCCGTCTCGTTCCAGAACGCGTGCGCGCCCAAGTTCGTGGTCGCAAGCGTGCCGGCCAACGCGAGCGCGGCGAGGCGAGGTGCCTTGCCTGCGGCGAGGAGGGCGCCGCCGCCGATCTGGACGGCAGCATTGATCTGGACGAATCTCTCGGCGTCGCGAGGAACGCTCTCGGCGTATTTGGGAGGAAGGACTTCCTCGGTCTTCTCGAGCATCGGCCGAGCGGCATCCGCGGAGAGTTTCGGGTTCCGCAAAGTTTCGATGCCTTGCGCGATAAAGATTGTGGACAGTAGCGGTCGGGCAATTCGGCGAATCAACATGTGCGCAGTGTTCCCATTCCCGTCGGTCGGGAAACGTGCTGTCGTCAGGAAAGGACCGCCGTCACAGGGTCGAAATGCTCCACCACGGGGAACGGCTCGTAGAAGTGGTGCAGCAGCTCGCGCCAACGGAGGTAGTCGGGCGATCCGCGAAACCCTTCGGTGTGATCGGTCAGGCGTCCCCACTCGACCAGCAGCAGGTACGAATTGGGGGTCTCGACCGAGCGAGACAGCGTCAACGACCGGAAGCCGGGCATCGCGGCGATGAACTGCTTCGCTTCGTCGAAGGCCGCCTCGAACTGCGGTTCCATGCCGGGACGAACGGGTAGCAGAGCGTGTTCCAAAATCACAGGGTCACCAACCCCGCTCACGCCATTCGCCGACGTGGGCCCGCTCGTTGCCGAGAGTGGTGTCGTCGCCGTGACCCGGGTAGACCACTGTGTCGTCCCCGAACCGGGCGAAGAGCTTCGATTCGACGTCATTGAGCAATGAATTGAACTTGTCCGGTGTATCGGTCTTGCCGACGCCGCCCGGGAAGAGCGAGTCGCCGGTGAACAGGTGCACCCGACCACCCTCACCTTGTTCGGTGAGTGCGAGCGCGATCGAGCCGGGGGTGTGACCGCTCAGGTGGATCACGTCGAGTGCGAGTTCGCCCACCTGAATCGATTCACCGTCCGCGAGCTCGTAATCGGGGCTGACAGGCAGTGGGCCGGCGTCGAGCGCATGGGCTGCCGTTGGGGCGCCGGTTGCCGTGACGACACCGGCGAGGGCCTGCCAGTGATCAGCATGCTGGTGGGTCGTGATGATCAATTCCAGTGCGGCCGGTGCTACTTCGCGGATCAACGACAGCAGCCGGCGCTCCTCGTTGGCGGCATCGATGAGCAGCGACGACCCGGTCACGGAACACTGGACCACATAGGCGTTGTTGTCCATAGGGCCGACGGACATCTTCACGATTCTGGCGCCCGGAACGATGCGTTCCTGCGGATCGGAGCCCTGGGAGACATGTCCGGTGTAGTTGGAGTCGATAGTGGTGCGCTGCTCGTCCATGATTCGCACGCTACCGTCGAATGGAACTGTCCGAGTTGGGTGGTGCGAATTCTTCCCGCAAGAAACCTGTCGGTGGCCAGGCTTACCATGGCCTCGCGCGCGATCCATCGGTTTGCGCAGTTGATAAGACCCACATGGGACGATTGAGCTTTGTATTCGAAGTTGAGAAGGGATTGCGGGTGGCGGATCGCCTGATAGTGAGAGGTGCGCGCGAACACAATCTGCGCGGGATCGATCTGGACCTCCCACGAGACAGCCTGATCGTCTTCACCGGGCTTTCGGGCTCAGGGAAGTCCAGTCTCGCGTTCGACACGATTTTCGCCGAAGGCCAACGCCGCTATGTCGAATCGCTTTCGGCGTATGCGCGCCAGTTTCTCGGTCAGATGGACAAGCCGGACGTCGACTTCATCGAGGGACTGTCGCCCGCGGTCTCGATCGATCAGAAGTCGACCAACCGGAACCCTCGGTCGACGGTCGGGACGATCACAGAGGTCTACGACTATCTGCGGTTGCTTTACGCGCGGGCCGGTGACGCACATTGCCCGGTCTGTGCCGAGCGGATCGCCAAGCAGACTCCGCAACAGATCGTGGATCAGGTCCTCGCGATGGAGGACGGCACGCGATTTCAGGTACTCGCGCCGGTCGTCCGTACGCGCAAGGGAGAGTTCGTCGACCTCTTTGACCAGCTGCATTCCCAGGGCTATGCCCGCATCCGGGTAGACGGGGTCGTACACCAGCTCACCGATCCGCCGAAGTTGAAGAAGCAGGAAAAGCACGACATCGAGGTCGTCGTCGATCGTCTGACCGTGAAATCCAGCTCCAAACAACGGCTGACGGACTCCGTGGAGACTGCGCTTCGACTGGCTGACGGCATCGTGGTGCTCGAATTCGTCGATCGCGACGAGCATGCACACGATCGGGAGCGTCGCTTTTCCGAACGGCTGGCCTGCCCGAACGGGCACGCGCTGGATATCGACGACCTCGAGCCGCGGTCGTTCTCCTTCAACTCGCCGTACGGTGCCTGCCCGGAATGCACCGGTCTCGGCATCCGTAAGGAAGTGGACCCAGAGCTCGTGGTTCCGGATCCTGCGTTGAGCCTTGAAGACGGCGCCATCGCGCCCTGGTCCATGGGACAGACGTCCGAGTATTTCGGCCGGTTGCTTTCGGGCCTAGCCGAGATCATGGGCTTCTCGATGAAGACGCCGTGGGAAGATCTGCCGCCGAAGGTGCGCAAGGCCGTCCTCGAAGGCAGTTCCGACCAGGTGCACGTCAAGTACAAGAACCGCTATGGCCGGGTGCGGTCCTACTACGCCGACTTCGAGGGCGTGATGCCATTCCTGCATCGGCGGATGGAGAACACCGAGTCGGAGCAGATGAAGGAACGCTACGACGGCTACATGCGTGACGTTCCGTGCCCTGCATGTGAGGGCGCCCGGCTGCGGCCGGAGATTCTGTCGGTGACGATCTCGGCGGGGGAGGACAAAAAGTCCATCGCCGCGGTGAGCGAGCTGTCCATCTCGGAGTGCGCGGAATTCCTCGGTAACTTGACGCTCGGTACACGCGAAAAGGCGATCGCCGGTCAGGTGCTCAAGGAGGTCCAGGCGCGCCTCGGCTTCCTGCTCGACGTGGGTCTCGAATACCTCTCGCTGTCGCGGGCGGCGGGAACGCTGTCGGGCGGGGAGGCTCAGCGGATTCGCCTCGCGACGCAGATCGGTTCAGGTCTTGTCGGCGTGCTCTACGTGCTCGACGAGCCGTCGATCGGTCTACATCAGCGAGACAATCGCCGGCTGATCGAAACCCTCACCAGGCTGCGCGATCTGGGCAATACCCTCATCGTCGTCGAACATGACGAAGACACCATCCGAGCTTCGGACTGGGTCGTCGACATCGGTCCACTCGCGGGTGAACACGGCGGCCGGGTCGTGCACAGCGGTCCCTACGAGGAGCTGCTCACCGATCCTGAATCACTTACCGGCGCTTACCTTTCGGGCCGGTCCGAGATTCCGATTCCGCTGGTTCGCCGCGTCGTGAACAAGAAGCGCCAGGTGACGGTGGTCGGCGCGCGTGAGCACAACTTGCAGACGATCGACGTCAGCTTCCCGCTGGGTGTGCTGACCGCTGTGACCGGAGTATCGGGCTCGGGCAAGTCCACGCTGGTGAACGACATCCTCGCAACCGTGATGGCGAACAAGCTGAACCGTGCGCGCCAAGTCCCGGGACGGCATACGAGGATCAACGGGCTGGACCACCTGGACAAGCTCGTGCAGGTCGATCAGTCGCCGATCGGTCGGACCCCACGATCGAACGCTGCAACCTATACGGGCGTGTTCGACAAGATCCGAACTCTCTTCGCGGCCACCACCGAGGCGAAGGTCCGCGGATACCAGCCGGGTCGATTCTCGTTCAACGTCAAAGGCGGCCGCTGCGAGGCATGCTCCGGCGACGGCACCATCAAGATCGAGATGAACTTCCTGCCGGACGTGTATGTGCCATGCGAGGTCTGCCACGGTGCGCGGTACAACCGAGAAACGCTCGAGGTGCATTACAAGGGCAAGACGATCGCCGAGGTCCTGGATATGTCGATCGAGGAAGCATCGGAATTCTTCCAGCCGATCACCTCGATCCACCGATACCTGAAGACGCTCGACGATGTCGGTCTGGGGTACGTCCGGTTAGGTCAGCCGGCACCGACGCTGTCCGGTGGCGAGGCGCAGCGCGTGAAGCTGGCGGCGGAGTTGCAGAAGCGTTCGACCGGCCGCACTGTCTATATTCTCGACGAGCCGACGACCGGCCTGCATTTCGAGGACATCCGCAAACTGCTGCTCGTCGTCAACGGTCTCGTCGACAAGGGCAATACGGTGATCGTCATCGAGCACAACCTGGATGTCATCAAGACGTCCGACTGGGTGATCGACATGGGACCCGAGGGTGGATCGGGCGGCGGAACCGTTGTGGCAGAGGGCACACCGGAGGACATCGCAGCCGTCGATGAAAGCTACACCGGGCAGTTTCTCCAGCACGTTCTTGCGCCGAAGCCGAAGTCGAAGGCCAAGGCCGCATCACGGGCGCAGGCGAAAACGCCGAAGAAACGCGCCCCACGCAAGCCTGCGGCGGCCGCGAGCTGAGTCGCGGTCGAGCCGAAGCGAACGCTAGGGCGTGAACGAGACCGCGACGAAGACCAGAGCAGTTGCGATGCAACCGATTACCAACAGGGGTGCGAAACGCTCACTCCAGTGAGTGTCGACGGTGTCGGCCGCGAGAATTGCGCGTGAAATGTCGGCCACGGGTCCTCCAAATATTGCCATGATGCGATGCTTGCCCAAGCTAACAAAGATGGCAAACTTTCCGCAATCGAGAAAGGCGCCGTGAGGCGGACATCACAGCAAGTCTGAGGATGATGTGAAGTTCGACAAGTGTGCAGGTGAAGCGGCCTTCACTCGATGTTCACCGACGATTCACCGGATCGGGTTTGTGTGCATCACGAGTGCCCGCTCGCCGC
>JBBSKP010000297.1:0-5282 GCA_038256175.1 Mycobacteriales bacterium
ACCTGCAGCGCCTCGCTGGAGCCCACAACATCGCCGAGGCCTGTCGAACCGCCGCGTTCACCAGCCACGACGCGCTACAACTCTTCACGAACCCACAAACCCCCAGCTCACGAGCCTGCTAGTCAACAACGCCGGAGCCCTCGTCCAAGCCCCAACCGGTAAGGGTCGCTGCAACATCGCGCCCACCGTCATCCATCGGAATGGGGTGAGCGTTGGCGGTGCGGCTGAATCGTGGTGCCGGCGCAGGCTGAATTACGCCGTCCACCTCGACGAAAGCGCCACGAGCCCGATTGTGCGGGTGCTCGTGCGCTTCCCATGGGGAGAGCACGGGGGAGACGCATGCATCGGAATCGGCGAAGATCTCGGTCCATTCCGCCCGCGTCTTCTGCAGGAACGCGTCGCCGATGACCTTCTTCATGTCCGGCCACTTTGTGGAGTCGAACTGGAACGGCAGGTCAGGGTCGGTGAGCCCAAGTTTGTCGAGAAGTTGTACGTAGAACTGCGGTTCGACACAGCCGACGGCCATGAACTTGTCGTCGGAGGTCGCGTAGGTGTCGTAGAACGATGCACCACCGTCGAGCATGTTGGTGCCGCGTTCGCCTCCCCACAATCCGCTGGCGTGCATGCCGTGGACGAAAGTCGTCAAAAGCGAAGCGCCATCGACCATTGCGGCGTCGATGACCTGGCCCTTGCCCGACTGCTCTCGCTCGTACAACGCGGACACTATGCCGAGCGCGAGCATCAAGCCACCGCCGCCGAAGTCGCCGACCAAGTTCAGCGGAGCGTACGGTCGTTCGCCGGCCCGGCCGATCGGCTCGAGCGCACCGGCGATGGCGATGTAGTTGATGTCGTGACCAGCCCGCGGTGCCAGCGGACCTTCCTGGCCCCAGCCAGTCATGCGGCCGTACACCAACTTTGGGTTGATCTCGAGCAAGGTGTCCGGCCCGAGGCCGAGCCGTTCCGCAACGCCTGGACGGAAGCCTTCGACGAACACGTCGGCGTTCGCAATCAGGTCGTGCACGAGCTTGACGCCCTCGGGCGACTTCAGATCGACGGCGATGCTGCGTCGACCGCGGTCGAGCGGTCCTGCTGGCGGCGTGATGCCGCCGTGGCTGGTCGCGCGATCGACACGCAGCACATCGGCTCCCATGTCGGCCAGGATCATGCAGGCGAACGGTGCCGGCGCAAGGCTGGCGATCTCGACGACTTTCACTCCGGTCAGAGGACCCATAACAACTTCCTTTCATGGCAACGGGCTACCAGTGCCGATTTCAATCGAAACCCTGGGCACTGATAGCCCGTTGAGCGGTGATATTTAGGCCCAGCTGCTGAGACGCTTGTGGATGTCGCTGATTTCCCACGGACCCTCGGTCTCGGTGGTCTCACCGATCTTCCACGGCTCGAGCTTCGAGATCGCACCGCCTTGCACCGCGAAAACTGTTCCGCTGATGGTGCATTCGTCGCTGGCAAGGTAAGCCACGATCGGTGCGATGTTGTCGGGGGAGAAGGCGTCGAACTCGCCTTCGGGGATTTCCGCGGCGAAGATCGCGCTCATGCCGGGGGTTGCCAGAGTGAGGCGCGTCCGGGCGATCGGCGCAATTGCGTTGACGCGAACGCCGTAACGCTCCAACTCCGCCGCCGCGACCTGGGTGAGGGCTGCGATGCCGGCCTTCGCCGCACCGTAGTTCGCCTGACTGGCGTTCACCATGAAGGTGCCCGACGCGGAGGCGGTGTTGATGACCGATGCGCGAACGGTCTCGCCGGCCTTCGACTGTGCCTTCCAGTACGCGGCCGCATGGTGCAGCAGACCCGCGTGACCTTTGAGGTGCACGGCGACGACAGCGTCCCACTCGGCTTCGGTGACGCCGGCGACGAAGGCGTCACGCAGGATGCCCGCGTTGTTGACGACGATGTCCAGCTTGCCGAACTCGCTGATCGCCTGATCGACGAGAGCCTTTGCGCCATCCCACGTTGCGACGTTGCCGGTGTTCGCGACCGCGCGTCCGCCGGCGGCGACGATCTCGTCGACAACTTGCTGTGCGGGCGTCGTGTCCGTACCGCTGCCGTCGTTCGCGCCACCGAGGTCGTTCACGACGACTGCGGCACCTTCCTTGGCGAAGAGCAGAGCGTGTGCGCGGCCGATTCCGCGACCGGCGCCGGTGACGATTGCGACCTTGTCGTACAGGGCGTCCATTGTTCTAGTCCTTTCGAAGACGGAGAAGGGTCAGCTGACCAGTGCGGCGAGCTTGTCGAGGGAAGCCTCGACCTCTTTGGCTGTGCTGCGCTCGATTGCCTTGCCGATCGCGCCGACCACCATCTGGCCCTCGAACTCAGCGTCGATGTTGGCCTTCGACGCGTCACGGTCGGCCTCGACCGACAGCGTGAAGCTGATCTTGGCGCCGGCCATGCCGGTACCCGAGATCTTCAGCGAGGAGCCCTCGGTGAAGTCGGAGACCGTCCAATCGATCTTGTTGGTCATGCCCATGACGGTGACAACTTCGGTGAAGGTGCTGCCCAAGACGATCTCCGAGGGGATGTCACCGCGCCAGCTGTCGTGGATGGTCAGCCACTCCGCGTAGTTGTTCGGGTTCGCGAGCTGTGCCCACACTGTCGCCTGCGATGCGGCGATCTCTTTGGTGACGTCGATCTTTGCCATCTGATGTGCTCCTTGGTTTGTGTGTGTGAATTAACGGTCTGCGGGGCGGTAGGCCGTGACGACGACCGCGCCGCCGAGCCCGATGTTGTGCTGCAGGGCCACCCCGGACTTCGTTGCCGCGCCTGCGACCTGACGCTTGTCCGCGGTCCCGCGCAGCTGCCAGGTGAGCTCGCTCGCCTGGGCGAGTCCGGTGGCGCCGAGCGGGTGTCCCTTGGAGATCAAGCCGCCGGACGGGTTGACGACCCACTTGCCGCCGTACGTGGTTTCGCCGGCGTCGATGAGCTTGCCGCCGTCTCCCTCGGCGCACAGGCCGAGCGCCTCGTAGGTCAGCAACTCGTTGACGGAGAAGCAGTCGTGCAGTTCGATGACGTCGACGTCGTCAGGGGTGATGCCGGCCTGCTCGTAGACCTTCTGTGCGGCCGTCTTGCTCATGTCGGCGCCGACGATGGTGATCGCGCTCTTGTCCTCGAAGGTGGACGGGAGGTCGGTGACCATGGCTTGCCCGACGATCTCCACCGCTTGCGCGGCGAGGCCGTGCTTCTCGACGAACGCTTCGCTGGCGACGATGACGGCACCGGAGCCGTCCGAGGTCGGGGAGCACTGCAGACGAGTCAGCCCTGCAGGCGCGTAGATCATCTTCGCGTTCTTGATCTCGTCGAGTGTGTACTGGTCCTGGAACTGCGCGTACGGGTTGTTCACCGAGTGGCGGTGGTTCTTCTCGCCGATCTTGGCGAAGTGGTCAGCGGTGGTTCCGTACTTCTGCATGTGCTCGACACCGGCGGCACCGAACATCCACGGCGCCGGCGGGAACGCGAAATCGAAGAGCTCGGCCTCGGCCTGGATGTGGCGCATGAGGGGCTGTTCGCGGTCGTCGTAGCTCGAACCCAACGAGCCTGGCTGCATCTTCTCGAAGCCGAGCGCAAGTGCGCAGTCGGCCAGGCCGCCGCGAACCGATTGTGTCGCAAGGTATAACGCGGTCGAGCCGGTGGAGCAGTTGTTGTTGACGTTGGTGATCGGGATGCCGGTCATGCCGAGTTCGTAGATCGCGCGCTGGCCCGACGTCGATTCGCCGTAGACGAAGCCCACGTGTGCCTGCTCGATCAGGTCGAAGCCGATGCCTGCGTCTTCGAGCGCTTTGGTGCCGGATTCCTTGGCCATGGCCGGGTAGTCCCAGCCTTCTTTGCTGTCTCCTTGGGTCGCTCCGCAGGCTCCTCTCCCGCCCGGCTTCTCGAACTTGGTCATACCGACGCCGATGACGAAAACTCTGTTCTTGCTTGCTGCGTTCAGTGACATGTCAGATTCCTTCGATTTCTGCGAGGCCGTCCTTGATCAGGACCTGACCTTCGTTGTTGACGCTTTCGAATGCGACAGCGCCATTGCGGTTGTTCCAGATGGATGTGCTCATGACCTGACCTGGGCGACCTGGCGATGCGAACCGCACAGCGAGGCGTTTGAGGCGCTCCGGGTTATTCGGCGCGACGTTGGTGAGCACGGCGTGCGAGTTGAACGCCATCGTGCAGAGGCCGTGCATGATGATGCCGGGCAGGCCCATTTGCTTGGCGATGTCGTCGTCGAGGTGGATCGGCATCGGGTCGCCCGCGGGCTCGGCGTAGCGGAAGGTCTGATCCGCGTCGAACTGCTGCTCGACAACGAAATCGGCTGGCCGCTCGTGCAGGGACTCATCGAAAACGTGGGCCGGCGCGGGTGTGCCCTCGTTGTGCGGCCAGTTTCCGCCGCGGAAGAAGCCGGCGAAGTACTGCTCGTTGACGAGTTCGTTCTTCTCGTCGCGGGTCTCGGCTATCGAGGTGACGACAACACCGGACGACTTGCCTTCGATGCCGACGACCTTCGATCGGACTTTCAGGGTCTCGCCGGGAACGATCGGACGGTGAAAGCGGAAGTCCTGCTCGCCGTGCAGGATTCGCAGCATCAGCTCGTCCGGGACAGCCAACATGGTGACGTCGGCGAGGTCCGCCAACGCCGGAACCACGGCGAAAACCGGTGGAGCGAGAGTGCCGTCCAGGTGCTGGGCGATCGGGTCGTTGGTCGCCTTGGCATATGCGATCGACCGCTCGGCGTCGACCGGGAACGTGATCTCCTCGCTCCACCTGCCGATCCCGTCGGTATCGAACACATGCTCCGACAATTCGGTTGCTCTTGTCATGAAGTCAACCGTATTGATGGCACCTGCCTTCACCAATGACTCCACCTAGCGACATTGATGACCGAAGTGCGCATTGTCGCTCGTATGTTGGCGCGCGGGTGTCGCGACCTACGCTGGTAGTTTCAGTCCGGAACTGCGGAACTGCAGCGACAAGGGAAGCGCGGCGATGTCGAGCCATACAGTGGCAATTCAGTTCGTTCGGTCGGCAATGGAAACTGCCGAGCTACACGGACTCGATTTCCGCCCAGCGCTGCGCGAAGCGAGGCTCACGCCCGAACTGATCGGACGCGACGGCACTCGAGTGACGCCGGAGCAAGCGATCCGCTTAGCCTGGATGCACCGATTGAGTTCTGATCGGATTCTGAAAGTTGCTGGGGCGCTGTGAGCGTGTGAGGACGTGCGTGGGCATCCGACCTCTAGATCGGGTTGTTCCACGTGGTCTTTCACGTCGAGGGGGACGGG
>JBBSKP010000298.1:0-5252 GCA_038256175.1 Mycobacteriales bacterium
ATCGGCATTGCCGATTCCCGGGGTGCCGAATGCCCGCCGCCCACTGCCAACTCGACCACATCATCGAATTCCGCCACCACTCCCCACACGCCGGCGGCTGGACCATCCCCTCGAATCTCCAGTGCCTGTGCCATTTTCACCATCAACTCAAGACAATGGGACTCTGGGATGCGGTAATGCTCGCCGGTGGGGCGATCCTGTGGACCAACAGTTACGGCGAACAAACCATCACCCTGCCCGGCGGTGGACTCATCGCCGTACCAGCCGATCCCACCCTGCTACCCAAAATCGGGCACGGCCCCGAACAATGGCAACCACCCGACGCCGACGAACCCGACGAACCGCCACCGTTTTGAGCGCACGACGGTCAAACTCCTCAGTTGCGCTGAGTAGCTCTACTCATCCGCCGAGCGCCGCGACCATGGAGGCTGAGTACATGACAACATCTGGCCCGTTCATCGATCCGCAGTTGGTCGCGCGGCTATCCAACGACTTCACGTCGCTCGGCAACCAGATGGGCCAGGTCGGTCGAGACCTGGTCCACCTACGCACGCAACTCGAAGCCGCTGCCGCACGGCCGCAACCCGCAGCACCGCAGTACCAAGCGGCACCGCCGCCACGTCCGCAGCCCGCGTACCCGATGCAGCAGCCGCAGCCGCAACCCGAGTACCCGATGCCGCCACTCCCGCAGCAAAGACAGCCGCAGCAAAGACAGCCCCAACCAGCGCAGATTCCCTTCACACCTCGAACCCCGTGGTGGCAGCGTGACGGAATCATCAGCCGACTGCTCGCGGTCGCGGGTGTCGGTGTCACTCTCATCGGTGTAGTGATGCTGCTGGTCCTCGCTGCGCAAGCGGGCTTCTTCGGACCGGTGCCGCGAGTCGCGGCAGGGGCAGTGCTGGCCGGCGTACTGGTCTACGCAGGTATGCGGGTCTTCGGCCGCACAGGCGGGCGAGTCGGCGGAATCGCCTTGGCTGCAACGGGTGTGGCAGCCGCCTACCTGGATGCCATGGCAGTCACGACAATCTACGGCTGGCTCGATCCCGCGCTCGGTTTGGCGGTTGCGTTGGGTGTCTGCGCCGGAGGTGTGGCGCTCGCAGCGAAATGGCAAGCACAGTCGCTCGCGCTCCTCGTAATCGGCGGCGTCGCCGTGCTGTCCCCGGTTGTTGCGGACGGAGTGACGTTGACGCTTATCGGCTTTCTGATCGTGCTGCAAATTGCATGCTTTTCAGTACAACTGGTGCGCCCGTGGTCGTATGTTCATGTCGCACGGACACTTCCGGTCGTGCTCGCTCTGCTTGCAGCCATCACGTTGACCGAACTCGACTCGACCACCAACCAGCACATGTACTGGTTACTCGCTTCGAGCATCGTCGTTGCGCTCGTCGGGATCGGAACAGCGGTCACCTCGACGCTGCACAGTTCAACAGACGTGACTGCAAGCGTCATGCTTGCGATTTCGACTGTTCCGCTGTTGCTTTCGTCTGTGATGTTCGACCGGACCGCCGTCTCCATCGTCCAGGGCTCGGTCGGTGCCGTACTTCTCGTCGTGGCTGGGCTACGAATGCTGCCCGCGCACACCAGGATTGCTGCCCTCGCCGCCGCGACAATCGCGTTGCTCCAGACCTGCGTGTCCATGACGCAGCACGAGACGCTTCCCATTGCGCTTCTCGTTGTTGCGATCGGGTTTGTCGCAGCGTCCGGTCAGGAGCGGTCCAAGATCGCGTACTTCATCGGGCTCGGCTTCACGTTCCTCGGTGCACTCGCCTATCTCGATATCGCTTCTCCCGAAACACTGTCGCGCTCCACCCGCGCAGTGGAGCAGCTAGGAGTGACGTCCGTCATCGCGAGCCTGCTCATGGTCGCAGCGCTGACCTTGCTGGTCTGGCAGGCGCAGCAGCTTGACATTCTGAAACATGAAGCTGCCGATACGATCTGGATCATCGCGGGCGTCGGCGTCCTCTACGCAACGACCGTCGCTATGGTTTCGGCCGGCGTCGCGGTTGCAGGTCTCGACGGATTCACCGCCGGACATTGCGCGGCAACAATCGCCTGGATGATCGCCGCGACGGCAGCACTCCTTCGCGGATTGCGCAGCACCACCAACGCGCACATCGCGCTGGTCGCCGGATTGTCGCTCACGGCAGCGGCACTGGCGAAGCTCTTCCTCTTCGACCTCGCGACACTCGATGGCCTACTTCGGGTCTCGGCGTTCATCGCAGTAGGACTCCTGCTGCTAGTCGCCGGAACCAAGTACGCCCGAGCGTTCGCGGAGCGCGAGGATCAGGAAGCTAGTGCCGATTCTCCCGCTTCAGCAGTTCACTGACACTGACGGTCGGTTGGTCGGCACTTCTACGGTGCCGGCCACTGTCGTCGGGATCGGCGACCGGGTCGGGCTCCTCCTCGTCGGCGTCCGTCGGCGCTGCAGGCGGATTCGTCGTCCTGATGTCTGCGAGCCAGTTCGCGATGTCGCCCGAAGGTCGTTCAGGTTCCGGCGCCCGTTCCGGTGAAACGGGCTTGCCTTGCGGCGTAGCTGGAATCCGGCTCTGCGCCGGCGGGACATCGCTCTCGTCCGTCTTCGGCGCAACAGCAGGAGCACCGGTTGCCGAGCGTCGCGACTCGTCGTCCTTCGGAGTACGTGGTGGCTTCACTCGCGGGTTCGGAGCCGTCGTGATCCGCGGAAGTGGTTCCGTGAGTGGCTCACCCGCACGCGCTGCGGCGCCGGCGGCACCGAGATCGGGAATATCGTGCGGAATTCGCTCCTCGTGCAGAATCGGCTCGCCCAAACCGAGGCGCTCCTGGATTCGTTTCATCCATGCAGGTGCCCACCAGCAGTCGTCGCCGAGCAGCTTCATCGTCGCTGGTACCAAGAACATTCGGATCAAAGTGGCATCGATGATGAGCGCGGCAATCATGCCGTACGCGATGTACTGCATCATCACCAGATCCGAGAATCCGAACGCACCGGTGACAACGATCAGGATCAACGCGGCAGCAGTGATGATGCGGCCGGTGTGCGCCGTACCCACCCGCACAGCCTCGGTGGTGCTCGCACCCATCGCGCGGGCCTCGACCATCCTGGACAACAGAAAAACCTCATAGTCCGTGGACAAGCCGTAGATGATCGCGATGATCAGCACCAGTACCGGCGACATGATCGGGCCCGGTGTGAAGTTCAGAAGTTCCGCGCCATGTCCGTCGACAAAGATCCATGTCAGGATGCCCAACGTCGAGCCGAGGCCAAGGGCGCTCATCAACGCCGCCTTGATCGGCAGCACAAGCGATCCGAACGTCAGGAACATCAGCAACGTCGTCGTCAACAGAACGAAGACGATCATCATCGGCATTCGGTCGAGCAGAGCCGAGATGCTGTCCTGTTCGATCGCAGGCGTCCCGGTGACACCGACATGGACGCCGTCGGGAACGCTCATCGCGCGCAGATAATCGACGGTCGGTTTGGCGTTGTTGCTGTCCGTCAAACCTGCCGTCATCGTCCACACGTTGTCCTTGGTGGGCGTCAACGGCAGGGCGAAGTCGCCGAGCAATCCGGGCGCCTTGCTCGCCTCGGTCTTCAGCGCGCCGATCTGATTCGACTGCGCGCCGGTGATCACCAACTTGATCGGGTTGGTGCGCAGACCGGGGAACAACTGGTCGAACTCTTGTTGGGCGAGCCTGGTGCCGTTGTCAGGTGGCAGATATTTCTCGTTGATACCACCGAACTTGATGGCGCTGACCGGGATTATCAGCAGCAAAAGGCCGATGATGATCGGAATCGCGACCTTCAGCGGGTGCTTCATGACCCACTTGGTCAGCCGACCCCAGATGCCGTTCTCGATCTCGTCGGCGGTCTTGGTCTTCTCGAGTCGCTTGAGACCGAGTGCGTCGACTCGGGGGCCGAGCATGCTGAGAATCGCAGGCAAAACCGTGATGGCAGACAGCGCCGCGAGGCTGACGGTCGCGATCGCGCCGTAGGCGACGGACTTCAGGAATCCTTGCGGGAAAAGCAGCAGGCCGCCGAGGCTGGCGATGATCATCGTCGCGGAAAAAATAACCGTCCGACCTGCGGTCATCACCGTTCGGCGGACGGCCGTCGGAGTGTCATAGCCCTCGGCAAGCTCTTCGCGGAATCTACTGACGATGAACAGTCCGTAGTCGATCGCAAGGCCCAGCCCGATCAGCGAAACGACCGGGGAAACAAACGAGTTGACCTCGGTGAAGTGGGTGATGAGCCGGACGATTCCCCAAGCGCCGACGACCGTCAGACCACCGCAGATAAGCGGCAGCGCCGCTGCGATGACGCCCCCGAAGATGAAGAAGAGCAGGATTCCGACGGCCGGGATCGCCAGAATTTCCATCCGGCGCACATCGTTGGCCATCGTGTCGTTGAGGGTTCCGGCAACGGGTTGCAGACCGGCGAGTTGGACGTCGACGCCCTCGATATCGAACGCGTCGCGAACCTCACGGAAGTTGCGTGTCAGTTCTGTGTCGTTGTCGCCTACGATCGCGATGCTCGCGACCGCGTGCTGTTTGGATTTGTCGCCAGCCAAGGACTGCTGGCTGCCCGTCTCGGTCTTGTAGTACGAGAGGTTGACCTTGTCGATCTGGTCTGGGTGGTCTTTGGGCAGGCTGTTGAGATTGTTGATGATCGCAGCGGAGAACGCGGGATCGTCGATAGTTTTGCCCTCGGGCGCTGTGTACAGCGCAATCACGTCCGAGGTGTGATCACGTCCGTACGTCGCATCCGACAGCATCGCGGCCTGCGCCGAGTCCGACCCTGGGTCGTCCCAACCGGTCTGACTCAGGTGATCCTCGAGACCGATGCCGTACGCACCGAGCCCGAGCAAGCCCGCAACCATCACCCCAAGCACCGTGTACCGCAGGCGATAGACCAGATTGCCCCAACGGCCGAACACTATGACACCCCTTGGCGCACTGCATCTCCCCGCGAGACGAGTAGCGCAGACAGCGGGCGAAACGGCTGCAGCCAGGCGCCCTCGTCAGGCAGCGAATCGAGACTGACCCGCGGCAACGGCTCACGGAAGACACCGTGAATGTCCTCGAGGTCGATGAACTCGAGTGTCTCCGAGGACACAGCCCAGCTCGCGTGCTCGCGGAAGCCGAGCACCTGGACGGGCACACCGGTCGTTGCGATCGCTTCCAGCGGCTCACGGAACGCCTGACCGTCCGCAGAGGCAACCATGACGCCGGCAAGGCCGCCCTCACGCGCCCGCAGGGCGATATGGGCCAGCATG
>JBBSKP010000299.1:0-5188 GCA_038256175.1 Mycobacteriales bacterium
GTCGAGGAACAGCAGGAACTGGCGATCGGGAATCTGGAGTTCCATCTCGATCGGCTTGTACTCGAATCCTGCGGTGTCGGTCGGCAGGACCCACAGGGCGGGCTTCAGCTTGCCGCTCTTGGCATCCTCGGTACGGCCGACAATGAGGACGGCGTCGGCTTGATCCACTGCCGAGATGAAGACCTTGCGGCCGTTGAGAATCCAATCAGTGCCGTCGCGACGGCCCGTGGTGGTGATGTTGTGCGAGTTGGATCCCGCGTCAGGCTCGGTGATACCGAACGCCATCTTGAAAGAACCGTCGGCGATGCCAGGCAGCCACTTCTGCTTCTGCTCGTCGGTGCCGTAGCGCGCAATGATGGTTCCGCAAATCGCCGGCGAGACAACCATCATCAGCAGACCCGCGCCGACCGAAGCGAGCTCTTCGGCGACGAGCGAGAGCTCGAACATCCCGGCGCCACCGCCGCCGTATTCCTCGGGAAGGTTCACCCCGAGGAAACCGAGCTTGCCTGCTTCGTTCCACAGTTCGTCGAGGGGCTCGCACTCCTTCGCCTTGAGGCGCACGTACTCGTGCCCATAACTGGCGGCGAACTTCGCCACCGATTGCCGCAGGTCACGCCGCTCCGGGCTTTCGATGAAACTCATTGAACCGAGCCTTTCGTCATTGGAAGACAAGTACTTGCTGTTGGGGACTTGGGGTTACACATCTGCGGCGACCGTGCTCTCGACCACGGCCAGCACGGCACCGACCTCGACCTGTTGCCCGACCTCGACGGCCAGTTCCACCAGGGTTCCGGTGGTGGGCGCTGTGATGGTGTGTTCCATCTTCATCGCCTCCAGCCACAAGATCGGCTGGCCGCGCTCGACGGAATCTCCTTGTGCGGCACCGAGCCTGATGACCGATCCCGGCATCGGGGCAATCAACGACCCTTCGGCGACCATGGTTGCGGGGTCGACGAAGCGCGGCACCACACGCAAGCTGACCGGGCCCAGTGACGAATCGACGTACACCTCGTCGCCGTAGCGAGCGACCGCGAACGTCCGGCGAAGTCCTGTGACATCGAGGACTACCTCGTCGGCTGTCGCCGAGATCAGCGAGACGTTGTCGAAGCCCTCGGCTCGCAGCACGCCGCGGTCGAACCGGTAGCGCACGTCGTATTCTCCTGCGGCGCTCACGTATTGCTTGAGCTGCGGGTGAGCCCGAAGGTTTCGCCAGCCGCTCGGTAATGCGCGGTCGACGGGCGCTGTCGCGCGGTTCAACGCCGCGTCCGCGACGGCAGCCGCCACCGCCGACACGGCCTCGGCATCCGCGTCCGCCAGTGGGCGCGCAAGTACATCGAGGCCGTGGGTAGCGAAGAAGGCAGTGTCGGTATCCCCCGCGAGAAATGCCTTGTGCCGCAGGATATTCACGAGCAGGTCACGATTTGTCCGCAGACCGTGGAGCTTGGTTTGCGCCAGCGTTGTTGCGAGCAGCTTGGCCGCCTGGTCGCGTGTCGGCGCAAAGGAAATCACCTTGGCCAACATCGGGTCGTAGTAGACACCGACTTCCGATCCGTCGACGATTCCCGAGTCGAGCCGAATGCCCTGGCGGTCGAGCACGGTGAACTCCTCGACCGCACCCGGGACCGCGATGCGTCGAATCGTCCCGCTCTGCGGACGCCAGTCGTGTGCCGGATCCTCGGCATAGAGGCGAACCTCGATCGAGTGTCCCCGCAGCGCCGGCTGTTCGGCAGGCAGTGCTACGCCGGCCGCGACTTGCAATTGCAGATCGACCAGGTCGAGACCAGTCGTGCACTCGGTTACCGGATGCTCCACCTGTAGACGGGTATTCATCTCGAGGAAGAAGAATTCCCCCGCCTCGTCGGCAAGGAACTCGACCGTCCCGGCACCCTCGTAGCCGATTGCGTCCGCAGCGAGCCGTGCAGCCTCGAACAACCGCTCCCGCATCCCGGGCGTCCGCTCGACCAATGGCGACGGCGCTTCCTCGACGACCTTCTGGTGGCGGCGCTGAATCGAGCACTCGCGCTCGCCAACAGCCCACACGGTGCCATGGCGGTCGGCCATGATCTGCACCTCGATATGCCTGCCGGTTTCGAGATAGCGCTCGCAGAACACCGTCGGGTCACCGAAAGCGGACTCCGCTTCACGCTGCGCCGCAACCAGTTCGGCCGCGAGCGCGGACAGTTCCCGAACAACACGCATACCGCGCCCGCCGCCACCCGCCGAGGCTTTGATCAGGACCGGCAGGTGCGCTTCGGTCACCGAATCGGGAGCGAGTTCCGCCAGCACCGGAACTCCCGCGGCGTCCATCATCTTCTTGGACTCGACCTTCGAACCCATCGACCTGATGGATTCTGCCGGGGGCCCGATCCAGATCAGACCCGCGCCTGTTACCGCCTCGGCGAACTCGGCATTCTCGGAGAGGAACCCGTAACCAGGGTGGATGGCATCAGCGCCCGCCGCTTTCGCTGCGGCGATGACGAGATCGCTACGAAGGTACGTCTCTGCTGGCGTGTTGCCCGGAAGCCGCACTGCGGCATCGGCTTCGGAGACGTGCGGACTGTGCGCATCGGCGTCGGAGTACACGGCCACGGTTGCGATTCCGGATCGCCGTGCGCTCGCAAACACGCGCCGCGCGATCTCGCCACGGTTGGCGACTAGGACAGATGTGATCATGGTCCCCACCCTCACATTCGGAAGACGCCGAATTGCTCGGCGCCTTTGATCGGGGAACTGGCGATGGCCGAGAGGCACATCCCCAATACCGTTCGGGTGTCACGCGGATCGATCACGCCGTCGTCGTACAACCGGCCGGACATGAACATCGGCAACGACTCGGCCTCGATCTGGTTCTCGATCGCGGCCCGCAGACCAGCGTCGGCTTCCTCGTCGAATACCTGGCCACGCGACTCCGCGGCTGCGCGGCTGACGATCGAGATGACGCCTGCCAGCTGCGCTCCGCCCATGACGGCGGACTTGGCGCTCGGCCAGGCGAACACGAAACGAGGATTGAACGCACGGCCGCACATGCCGTAGTGCCCGGCACCGTAGGAAGCGCCCATCAGCACCGACAGATGCGGCACCTTCGAGTTCGATACCGCGTTGATCATCATCGATCCGTGCTTGATCATTCCGCGCTCTTCGTACTCCTTGCCAACCATGTATCCAGTGGTGTTGTGCAGGAACAAGAGCGGAGTGTTCGCGCGGTTCGCCAGTTGGATGAACTGCGTCGCCTTCTGCGACTCCTCGCTGAACAACACACCACGCGCATTGGCGAGAATGCCGATCGGATAGCCGTGCAATTCGGCCCATCCGGTCACCAGGCTCGACCCGTACAGCGGCTTGAACTCGTCGAAATCGGAGCCGTCGACGATGCGGGCGATGACCTCGCGCGGGTCGAACGGAATCTTGAGATCGGCGGGAACGATGCCGAGCAACTCCTCCGGATCTTCCAGCGGTTCTATGACCTCTGCCCGTGGTTCGGGTCCGCTCTTGTGCCAGTTGAGTCGCGAAACGATCTGACGCCCGATCCTGATCGCGTCACGCTCGTCCTGTGCGAAATAGTCCGCGAGGCCCGACTTTCGCGCGTGCATCTCGGCTCCGCCGAGTGACTCGTCGTCGGAGATCTCACCAGTAGCCATTTTCACCAGCGGAGGGCCGGCGAGGAACACCTTGGATCGCTCCTTGATCATCACCACGTGATCGGACATACCGGGCACATAAGCACCACCGGCGGTGGAGTTACCGAAAATCAAGGCGATCGTGGGGATTCCAGCCGCAGAAAGCTGTGTGAGGTCGCGGAACATCGCGCCACCCGGAACGAAGACTTCCTTCTGCGTCGGCAGGTCGGCACCGCCCGATTCGACCAACGAGATCACGGGAAGCCGGTTGATCTTCGCGATCTCGTTTCCGCGCAACGTCTTACGCAGTGTCCACGGGTTGCTCGTCCCACCACGCACAGTCGGGTCGCTTGCGGCGATCAGGCACTCGACGCCACTGACGACGCCGATCCCGACGATCGTGCTCGCGCCGACCTGGAAGTCGCTGCCCCACGCGGCGAGCGGGCACAGCTCGAGAAACGGGGAGTCGGGATCGACAAGCAGCTCGATTCGCTCACGCGGCAACAGCTTTCCGCGCTTGTGGTGGCGCTCGACGTACTTCGGACCGCCACCTCCGATTGCCTTTCCGAACTCGGTCTCGATTTCGGCGAGCTTGGCGATCATCGCGTCTTTTGCCGCACCGAATTCCGGAGACTTCGGGTTGACAATCGATGGCAGAACGGTCACTGCACGACCCCATTCACTAGCTGTTGCGGAATGTCGATGTGTCGGGTGCGCAACCACTCGCCGAGTCCCTTTGCCTGCGGATCGAACCGGGCTTGAGACGCGACACCTTCGCCGAGAATTCCCTCGACGACGAAGTTGAGTGCGCGCAATTTCGGTAGCAAGTACCTCGTCACGGTGAGGTCGGCGGTCTCGGGCAGCATTCGCTTCACCTCGTCGACCGTCAATGCGTTGGCCAGCCATTGCCATTGCTCTTCGGTGCGCACCCACACGCCCACATTCGCATTGCCGCCCTTGTCGCCGCTACGTGCGCCTGCGATGGTGCCCAGCGGCACCCGAGTGGTCGGACCGGTCACGAGTGGATCCGGCAACTCGGGGTCGGCGACGACGTCGAGTTCCAGGGTGTCCGAACTGGGCGCGATATCGACCCGCGAACCATCGGCCAGCACCGCGACATGCGGAACCTCCTTGGCCGCAACATATCCCGGCGTGAAGACGCCATATGGCTGCCCGTTCGACGGTGGCGCCGTCAGAGTGAAGCCCGGGAAGGACGCAAGTGCGAGCTCGACTGCCGCGGCAGAGAACGGTCGGCCGACGACCTTGGGATCCTTGTCGCGAACCACGCATCGCAAAGTTGCGCTTGCCGTCTCTTCGGTATCGGCGTCCGGGCGGTCGGTCCGCGCCACCGTCCAGGTGAGTTCGGCAGGCTTGCTTGTCAGCGACGATTCCAGTTGCGCCCGGAACAGGTCTGCTTTCGCCTCGATGTCGAGACCGGTCAGGATGAGGCTCACTTCGTTGCGGAAGCCACCGATCGAGTTGAGCGACACCTTCAATGTCGGCGGCGGCGCCTCACCACGGATACCGCTGATCCGTACGCGATCCGGCCCGTCGTCGGACAACTCGATGGA
>JBBSKP010000300.1:0-5157 GCA_038256175.1 Mycobacteriales bacterium
CGACGGTGGTGTTGCCAACCACTCGCAGTCCCGTTGCTTCCGCGAGGTCGACGGCGTTCTCTACTCCGACCTGTGCCCACGGGTGCCATGGCCCGACTCCATAGTGGGTCTCCAGCCGAATCGGGTACTTCGTCAAACCCGCACCACGACTGTCGAATTCGACGACGACGAGGCCGCTGCCGCTCACGAGTTGGCGAGCGCGGCCGAGTGTCCGGACCGGGTCGCCGCCGATGCCGAGGTTGCCGTCGGCGAGCAACGCGTAGCTCCAGCGGCCGGTACCGGGCAGTTCGGCGAAGATATCGCGTCGGATCGCCGGGGCTCCCCGCATTCGTGTCAACGCGACGGCCATTGCCGAAATGTCGATACCCAGTGCGGAGATCCCGCAACGGACGAGTCCCGCGACCAATCGCCCCGGCCCACAGCCCAAATCGATTGTCGGGCCGTCGCATCGACTGATCAACTCGCGGTCGACACACCGGTCGGCAGCGCTGGCGCCGGATAGGCCGAACCATCTTCCGGTCGGAAGCGGTTGGCGCACACCGTCACCGCGGCGCACCCAACACTTCTCCCCCGCGAGTGCGCGTTCGTAGAGGTCCATTCGGATCGCGGGGGCTGTCATCGAACGTGTCCCGCCGACATCAATTGCTCCAGGCCGCCGACTGTCCGACGAAACAGTTCACCACACTTCGGCTCAGCGGCGACATCGATCGCGTCGCGCGGACAGTCCACATCGGTCAACTCCGGGAGGAGTACCACTCGATCGCCGCGCTCCTGCAGCGCTCGTCGGGTATCCGCTCCGGTAGTGCTGGTCGACATGGGCACGCCTGCAAGGACAGCGGCCGACGCCGGATCCTTCACACCGAGTGCCCACCAACCGCCGTCGCGGGCCGGCCCAAGCACGGCGTCGGCGTCCTCGCCGCACAGCGACGCGGCGCATCGCTCGAGCAGTCTCGCATCGACTTGTGGAGTGTCCATACCGATCTGCAGCACGGGAAACCCCGCCGACGCAGCGTCGTTGTGCGCGTTGACAAGTCGCTCAGCGAACGTGCCACCACGTTGCGCGATGATCTCGAATCCACTTAGCGCACTGAAGATTGCATACTTTCGAGCCGCGGATTCGAACGATCCAGTCAACGCGACCATGCGGCGCGCAACCGGACATTGTGCGACTGCTGCCAAGGTGTCGAGCAAAGCGGCCGCCGCAACGTCCGCCGCCTGCTCCGGCGATAGTGGCGGAGTCAGTCTGGTCTTAGCGAGTCCGGCAACCGGAGCCTTCGCGACGACCAGGACGGCAACATCGTGTTTCATGATGTGACCGCCCAGAAGTCGCGAACAGCGCGGGCAGAGCCGACGACGGACCCCGAAACCTTGGATACACCAGCAGTTCTCGGATGATACGCAATATCGTGTTCGACGACCGTCCAGCCCTGCCCAGCGGCTCGAACCAGCAGTTCCAGCGGATACCCGTAGCGTGAATGCAGCGGCCCCAGAGACAGCAGTGCCGACCGCCGAGCGACGCGCATCGGCCCGATGTCGTGCACGGCGAGCCCGTAACGGCGCCGCAACCTATAGGCCATCAGGGCGTTCCCCAGTCGCGCGTGCACGGGCCAACCGCTGCCTCGCACCGGAATACGCCTGCCCACCACCAGATCTGCCCCGGAGCGGAGCACTTCGACGAGGGCGGGGAGTTCCCGGGGATCCATCGAGCCATCACCGTCGAGAACCCCGATCACGTCCGTTGTCGCCGCAGCGATACCGGCTTGCACCGCGGCGCCGTAGCCGCGAACGCTCTCATGAATTACCAAGGCACCATGTGCTTTTGCGACCTCGGGTGTGCCGTCACGGGAGCCGTTGTCGACAACGAGTGTCCGATATCCTGGCGGCATCGAACCGATGACATCCGGCAACGAAACGGCCTCATCGAGACACGGAATCACCACCGTTACGCCGAGTTCCTGGCCATTCGTCATGAAACGACGGTAGCCCTCGCAGCCGTTTCACCCGATGCAAATTCAGTGACGAAACAATGACGTGGGGCCCGCTTGGTGCCCGATCTACCGATCGGGAGCGACGGGCCACCTATCGTGATCCTGGTGAAGGCACCGATCAGAGCTCCGGAAACCACCGCGGGCTCCGCACGTGGCGATGTCATCGGCGCCGCGATAGCAGCACTGCTCGTTGCCGTCGCATTCGTTGTTCCACGTCTCGCGAACGAGCAGTGGCGAGCGTCGCTCAATGCCGCGACCGCGCCGATATTCGGAGGCTGGCAACCGCGAGTCGGCTGGGGAACGCTGCCGGCGTTACTCATCGCGGCGCTGGTTGTGCAATACGGCCCAGCCGTCGCGAATCGCGTGCGGTGGCCGCTGCTGCTTCTGTCGACCTGGTTGGTTGCAATCGCCTGGTCGCTCGCTCTCGCATTCGTCGACGGCTGGCGGCGCGGCTTCTCCGAACGGCTCACCGACCCCAACGAATACCTTCACGAGGTCGAAGGTGTGACTGACATTCCAGCGATGGTGCGCGGCTTCTCCGAGCGAATCCTCGACTTCCAACCCGACTCGTGGACAACGCATGTCTCCGGCCACCCGCCCGGCGCGCTGCTGATATTCGCACTCCTGGACCGGGCAGGACTGACCGGTGGCGGATGGGCCGGCGTGCTCTGCGTGATCGTCGGTTGCAGCGCTGCGGTGGCGGTGCTGATTTCCGTGCGCACATTGGCTTCTGAGGAGGCCGCACGATCCGCAGCACCGTTTCTCGCGCTCGCGCCGGCCGCAGTATGGATCGCGGTGTCCGCCGATGCGTTGTTTGCCGGCATCACCGCATGGGCGATCGCACTACTCGCGCTCGCAGCTACCAGTGCCGTGGCGTTTCCCATGCTGACGGCGGTCTGCGCTGGGCTGTTGTTCGGGTTGGGTGTCTACGTCAACTACGGACTGATACTGATGGGGATCCCCGCCATCGCGGTCCTTGTTGCGGCCCGAAACTACCGCCCGCTGGTGCCTGCAATCGTCGGCGCGCTCGCGGTCGCCTGCGTTTTCACTGCAGCCGGCTTCTGGTGGCTCGACGGTTATCACCTTGTCGTCGAGCGCTATTACCAGGGAATCGCGTCGCAGCGTCCGTTCGATTATTGGGTGTGGGGAAACATCGCGGCGGCAACCTGCGCAACCGGCCTGGCGGTGCCCGCGGCACTGCACCGGACGTTGGCGCCAAGCCTGATTCGTGCTCGCGACGGGCTCAGTTTGCTTGTGGGCGCGGCGGTGTGCGCGATTGTGGCGGCCGACCTGAGTGCACTGAGCAAGGCGGAGACGGAGCGGATCTGGCTTCCGTTCACAATATGGCTGTTGGCCGCGACGGCGCTGCTCCCGTCCAGGCACCGTCGTATATGGCTCGTCGTGCAAGTGGCGGGGACGCTGACCCTTGTCCACCTAGTGTTCACGAACTGGTGATTGCGATGCATATTCTCGTTGCCGACGACGACTCAGTGGTTCGCGAAGTGGTTCGACGTTATCTGGAACGCGACGGAATGACGGTTATCGAAGCGACAGACGGCCCAGCGGCGATGGCCGCTCTTGCCGAGGAGCCGATCGACCTCGCCGTCTTGGACGTGATGATGCCCGCGCCGGATGGGATCGCGATCTGCCGGTGGGTCCGCAGCGGCGCACTGGCGACGACGCCGATCATCCTGCTCACCGCGTTGGGGGACGAAGACGATCGGGTCCTCGGGCTCGAAGCTGGCGCAGACGATTACGTCACCAAACCCTTCAGCGCTCGTGAATTGACGTTGCGGGTGGCGTCGGTCCTGCGCCGTTCGCAGATGCGCCCAGCGCCGTCGCACACCACGTTACGAGACGGTCCGATTGTAGTGCGCCCAGACTCGCAGACGGTGCTCGTCGACGGACGCTCATTGGACCTGACCGCGCGGGAATTCGATCTTCTTGCCTTCTTCCTTGCGCACCCGCATCGGGTGTACAGCAGGGAGGAATTGCTCGAACAGGTGTGGGGCTGGACGTTCGGCGACCTCTCCACGGTGACCGTCCACATCAAACGGCTTCGCACGAAGCTCGGCGATCAGCACCGCATCGATACAGTGTGGGGTCGCGGATACGCCTGGGCGCGTTCCGATCTCGATGAAGAAGCAGCAGATGCCCACTGATCTGAGCGCAATCATCTTCTATGCGCTGGCATTCTCGATACCCGTTGTCGCGCTCGGCGCCATCGTGCTGCACCGCGCGCGGAATTTGTCGCTGACAGCGAGTATGGCTGTCCTCGTGCTCATTCCAACGCTGTCGACTCTCGCTGGTGTCATCGGCGTCAGTGGGCTGATGTTCACCGATCAGCTCGAACGCACAGCGATCGTCTTGTTCGTCGTTGCCGCAGTCACGGTGCCTGCCGCCATTGTGCTCGGCCGCTACCAGGCACGACGAACTGTGTGGGAGAAGCAGATTCGTGATCAGGAGCGGGCCGCCGAAAAGTCCCGACGGGAACTGGTCGCTTGGGTCAGCCACGACCTCCGAACACCACTCGCCGGCATCCGCGCAATGGCCGAAGCCCTGTCCGACGGCGTCGTGACCGGTGATGCCGACGTCGAGCGATACGCCGAACAGATCATGCGCGAAACCGATCGGCTCGGTTCGATGGTGGACGACCTGTTCGAGATGTCGAAGATCAATGCCGGTGCACTGCGGCTGGAGATGGAATCGATCGACCTGCACGAAGTCATCGATGAGGTCACCGCCGCGAGCAAGCCGACCGCCGAACGTGCGAAGGTGCAGTTGAGCGCAGAGCGACCACAGGCGCCGATCTTCGTGACCGGCAGCGATCATGCATTGGGCAGGGTCCTGACAAATCTCGTCTCCAACGCGATCGCCCACACTCCACCCGGCGGTCGCGTCGAAATCTCGGCAGGCACCGAGGACGGCGAGGCATGGACCCGCGTCGACGACACCGGACCGGGTATCGCCGAGCACGATCTGCCTCGCATCTTCGAAATCGCCTACCGTGGCACCCGAGCACGATCTCCTGTTGCCGCGGAAGGAATTCCGCCAGGCAGCGGGATGGGATTGGCCATCGCAGCCGGTCTGGTGGAAGCACACCACGGTGGTATTACGGCCGTCAATCGCGAAGAGGGCTGCCGGTTCGAAGTCCGGCTACCACTCGCGA
>JBBSKP010000301.1:0-5146 GCA_038256175.1 Mycobacteriales bacterium
GGTCCTGGTCGCTGCGGCATTCGGCATCCGCAAAGGCGCCGTTCTTCACTACCTCGCCGACACTGTCGACAACGCCCGGTTGAACCTGTGAACGTCAGGTGTCACCTCGCATAGGTTCGCCGGAACCTGTGCGCTAACGACAACGGTCTGGTCTTGGTCGATAGCGGATTCGGCAGCGACGACATCGCGAACCCTGCACTCCGGATCGGTCCGCTACGGCACGTACTCAGGCCTGCCCTCGCCGAAGTCGAGACCGCGGCACACCAGATCGATCATTTGGGTTTCCGCCGTGACGATGTGCGGAACATCATCGCCACCCACCTCGATTTCGACCACATCGGTGGTATCTCTGACTTCCCAGACGCCCTCGTGCACACAACCTCGGCCGAAGCCTTCGGCGCGCTGAGGTCACGCTCGGCACGTGAACGATTCCGCTACCGGCGAGAGCAGATCGCCAGAAGCGTCACATTCGTCGAACACGATCCCGTCGGCGAACAATGGCGCGGCTTCGCAGCGGCAAAGGAACTGACGGAGATCGCACCCGGCATCGTGCTACTCGCGCTGCCTGGCCACTCCCGCGGGCACGCCTGCGTCGCCGTCGACGCCGGGCACCGGTGGGTCCTACACGCAGGTGACGCGTTCTATCACCACCACACCATCGACGGCCAAGGCCGGGCACCCGCTGTCGTCGCCATGACCGAAATTGCGTTCGCGCACAACAGAAAACAGGTCCGCGACAACCACGCCCGGCTGAGTGAGCTCTATCGCCGCAGCGATCCCGACCTCCTCATCGTCAACGCGCACAGCGGCGAATTACTCGCGCACGCGCAGGAGAAGACAGCCGATCGAAAAGGCGTTGTGACACCCAGAGAAGTCAGGCTTGGGCTTTCGCGAGAATAGCGTCGACGATCGTCTGTGAGGCGCCGCCGGTGTCGGTACCGCCGCACACAACGGCCTCGGCGACAACGTTCGACCACACACCCATCGCGTGCTGACATTCATGTCCGCTGGTCTCGCCATCCGGAACCGTCCGGTTCTGGACGATCAGATCGTCGTAACTTTGGACATCCGACAATGTCGCGCTGACCGTGCCGTTAGGAATCGAATAGTCGAGCGGTCCGGCGCAAGATTGCCACTGCCGTTTCGACTGATCGAGCAATTTGGTAGCCGCAGCGGCCGAGGGTAGGAGAGCCACTGATTGGTCGATGATGTAGTACACGGAGCTCGACTCCGGCGTTTGCGAAAGACTCTGTCGTAGCGCGGTATAGCCGCTGCTGCCGTAGATCTGCTTTTCCATCGGATAGATGGCAGTTACCCCGAAATCTTGATACCGACATCGACGCGCACTACGACCGCGTGTACGACATCACCTGGCCGCGCGCATTCAACCACGAAGCACTCGCCGCGGTACTCGCCAGCGCAACCCGCCAGCATGTCGGATACGTGAACACGCCGCCTGGGATGGCAGCCAAAGTTCTACAACGCCAAGGCAATCCCGATTGGTACGTCCACCATCTCGTCGAGATGGCCGCGATGTTTCGTGCCGGCGCAGGAGCGAATGTCAGCAGCGCAGTCGAGGATCTGACCGGTCGACCACCTCGCTCGATCGAGAGCTTCGCCACCGAACATGCATCCAGCTTCAGCAAGGACGACGCCTCCCCGCTCGCCCACTCCGCAGCACGCATCGCCGTCGGAATCGTTGGGCTACTGCGAAATTGAGCACAGACGGTCAACCAGGCAGGAGGTCGCGGAGCCGGGCGATCAGCGACTCCTTCACCGCTTTGCTGACCGCAGCGTTGATCATGCGCGTGATGTCGTCGGGGTCGTTCAGATCGGTCAGCAGCGCGCGAAGGTCAAGATCGTTGATCGCGCGCCGCAGAATGTCGTCGGTCTTCAGGGCGCCGTTCACCAGCGAGTCCGGCAAGCGGCGGATCAGCGACTTGACGTAGCTCGGCAGGTCAGCGTTTGAAAGCGCCTCGTCGGCGAGCTCGGACGCGGGCGGCAGCGTGCCCTCGGCCTTCATCCGGTCCACCGCATCGAGCAGGCCCGCCCGCATCGCGTCGATCTCGGCGTCCGTGCGCTCCCCCTGCATTGCTAACTGCAGAACAAGCGCCTCGCGGGAAATATGCAATCGGCAAGCAGCGCCGTCTAATCCGATAAACACAAGCCGCTCCCCGAGAGCTTCGATGCCGGTCGCGATCGGTTCCACCACCCTGGCGACACACGGGTCAGCAGGGCGCGCCGGGACAAATTCACCACCACCGTTGGCGACCTGGACGCCCAGTACGCCACTCACCAGCGCCGCCGCAACGACGGGAAGGACCGCGGTGCGAAGGCGCATCACGTGTTCACCCGTCTCCGCAGTAGCCCGAGCGGAATCAGCGGCACGAGTGCGGCCAGTGCCAGTACCGCACCGATGAGGAACGAGTTGCGGAAGGCGAGGGTTGCCGCCCGTTCGAGCTGTTCGTCAAGGGTGCGTTCGAGCGTCTCAACGGCCGGGCGCTGCTCGCGGGCAACCTGCAGCCCGGCGAACGCTGGGTGCAGGTCGGGCACCCGGCCACGCTCGCTCGCCAGTTGGTCGCTCAACCCCTTGGCGAGGTCGATCTTGTCCTGCGTGCGCAACGGCGCATCCAGCACGAACCCCGTGATGGCCTCCTGCGCGGGTACCTGGGCGTCGATCAGGTCTGCTGTGAATACCGGCGTCAAAATCGCCAGGCCGAGTACGACCCCGGCATGCCGAGCACCGATCGTCCAACCGCCATGCAGCGCCCGAGGAACCCGATCACGCAGGGCCGCGAACGTGAGGGAGTCCACGGTCAACCCGAGTCCGAGCCCGATCAACGCCTGCGGCGCGATCGTCCAGGCGAGGTGCGCCGACGGTGGTATCGCAAGTCCGGCCAGACCGCCGGCGATGAGCAGGCAGCCTGCCGCGGTCTCCGAGCGCGGCCCGGCCCGGACCCGTCGAGCTAGTGGCGTCGCAATGAACGCCGCGACCGGCACCACCGACACCGTCAGCGCAGCGGTGGCCGGCGATCGGCCCCAGCCCTCGACCAGCAGCAGGACGAGCAGGAACAATGCGGCCGTCAGCGCCGCGGACAGCAAAACCAGTGCGAGGTTCGGCGCGATGGCTGGGCGATGCTTGTCCACGGAGTGAACCGGCGTGCCACGGATCGCGAGCGCGGCGGGGACCGCAAGAACGGCGATCGGAACCTGCACGATGAAGATCGACTGCCAGGAGATGGCCTCGGTAAGGAGTCCACCCGCGACCGGGCCGATAGCGGTGCCGAGCACGCCCGCTGTCGTCCAGCGAGCAACTCCCCGTTTCTCGTCGGTCGCCGAGACCAGCAATTCCAGGCAGCCAACCAGGGCGAACGCACCACCGAGGGCCTGCACACAGCGAGCGGCAATCAGCACCTCCATGGTCCCGGCCAGTGCACACGCGACTGAAGCAGCGGCGAACACCGCGATCCCGGCCGCGCACAGCGGCGCGGGGTCCCGCCGCGTGCAGGCCCACGCGGCGGGCACGACAACGAGAGCGAGGACGAGGTTGAACGCCATGAGCACCCAGGCGACCTGCGCGACGCTGCCACCGAGGTGCCGCAGGATTTCCGGCAGCGCGAGCGTGACGATTGCCGAGTCCGCGAGCACCACTCCCACTGTCAATGACAGCAGGGGAACCGCGACGCGACGCATCAGACCAGACTTACCGGAGACGGCACGCATGTCCATCGGGACGCGCCCAGGAATTACGAGGCAGTCCACACCGGGCACCAGATTGATGCAGTCTCGCGCTACTGTCGACCGATGATTCGCACGACATGGCACTTGGACGAATCCGACGGAGAAGTGCATCTTCACACCGGAGTCGCCGGCCGGGCAGCCAGAATGGGTCACCGCCTGGTCATAGCGATGACCGCCTGGCAGGGAGCGGTGACATTGGTCGACGGCGAACCGACCGCAGCAGACCTTACGGTCGACGTGGGTTCGCTTCAGGTATTGCAGGGTGAGGGTGGATTGAAGCCCCTATCCGGAGCTGAGCGGGCAATTATCCGGACCAACGCGCTGAAGTGTCTCCACGTCAAACGATTCCCCCAGATCCACTTCCGCACCAGCCATGTCCATAACGTGTGCGATGGCGAATATCGCCTCACCGGATTGCTGGAGATTCACGGCAAGAGCTATGAGCGTGTGATCGATTTGCGTGTCGACGATCTCGGCGACGCCTGGCGATTGTCCGGCCAGGCCGATGTCCGCCAATCAGATTTCGGAATCACGCCCTACTCCTTGCTCGGCGGCACCCTGAAAGTTGTCGACACCGTCACGGTGTCTATCGCCGTCCGTCGGGCCAAGGACGACTGATCTGGCTCCGCCGATTTCGTGGCGGAGTGTGAACCCAGTAGCCACACGGGGCGCCAATTCGCAGCGACCGCGCAGAACATCACACCGAAACGACGTCGACCAACTCGTCGAGACCCACGAAATCACCTGCGTTGCGGGTATATAGCCGAGCCGAATGCGCGTGCGCGGTGGCGGCGATCAACAAGTCGATCGACCGGGCTCGCGGCCGGCGCCCGCCATCGACAACAGCGGCCGCGATCTCGCCGTAGCTCGCCGCGACCGCCTCATCGAGCGCAATTGCGTCGAACGTACGCTGCAACAACAGAAGTCGTCGAAGCCGCTCGGTGCGCACGCTCCGCTCTTTCGCGACAAGCACCCCGAAATGCAGTTCGGCGAGCGTCACAGTACTGATGGCCAACTCCCCCGGCAGCGGACCGACGTTCGTTGCGATGACGACACTTGTGTCGAGGATCGCCCTCACGCCGTCGCCCACGGGTCACGAACCTCGTGGTCGATCGCTACACGATCGGCGTCCCAGCTCCCGAGGCGATCGAGCTGTGTGCTTGCCGAGCGCAAAAGCCTCCCCCAAGGTGCCCGGCGCATTCGAAGCCGTCGATGCTGATCGCATCGGCAGACAACACGACCTTTAGCCAGACGGCACGTCAGTGCCGGAAGTTGTCAACCTGCCTGAGACACAGGGAGGTTGATTCCGGTTGGTGAGGGTAGGGCCGGTGCGGTTGGTTGGCGTCGGAATCGTTCAGGGTGTTTTTCCCAGTACCGATCGAGTGCGGCCTGTCGTTGTCCACGA
>JBBSKP010000302.1:0-5120 GCA_038256175.1 Mycobacteriales bacterium
CGAATTGCTCGCCGGACCGACCGCGTGGTTGTTCGGCAACGAGGCGCACGGACTCGATCCCGCCGTTGCCGCTAGGGCAGATCAGCGCATACGAATCCCGATCCGTGGGCGCGCAGAAAGCCTGAATCTCGCGACCGCCGCGGCGATCTGTATGTACGCGAGTTCGAGGGTTCACGGCCGCACTATCCCGATCCCATAGGATTCGACTGTCAACTAGACACTGGTCGGAATCGAACACAGGAGTTATCCCAGTCGTGGCAGACAACGATCCGCTCAGCGCCGAATCTCTCAGCACGGCCGCGGCCGAGGCAGAGAAGGCGTTCGCGGCCGCCGCGAACCTCGACGGACTGGCCGAGGCGAAGACCGTCCATCTCGGCGACAAGTCAGCGATAGCCCTTGCCCGCCGCGGTCTCGGGGCCTTGCCGAAGGAGGAAAAGGCCGACGCAGGTAAGCGGGTGAACGAGGCCCGGGTCTGCGCGAACGAGGCCTACGAAACGCGCCGCGAAGCCCTCCTCGCCGAGCGTGACGCGGCTGTTCTTGTTGCGGAGTCGATCGATGTGACGCTGCCGCCGCGGACTGCACCGCTCGGTGCCCGGCATCCCATCACGGTCATTTCCGAGCAGGTCGCGGACATATTCGTCGGCATGGGCTGGGAGGTTGCCGAGGGGCCGGAGGTCGAGACCGAACATTTCAACTTCGATGCACTCAACTTCCTCCCGGATCATCCCGCGCGCACGATGCAGGACACCTTCCACATCGCGCCCGAAGGTTCCCGTCAGGTGCTGCGCACGCACACCTCGCCGGTGCAGATCCGGACGATGCTCGCACGTGAACTGCCGATCTACGTGGTGTGCCCAGGACGGACTTTCCGCACCGACGAGCTGGACTCCACGCACACGCCAGTGTTTTCCCAGGTAGAGGGGCTGGCGGTGGACAAGGGTCTCACCATGGCCCATTTGCGCGGCACCCTGGACGCGTTTGCGCGCGGCATTCTCGGCCCTGACGCGAAGACCCGGATGCGGCCGAACTACTTCCCGTTCACTGAGCCGTCCGCGGAAGTGGACGTGTGGTTCCCCGGTAAAAAGGGCGGCGCGGGCTGGGTCGAGTGGGGTGGCTGCGGCATGGTCAATCCGAACGTGTTGCGCGCCTGCGGAATCGACCCGGACGTCTACACCGGCTTCGCCTTCGGGATGGGCCTCGAGCGGACTTTGCAGTTCCGCAACGACATATCCGACATGCGCGACATCGTGGAGGGCGACATCCGCTTCACGCTGCCATTCGGCGTCTGATCCAGCCGCCAATCATCGAGACGAGAGCGAATCTGACGTGCGAGTAGCGCAATCCTGGCTCACCGAGATCATCCAGCGGGCGAACCCCGACTGGTCGGTCAGCGCCGAGGAGTTGGACGCCGGATTTGTCCGGGTCGGCTTGGAGGTCGAAGAAGTCGACGCGCTGACGCCGGTGCGGGGCGAGCGGAGCGACGGGGGATCGAACACTGTGGGTCCGCTCGTCGTCGGGCAAGTTGTCGAGATCACGGAGCTCACCGAGTTCAAGAAGCCGATCCGGTTCTGTCAGGTCGATGTCGGGGATCAACGAAATGGAATCGTCTGCGGCGCGCGTAACTTCGCGGTCGGTGACCTCGTTGTCGTCGCATTGCCGGGCGCGGTGTTGCCAGGCGGCTTCGAGATTGCCCAGCGTAAGACGTATGGGCAAGTCTCGGACGGCATGATCTGTTCCGTCGCCGAGCTCGGTATCGGCAAGGACCATTCGGGCATCCTTGTGCTCGAACCGGGCACCGCTGCCCCCGGCACCGATGCGAACGAGCTGATGGGCCTCGACGACACGATCATCGAGCTGAACATCACTCCTGATCGGGGCTACTGCTTTTCGGTCCGTGGTCTCACTCGCGAGTTGGCCTGCGGTTTCGAACTCGACTTCGCCGACCCGGCAGCTGTCGAGTCGCCCGCAGCCGATGGGGAGGCGTGGCCGATCACGGTTGAACCGGAGTCCAAAGCGACCCGATTCGGCGCACGCAAGGTCACCGGAATCGACCCGAAAGCCGTGAGCCCGTGGTGGCTGCAGCGTCGTCTGTTGCTGTCCGGTGTCCGGCCGATCTCACCGGCCGTGGATGTCACCAACTACGTCATGCTCGAGCTCGGCCAGCCTTTGCACGCCTTCGATGTCGCGAAGCTCAGCGGTGGACTCGTCGTGCGGTTGGCGCAGCCGGGGGAGAAGCTACGCACCCTCGACGATGTCGAGCGCGTCCTTGACCCCGAAGATGTTGTGATTGCCGACGATTCGGGTGTCATCTCATTGGCCGGCGTTATGGGTGGCGCTACGACCGAGGTCGGTGCCGAATCGACGGACATCCTGCTCGAGGCCGCGACATGGAATCCGCTCGCCGTTTTCCGTACCGCGCGCCGGCACAAGTTGTCGTCGGAGGCGAGCAAACGGTACGAGCGTGTTGTCGACCCGGCGATCAATATCGCGGCGCTCGACCGCGCCGCGGGGCTGCTCGTCGAGATCGCGGGCGGTCGGATCGAGAGCACTCTCAGCGACATCGGCGATGCTGTGACAGCTCGGCCGTCGATTCGGATGGATGTCGACCTGCCCGGCCGTGTCGCAGGCGTCGAATACCGCGCTGGAACGGCGCAGGAGCGGCTTACCCAGATCGGTTGTGACGTCGAAGCAGATGGTGGCCAGCTGGTCGTCACTCCGCCGAGTTGGCGGCCAGATCTCGTGCAGCCCGCCGACCTGGTGGAAGAAGTGCTCCGGCTCGAGGGTCTCGAGCAGATCCCGTCGATCCTGCCGTCGGCGCCCGCGGGTCGTGGTTTGAATGCTTCGCAGCGACGTCGTCGGAGCCTTGGGCGCGCCCTCGGCTACGCAGGCTACGTCGAAGTGCCGCCCCCGGTGTTTCTGCAGAGCGGCGCATTCGACATTCTCGGGCTCGATGCCGTCGACCCTCGACGGCTGACCGCACGGGTGCTGAATCCGCTCGATGCCGAGCGCTCCGAGTTGGCCACGACGCTGCTCCCCGGACTGCTCGAGGTCGCGGGTCGAAACATTTCGCGTGGTCAGCGTGACCTTGCGATTTTCGGCGTAGCTCAGGTAGTACTCCCGGGACCCGACACGCGAGCCGTCGATCCGCTGCCGGTCGATCGTCGTCCGACCGACGACGAGATCCGCATTCTCGAAGAGTCGTTGCCCGCACAACCGCTGCACGTGGCGGCTGTGCTCGTCGGTCTTCGTGAACCTCGCGGACCGGGTGGTCCTGGCCGCCCGGTCGAGGCAGCGGACGCCTTCGCCGCGGCGGAGACCATTGCCGCTGCGGTAGGAGTCACGATCGAACGCAGGGCAGCGCAGCACCTGCCATGGCACCCGGGTCGATGCGCAGAACTGCTCGTCGACGGACTCGTCGTCGGACATGCAGGCGAGTTGCATCCGGCTGTGTTGGAGCGTGCCGGATTGCCACCACGCTCTTGTGCAATCGAGATCGACATCGACGCGTTGCCGATCAGCGAGTCGCTGCCGGCGCCCGTGGTGTCGGTATTTCCGGCCGTCCTGCAGGACGTCAGCGTGGTAGTCGACAAAACGGTTCCTGCCGCGGCCGTCGCCGCCGCCCTGCGCAGTGGCGGGGGCGAGCTCCTCGAAGACTTACGTCTATTCGATGTCTACGAGGGCGAGCAGCTCGGCGGCAGCCGTAAGTCGCTGACTTTCGCGCTGCGCTTCCGCGCCGGTGACCGTACTCTCACCGAGGACGAGGCAAGCGCCGCACGGGATTCCGCGGTGGCGGCTGCGCAGGTTGCCGTCGGCGCAGTGCTGCGCAGCTGAGCGGAGTTGTTGCAACGTAGCCTTGGGTTCGGCATGCAAGGAGGCGGTTGTGACGGATAACAACGAGCTGGTCAGCCAGCTGCAGGCACTGAACGATCCGGAACTCTTGGACGTCGTTCGTGCGGCAACGGCAGGCAGGCCAGGGCTTGGCGCGGTTCATGCGGCCGCGGTCGCGTCGACACCGAACGTGGGTGATCCGATCTCGGGTTTCCCGTCGGTGTCGGACGTTCCGCCGCCCGCACAGGTCGGCGGTATCGGACACACGGGGGTTCCTGCGCCGGACTACACCGCGCGCGGTGTCCCGACGTTCGACCGGGTGCGCGAAAAGGTCGAGCAACGTTTCGGCACCGCGATAGGCAGCGACGAGTTGGCCCGGCAGACGCCGTCGGGGCAGTCGCTGGAGGAGAAGTGGGAAGCTCGCGAAAAAGCAGGACATGAGCGCTTGAACGAGATCCGCAGATCGCTGCACGGCAACGACGGACCGCCCGTCGAGCCCACCGAGGAGAGTGAGTGAGCACACGTATGGACCCCAAGGATCTGGCCGATCAGCTGCTGGACGCGCAGGTCGAGTTCGTACTGGCCGAATTGACCGGTGAGCGTTTCGCCGAGGTGGTTGCTCGCGATGTCAGTGAAGTGCTGGCTGTCGCCGACACGCTGATTGTCGGTGAGGTCATCGACAGGGAACAGATCAAGGCGACCGCCCGCACGGTGGTCGACAAGATCGGTGGCAGCGCGATCATCAAAGACATGGCCGGTGCCATCGCCCATGCGATCTACGATCTCGCCGCGAGCGACGAATACCACCTCGGTGACGTTGTCGATCGGGAGCCCGTTGCCGCGTTGTTCGAGCACATCTTGAGCATGCACACGGCACAGGATCGGGCCCTCGAGCGCCTCACCGAGAGTCCGCTGGTCGCAAACGTCGCGTCGAGTTTCGTGAACAAGATCGTCGCCGACTTCCTGGCGCAGAACCGTGAGCGCGCCGAGAAAGTGCCGGGAATGGCGTCGCTCATGTCGCTCGGTTCGAGCGCAGCGAACAAGGTGCGCAGCGCCGGCGACCGCCATCTCAATCAGTTCCTCGGTGACGTCGCAGGCAAGGGCGCGCAGTACGCGTTGCGCCGCACCAACAGTGCAATTCGTGACCTCATCCACGACGCTCCGCTGCACGATGCCGCGATGGAGCTGTGGGACCTGCACGCCGATGAGCGGGTGAGCGTGCTGCGCGAATATCTGAGCCAGCAGGAGCTGGGCGAGCTCGTGATGATCATCTACGAGATCGTCGCGACCGC
>JBBSKP010000303.1:0-5114 GCA_038256175.1 Mycobacteriales bacterium
CTCACCCGCGTGCGATTCGACACGCGCGGCGAGCGCACCAACCGTCGATGCTTCGAAGAGCATGCGGACCGGAACCCGCGTGTCGAGAATTGTGCCGAGCCGCGAGACGACCTGGGTCGCGATAAGCGAGTTGCCACCGAGTTCGAAGAAGTCGTCGTCGACACCGACTCTCGGCACGCCAAGCACCTCGACGAAGATCTCGGCCACGATTTCTTCGATCGGCGTACTTGGCGCGCGGAATTCGCGGACCTCGAACACGGGTGACGGCAGCGCCCGACGGTCCAGTTTTCCGGACGCGTTCAAAGGCAGCGCCTCGAGCGCGACAAGTGCGGACGGCACCATGTACGACGGCAGCGTCCGCAACAACGTCGTTTTCACCTCGTCGATGTCGACGTCGCCGTTCGGCGCCACGAGGTAGGCGACCAACTGATCGCCGGCGACGGTGTCGCTGACCAGCACGACGGCCTGGGTGACGGATGGAGTTGCCAGCGCCGCGGTCTCGATCTCTCCGAGCTCGATGCGCTGACCGCGGAACTTCACCTGGAAATCGGAACGACCCACGTAATCGAGCGCGCCGTCGGTCCGCCAGCTGACGATGTCACCGGTCCGGTACATGCGCGCGCCGGGCTCGCCGAAGGGGTTGGCAACGAAGCGTTCGGCCGTCAGATCGGGCCGCCCGTAGTAGCCGCGGGCCAGCTGAGCGCCTGCGAGATACATCTCGCCGGGCACGCCGACGGGCACCGCGTGCAGGCCGCTGTCGAGGACGTAGACCTGCGCATTCCAGACCGGGCGTCCGATCGGAACGGAAGTGCCTGTAGTGCTGAGTATTTCGCTCGACGTCGCGTGCACAGTGAACTCGGTCGGACCGTAGAGGTTGTATACCTCCGCGTTGCTGATCTGCCGGAACGCCGCCACAGTCGATGCGGGCAACGCTTCACCGGCGACCTGGACGACCCGAAGCGAAGCGCACTTGCCCGCGATCGTACTGGTGGAGAACAGCGACAACATCGAAGGAACGAACGACGTCATGGTGACGCCTTGTGCCGCAATGACATCCGTGAGATAGAATGGATCGCGATGGCCGTCGGGCAGCGCGATGACCATGCGACCACCGGTGATCAGCGTGCCGAAAAGCTCCCACATCGACACGTCGAAGGTCGCCGGAGTCTTCTGTAGGACGACGTCGTCCGGTCCCATCGAAAACTCGGCGGTAAGCCAGCTGAGCTGGTTTGCCATCGAACCGTGGCTGATCGCGACACCCTTGGGGCGACCCGTCGAACCGGAGGTGTAGATCACGTAAGCCGTCTGTTCCGGCCGGACCGGACCGCGCCGCTCGGTAGCGGCGATCGGCAGATCGGAGTACTCCGACGCATCGAAGGTATCGATTTCGAGCACCTCGAAACCTGGTGCGATCTCCACATCGTCGCGCGCGGTCGTCAGCACACAGACAGGTGCCGAGCTCGCGAGCACGTACTGGGTGCGCTCGGCAGGATGATCGGGATCGATCGGAACGTAGCCGCCGCCTGCCTTCAGCGTCGCGTACATCGCGATCAGCATGTCGAACGATCGACCGATTGCGATGGCGACCAGCGATTCGGGGCCGACATTGCTGGCAATGAGCCTGCGCGCCAACCTATTGACCCGAGCATCGAACTCTGCGTAGGTCAGCTCCGCGCCGTCGAACTCGAGCGCGGCAGCGTCCGGGTGCGCGGCGACCTGCCGCTCGAACAGCTCGACGGCGGTAGCGGGGCCGATCGGCTGGCTCGTCGAGTTCCATTCCGCGAGAACTAGATTGCGCTCGTTCTCCTCGAGAATTTCGATATCGCGCACTGCAGCGTGCGGGTTGGCGGAAATGGCTTCGAGGACGCGCAAGAACCGGCCCGCGAATCCGGACACCGTCCCGCCGTCGAACATGTCCGTCGCGAACGACACCACAGCGGAAATTCCGTCGGGCTCACCGAGTTCGCCGCGATGGTCGGTCAACGTCCACTGCAGGTCGAACTTGGCGATGTCGACGTCGAGCTCTTGTCCCGAGACGGTCAGGTCGCCGACCTGCAGCGTCGTGTCTGCGATTTCCTGGAACGACAGCATCACCTGGAACAGCGGATGACGAGCCTGGCTTCGCGCGGGGTTGATTACCTCGACCAACCGCTCGAACGGCACGTGTGACTGGGCGAAAGCGGCTAGGTCGGTCTCGCGCGTGCGTGCCAGCAGCTCGATAAAACTGAGATCACCATCGACTTGCGTGCGGAGCACAAGCGTGTTGACGAACATGCCGATCAGGTTGTCCAGCGCCTGCTCGCCGCGCCCGGCAACCGGTGTGCCGATCGCGATATCGGTCGTGCCGCTCAACCGCGCGAGGACGACTGCAAGTGCGCTGTGCAGGACCATGAAGAGGCTGACGCCGTTCGCCCGCGCCAGTGCCGTGAGCTGCACGTGCAACTCATCGGCGATATCGAAGCAGACACGACCGCCGTGGAACGTCTGCACTCGAGGCCGTGCGCGGTCCGACGGCAGGTCGAGCTGATCGGGCAATCCTGCCAATGCTTCACGCCAGTATGCGATTTCACGCGAAGCCATCGAATCCGGATCGTCTTCGACCCCGAGGAGATCGCGCTGCCAGAGCGTGAAGTCGCGGTACTGAACCGGCAGCGGCGCCCAGGTCGGCGCGATGCCCTGCGCGCGTGCCAGGTACGCGATGGACACGTCCCGCGAAAACGGTCCGAACGAGAAGCCGTCCGCCGCAATGTGGTGCATGACGATCCCGACCGCGAACTCGGATTCGTCCACCTTGTAGATCTGCACCCGAATCGGGAGTTCATGCGATACGTCGAACCCGGTCGACGCGAATTCGGTCAACCGAGCAGGCAGTTCCGACACCGAGATCGGCACGGCGGTGATCCCGAGATCGACCTCCGATATCGGAAGCACGCGCTGATACCCGCCGTCTCTCGAGTCCGGGAAGATCGTCCGCAGCGATTCCTGCCGCTCGATGACGTCGGTCATCGCGGCCCGCAATGCATCGAAATCCACGTCCCCGCGCAGGCGTACGACGAACGGCAGGTTGTAGGTCGGTACCGACGGATCGAACTGGTTGAGGAACCAGAGCCGCGCCTGCGCAAGCGACAGGGGTACCCGCTCGGGATGCAGCCTCGCCACCAGTTCTGGACGCGAAGGATCAATGGGCGCAGACGATTCGACGCGCGCGGCGACCCCGGCGATAGTGGGCGTCTCGAAGAGTGCGCGCACCCCGAGTTGAACGCCGAAGGCTGCGCCGACGCGTGCCACGACCTGTGTGGCGACCAGTGAGTTGCCACCGAGATCGAAGAAGTTGTCGTCGATGCCTACCTTCGACAGACCGAGGACGTCGACGAACACGCCCGCGACGATCTCTTCGGCCTGGGTGCGTGGTGCGCGGAACTCCTTTGTACCGGCACTGAACAGCGGCTCGGGCAACGCTTTTCGGTCGAGTTTGCCGCTGGTGTTGAGCGGAAACACGTCGAGCACGACGATCGCCGCGGGGACCATGTAGCTCGGTAGCTTCGTCGACACGAACCGAGCAAGCTCGATCGGATCGGCGCCGTGGCCGGCACTGGACACGACGTAGCCGACCAGCTGCTCGCCGGTTGCGGTCTCGGCGACGAGCGCGATGGCCTGGCTGACCGAAGGATGGGCAAGCAAGCCGGTTTCGATCTCGCCAAGTTCGATCCGCTGACCACGGAACTTGACCTGGAAGTCGGTGCGGCCGATGTACTCCAAAACACCGCCCGTAGTCACAGCGCGCCAGCGAACGAGGTCGCCGGTTCGGTACATCCTGGCGCCGGGTTCGCCGTTGGGGTCGGCGACAAAGCGGTCGGCGGTGAGGTCCGGGCGGCCGAGGTAGCCGCGAGCCAACTGCCGCCCTGCCAGGTACAGTTCGCCCGCGGCGCCGATCGCGGCGGGGCGCAGCCGTGAGTCGAGGACGTACGCCGCGACGTTCCACTCCGGCACCCCGATGGGTACGGTCGTGACGTCGGCTTCGCTTGTCTGCCAATTGGTTACGCTGACCGCGGCCTCGGTCGGGCCGTACAGGTTGTGCAGGCCCGCAGCGCTGATTCTGCGGAAACCGGCCGTGGTCTCCGGCGGCAACGCCTCACCGATGACGAAGACATGGCGAAGCGACGCGCATTGCGCAGCAGACGCTTGCGAGACGAACACGGTCAGCATCGACGGCACGAAGTCCGTCACGGTCACGGCGTTACGCGCGATCGCATCGGCAACGTACGCGGGATCGCGGTGACCGTCCGGTGTCGCCACGACCAGCTTGGCACCGACGAGCAAGGGCAGGAAATAGCCCCACAGCGAGACGTCGAAGGTGGTCGCAGTCTTCTGCAGGTAGACGTCGGTGGAATCCAGCTTGTACTCGGCGAGCATCCAGAGCATCTGGTTGACGATCGCGCGGTGCGTGACGGCGACGCCCTTCGGGCGACCTGTCGATCCGGAGGTGTAGATGACGTAGGCGTTGTTCGACGGCTGCAGTGGGGCCGTGCGTTCCTCGTCCGTGATCGGACCGCCGTCGTATGCCGACAGATCGAGCGCGTCGATTTCGACGACCGCAACGCCGGCGGGCAGATCGACATTGTCGTGCGAAGTCGTCAAAACGCATACGGGCGACGAACTGTCGAGAATGTAGCCGGTGCGCTCCGCGGGATGGTCCGGATCGATCGGCACGTATCCGCCCCCGGCCTTCAACACGGCGTGCATGCCGATCACGAGGTCCAACGACCGCCGCATACCCAATGCGACGAGCGATTCCGGACCGACGCCGTCGGCGATCAGATAGCGCGCGAGACGGTTGACGCGGGAAGCGACTTCGGAATACGAAAGCTCGCGGCCTTCGAAGTCGAGGGCGATGTTCTCGGGCGATTTCCCGATCGCTTCATCGAGCAGCTCCACGATAGTGGTATCGGGAACGTCGTGGCGTGTGTCATTCCAGCGGCGCACGGACAATTCGCGCTCGTCGTCGGCGACGACGTCGAGAGACCAGACTTTCGTCTCGGCGTCGGCTTCCAGAAATTTGGAAAAGAACTGCACGAATCGCGCGTGCTGCCGCTTGCCCTCGTCGTCGGTGTACA
>JBBSKP010000304.1:0-5060 GCA_038256175.1 Mycobacteriales bacterium
CGAAATGGTCGGCAAGGCGCATCTGCGCAGCCAGGTGAAGGACCCGTGGCTACGCCGTCAGCTCACCCCGGACTTCCGGGCAGGGTGCAAGCGACTCCTGATGACGAGCGACTACTACCCGGCACTGCAACAGGACAACTGTACGCTCGTGACCTGGCCGATCGCCAAGATCGCGCCCAAGGGCATCCGCACAGTCGAGGGCATCGAGCACCAATTCGACGTTATCGTCTTCGCGACTGGATTCGACGTCTCGAAAACCGGTACGCCGATCCCGATCACCGGTGTCGACTCCAGAGTCCTCGGGGACCAATGGAAATCCGGCGCAAGCGCTTACAAGAGCATTGCTGTATCGGGATACCCGAACATGTACTTCACCTTCGGACCCAATTCGGGCCCGGGCCACAGCTCCGCGCTCGTGTACATGGAAGCTCAGATCAACTACCTGGTCGAGGCGATCACCACGATTCTCGATCGCGATCTCACGAGTCTCGATGTGCGCCAAGACAAGCAGGACGCGTACAACGTCGATTTGCAGAAGCGGTTGGAGAAGACCACGTGGAATTCTGGTTGCAAGAGTTGGTATCTCACCGATGACGGCTTCAACGCGACGATGTTCCCGGGATTCGCAACGCAGTATGTGAACCAACTGGATTCGGTGAATCTCGACGACTACACGGTCGTCACCCGCGACGCCGCGTCGTCCCGCCAGGACGTGGTAGTCGATGCCTGACAACGCTCGGTAGTGACCCCGCCTCGGCCGCTCTACCGGGCGGCCGAGGCGCCAACTACATTTGCATGCAATACAACCGCGTAGAGGGGAACGTGATGCCCGAGTACAGGATCGACGAACTCGCGCAGGCCGCTGGGACCACGACCCGCAATGTCCGCTCGTATCAAGAGCGCGGTGTACTTCCACCGCCGCGACTGCACGGTCGCGTCGGCATCTACGACGACACTCACCTCACCCGGCTGCGGTTGATCGATTCGTTGCTGCAACGCGGATTCACCACCGCGCACATCGCGGACTTCATCACAAGCTGGGAAAGCGGCAAAGATCTCGCCGAAGTCCTTGGCTTGCAAGAGGCTGTCACCAGCACATGGGCAAAAGACGAGGATCTCGTCATCCCGATCGAGTTGGTCAGCACATTCCTAGGACCCGGTGGAGACGATCTTCTCGATCGGCTGGTCGACATGCGGCTGGCTCGAATCGATGGCGATTCCTGCGTCATTACCGAACCCGAACTTTTCGAATCGTTCGCCGCGCTCTACGGCTACGACTTCGAGTTGCGCGAACTTCTCGACATCTACGTTCGGGTTGCCGAAGGCGTTGAAGATATTGCCCAGCATATGATTTCGAGAGCCAAGCAGCACATTGTCGACAAGCACGGTGAAGGCTGGTTGCCGGACAGCGATGGCGAAATCTCCCACACCACAGCCATGATCACGCACATGCGCGAACTCGGCGTCACGGCAGTGCACGCCACTCTTGCCCGCGCACTCGACCGCGTCCTGCAACAAGAGCTCGGCAACTACCTCGCGGTCGCCGCGCAACACCGCACCAAATCCCACACCGCCTGACCGGCGAAGGTGCGTTATCATCGAACGCATGTTCGCTTCGCATCAGGTGTCGCTGTTCGACGTCGAGAGTTCCGGCCCACGAATTGGTGAGCTGAGCGGCGCAATCACACGGACACACCTGAGCGACGGCGCGTGGGTTGATTTTTGCCCAGGGTGGATCAGCGGCTCCGAAGATCTCTTCACAGACCTGCTCGAGACCGTGCCGTGGCGTTCCGATCGCCGGCCGATGTACGACCGCGTCGTCGACGTACCGAGACTGCTGAGCTTCTACGACGAGCAGGATCCGCTCCCCAGCCCAGTCCTGCAGCACGCTCGCGACGCCTTGGATCGCCACTATCGGGCGGAGCTCGGTGAGCCGTTCACCACTGCCGGTTTGTGCTATTACCGCAACGGTTCGGACAGCGTCGCCTGGCATGGCGACACCATCGGTCGCAGCCGAGCCCACGACACCATGGTCGCGATCGTGTCGCTCGGCGAAGCGCGACCGTTGTTGCTCCGCTCGCGTTCGGGCGGCCCGTCGTTGCGGTACCGGCTCGGGCACGGCGACCTCTTCGTTATGGGCGGATCTTGTCAGCGCACCTGGGAGCACGCCGTCCCGAAAACCGCACGCGCAGTGGGTCCGCGGATCAGCGTGCAGTTCCGGCCACACGACGTCCGCTGAACGCCAGGCGATCGAGCTGCTGAGCTGTCGTGTCCCAATCAAGGCACGCATCCGTGATCGACTGTCCGTAAACAAGATTCGCGGCCGCACCGAGGGTGAGATCTTGACGCCCCGACTCGATGAAGCTCTCCAGCATCACGCCGACAACGCCGCGCTCGCCGGCGGCGATACGGTCCGCGATGCTCTCGACGACGTCGACCTGCCGGTTGTGATCCTTGTTGCTGTTGCCGTGGCTGGCGTCGATCACCACACGCTCAGGAAGGCCGGCCTTGCGGAGCCTGGCCATTGCGTCGGCGACGGAAGCGGCGTCGTAGTTCGTTCCGCTCGTGCCACCGCGCAGGATCACGTGGCAATCCGGATTGCCCGAGGTCCGGATCAACGCCGCCCGACCGTCGAGATCGGTACCAGGGAACACGTGGCTGGCCGCCGCGGCACGAGTGCCGTCGACTGCGACCTGAACGTCACCGTCGGTCCCGTTCTTGATGCCGACCGGCATCGACAGAGCGCTGCTCAGCTGCCGGTGCACCTGGCTCGCCGCCGTCCGAGCACCGATCGCGCCGTAGCTGACCAGGTCCGCAATGTATTGCGGCGTAATAGGATCGAGGAATTCGCAGGCTACTGGCAACCCGAGTGACGAGATGTCCACCAAGAGTTGCCGCCCGATCCCGAGGCCGGTGTTCACATCGAAACTGCCATCGAGGTGCGGGTCGTTGATCAACCCTTTCCAGCCGAGCGTGGTGCGCGGTTTCTCGAAGTACACCCGCATCACGATGTGCAGCCGATCGTGAAGTTCGGCCGCACTTGCCGCCAACCGCCGCGCGTAGTCGAGCGCCGCGACGGGATCGTGCACCGAACACGGGCCGACGATCACCATGAGCCGCTCGTCGCGGCCGTCGAGAACGTCTTCGGTTGCGCGGCGGCCACGTCGGACCGTCGCCGCTGTCGACTCGTCCAGTGCGTGCGTACGGCGAAGGTCGGCTGGAGACACCAAAGGGCTCACGCTGATGGTGCGTCGATCATCCAGATCTGACGTGGGATCCAGAGCAATAGTCATGTCGGGTTTCCTGTTCTCAGGCCGACCCGAAGGATTTCGCTACCCAGCGAGCCGGTCTGTCATCCGGCTCGGGGGTGGTGCGTCAGCGCAGCGCTTGTGAAGGCACGGAATCGCCGACCGACCCACCCAGGGCCGGCTCGGGAAACCAGAAATATGCGCGTTGCATGCCGACGACAGTACCAGCGAGGTAGCAACTGGCTGTGCAAGGATTTATATTGCACACAACTTAATTGTGAGCTACAGTCTTCTCATGACCGACGAACTCTCCCTCGACCGGCAACTGTGCTTCTCGTTGTACGCCGCGTCGCGAGCGATGACGGCGGTCTACCGTCCAGTGCTCGACGAGCTCGGCATCACCTATCCGCAGTATCTGGTCCTGCTCGCATTGTGGGAGCGGGACGGACGCGGAGTCGGTGACCTGTGCGGCGAGCTGTCGCTGGACACCGGAACGTTGTCCCCGCTGCTCAAACGACTGGGCGCCCTCGGGCTCGTCGAACGGCAACGCTTGGCGTCCGACGAACGCCGGGTCGAGATCCGGCTCACCGAGCGAGGACGGGCATTGCGTGCGCAGGCATGCGAGATCCCGCGCAGACTCGCCGTAGCTGCCGGCATGCCGCTGGCAGATATCGACGAGCTCCGCACAATCCTTGTGCGGCTTACCGATTCGTTAAGTACCTACACGAGAGAAGAGACCTGATGAAGATCCTGTACACAGCTGAAGCGTTGGCTACCGGCGACGGCCGCAACGGACACGCCCGCACCACCGACAACAAGGTCGACGTCGATCTCGCGGCACCGAAGGAAATGGGCGGTAGCGGCGAGGGCACCAACCCCGAGCAACTGTTCGCCGCAGGCTATTCCGCCTGCTTCCACTCCGCGTTGCGACTCGTCGGCAAGCAGGCGAAAGCGAACGTCGACGATTCCGCCGTCGGCGCACGCATCAGCATCGGCCCCAACGACGCGGGTGGCTTCGAACTCGCCGTGACGCTCGAGGTCTCATTGCCCCACCTGTCGACGGAGGAGGCTCAGGCCCTGGCCGACAAGGCACATCAGGTGTGCCCGTACTCCAACGCGACGCGTGGAAATATCGACGTCACGGTGACCGTCGCTGACGACTAGACAAGCAGAGGGTTAGACAAGCAAAGGGTTAGACAAGCAGAGGGTTAGAAGACGTACCTAACCCCGGTCAACCGCTCGGACAGGTCCCACAACTTTGCGGCCATCGCCTTGTCTTTCGACTTGGCGTTGGACCCGACCCTTGTCGGGTAGCCACGCAAGTTGGCGGGGCCGTCCGGGCCGATGTAGCTTCCCCCACGGACGTCTGGAACCGTCGCCGCGTAAAGCTCCGGAAGAGCGCCCATCTCAGCGCTCTGAGCAAGAATCTTGTTGCCGAGCACCATGATTCGATCCATGACGGATTCGGTGTGTGATTGCAGGTTGGTCGACGCGTAGCCCGGGTGCGCCGCGACCGACTTCACCGCCGATCCAGCCGCTTCGAGCCGCCGCTGTAGTTCGTAGGCGAAGAGCAGGTTCGCGAGCTTGGACTGCCCGTAGGCGGTCCACCGCTCGTATCGCCGCTTCTCGTAGTTCAGGTCGTCCAGGTCGATCGTGCCCGCCGAGTGCGCGCCGCTCGACAGCGTGACCACACGGTCGCTGATCTTGGGCAGGAGCAGTCCGGTCAGCGCGAAGTGACCGAGATGGTTGGTGCCGATCTGCATCTCGAAGCCGTCCGACGTCCGACGCTTCGGCACCGCCATCACGCCCGCG
>JBBSKP010000305.1:0-4974 GCA_038256175.1 Mycobacteriales bacterium
CCCAACGCCTGCCGCCCTCGCCCATCACCGTCAATACCGTTGTATTGCTTAACCATTCGTAGGGAGCACATTCGGCTGTAGGCGGTTCGAGCAGCGCGCCCTGCCCAATGCACGCGGGCGTACAGGTGCAAAATCGGTGCATATCACCCCCTTCAACTCCTTTGACCGAGTAGGTTTACCAGTAAGTTCGCATGGGTAATCACCACACGTCGAGCCGGCTCACCGGCTGCACGAGGAGGTGGGCGCAGGTTCATGGATGCTCTGTGGAACTTCATTGTCAATCGACGCCAGCAGTTGCTCACCGATTCGTATCTCCACGTTTCCGCAGTTGTTCAATCGGTCATCATCGCGACGCTCGTTGCAGTTCTCATCGGAGTTCTGGTGTATCGCAGCCCTATCGGATCGGCGGTTGCCACGGCTGCGGCAAGCACGATCCTGACGATCCCGTCGTTCGCCCTATTGGGGCTTCTCATTCCGCTGCTCGGTCTCGGTGTCGCACCGACGATTACGGCTCTGGTGCTGTATGCGCTGTTGCCGATCATCCGAAACACAATCATCGGCCTGGCGGCGGTCAACCCATCGATCACCGACGCTGCTCGCGGTGTCGGCATGAATCGCCTGCGGGTGCTCGCCCGTATCGAACTTCCGCTCGCGTGGCCGTCGATTCTCACGGGAATGCGGGTAAGCACGCAGATGATCATGGGCATCCTGGCGATCGCCGCCTATGCAAAAGGGCCCGGGCTCGGCAACTTGATCTTCTCAGGACTCTCCCGTGTGGGAAGTCCGAACGCAGTGCCCCAAGCCTTGGTTGGCACGGTATTGATCGTGATCCTGGCGTTGATCCTCGACGGGATCTACGTCCTCATAGGTCGTTTGACAATTTCCAGGGGCCTTTCATCAAGGAGTCCGGCATGACTGATTCTTCGACCGCTCGCGGAGGCGCCCATTCCACCGTGTCCGGTGTCGATATCGACCTCGAGTCCGTCACCAAGCGCTATCACGGGCAACAGGATGCGGCTGTCGACAACGTCTCGATGAAGGTGCCGGCCGGTGAAATCGTCGTGTTCGTAGGGCCTTCCGGGTGCGGCAAGACGACGACCATGCGGATGATCAACCGACTCATCGAACCGACGTCGGGGAAGATCACGATCGACGGAAAAGACGCGCTATCGATCGACCCCGACGAGCTGCGCCGAGGAATCGGCTACTCGATTCAGCAAGCCGGATTGTTCCCACACATGACGATCGCGAAAAACGTTGCGACAGTGCCAGGACTGATCGGGTGGGATAAGAAGCGAATCACTGCGCGAACCGACGAGATGCTCGATCTCGTCGGCCTCGACCCCGACACCTACCGCGACCGCTATCCGCGCCAGCTTTCGGGAGGACAGCAGCAACGCGTCGGTGTGGCGCGCGCACTGGCTGCCGATCCGCCGATTCTGTTGATGGACGAGCCGTTCGGCGCAGTCGATCCGATCACTCGCGGACTGCTGCAGGACGAATTGATGCGGCTGCAAACCGAACTCGGCAAAACCATCGTCTTCGTCACACACGATTTCAACGAAGCAGTGAAGCTGGGAGATCGAATCGCGGTGCTGGGCAACCAATCCCGCATTCTGCAATACGACACGCCTGAGGCGATACTCGCGAATCCGGCCGACGATACGGTTGCAGGCTTCGTCGGCGCCGACGCATCGCTGAAACAGCTCACGCTCACCCGGGTCAGAGATGTCGAACTGCTGCATTGCCCCACCGTCAAGGAAGAGGATTCGGTGGACGCGCTGCGGAGCCTGCTCGCCGGCCGCAAACGACAGTGGGCGCTCATACTCGACGAACGAAATCGTCCGCTGCGCTGGGTATCTCCCAAACACTTGGAGCACGCCTCGTCCCTACGCGGTGTGGGCATGCCCGTGGGCGAAATGGTGTCGGTGCAGTCGACTCTGCAGGATGCGCTGGAGGCGCTCCTCGCGGAAAGCACGGCCTCGACTGTGGTCACCGGGAGGGGCGGTGCGTACGAAGGCCTGATCACGATCGACACGCTCGTCAGCCACCTCTCGTCGATGCGTGAAGAACACGCACACGACCACGACGACGAGGAAGGCGACGCACCGTCATGAGCGCACCGACCACCTCCGACGTCGGAACGAGACCCGAACCGCCAGACATGGAGCCCGAGCCCAAAGACCTCGGCAAGGCCGAGACGTCGGCAGCCCGGCGCGCGGAACGAATCCGACTACTGGTCCAGCCTGTACTTGTGGTGATTCTGGTTGCGGGCGTGCTTGCTTGGGCGTTCAGTCGCGACCTCACCGCCACCCAGAAGGGCAGCATCAGCGTCAGCAACATCGCGACGCTGACGTGGCAGCACGTGCTGCTCACGATTGCTGTCGTCCTGATCGTCGTCGTTGTCGCCGTGCCCCTCGGAACTCTGCTGACCCGACCGGGGTACCGCCGCCTTGCACCCTTCTTCGTCGGGATTGCCAACGTCGGTGCGGCAGCGCCGGCGATCGGTTTGCTCGTCCTCTTCTATCTCGCAACACGGACGACAGGCTTTTGGATCGGTGTGCTTCCGATTGCGTTCTATTCACTACTTCCCGTGTTGCGCAACACGATTCTTGGGTATCAAGAGGTCGACCCGATGCTAATCGATGCCGGCCGAGGCCAGGGGATGTCACCCTCAACGATCTTGCGACGCGTCGAATTTCCCATGGCCGTGCCGTACATCCTTGCGGGACTTCGCACTTCGCTCGTCCTCGCGGTGGGCACCGCGACCCTGTGCTTTCTGGTGAGCGCAGGCGGACTCGGAATCTTAATCGACACCGGCTACAAGCTCCGCGACAACGTGACCCTGGTGGTCGGGGCCGTGCTGGCGGTTGCGCTCGCTCTCCTCATCGACTGGTTCGGTGCCCTCGCAGAACAGTTCCTCGGACCGAAGGGACTGCGCTGAGATGGGTAGCGCATGGCGCCGAAGCCGAACAGCACGATTCGCGGCAGTCTGCGCCGCAGCCGGTCTCATCCTCCTCACGTCCTGTGGTTTGGAATCCGGCGGTGCGCTTCCGCTCGAAGTGGGACCCGGCAGCATCACACCGATTCCGGAACTCGAGGGCGTCGAGATTACCGTCGGCTCAAAAGATTTCACCGAGCAGATAACGCTCGGCTACATCATCGAATTCGCGCTGGCGGCTGCCGGAGCTGACGTCCGCGACTTGACGAATATTCAGGGATCGAACAGCACCCGGGACGCGCAGCTGAACGGGCAGATCGATTTGACCTACGAATACACCGGAACCGGGTGGATCAACTATCTCGGCAACGAAACACCGCTACCCGACTCACAGGTGCAATTCGAGGCCGTGCGCGACGCAGACCTTGCCGCCCACGACATGGTGTGGACTCAACCGGCACCGATGAACAACACGTACGCGCTCGCTATGAATAAGCAGACCGCCGAGCAAACGGGTGTGAAGACGTTGTCGGATTACGCGCGCCTGGTGCAGACCGATCCCGCCGCGGCCACCACCTGCGTCGAAACAGAGTTCAACGTTCGGCAGGACGGCTTTCCCGGAATGGCCGCAAAGTACGAGTTCGACGCGGCCAAAGCGCAGCGGCAAATCCTGCAGACCGGGATCATCTACCAAGCCACAGCGGACGGAAATCAGTGCAAGTTCGGTGAAGTTTTCACCACGGATGGTCGAATAATCGCCTTGGACCTCGTCCTGCTAGAAGATGACCGCGCCTTCTTTCCCAAGTACAACCCCGCCCTGGTGATGAAGAAGAGTTTCGCCGAAGCCCACCCCCAGGTCGTGGAAGTGATGGCACCGATCTCGGAGCGCCTCACGAACGAAGTAATGACCGAACTTAACCGGCAGGTCGACGTCGAGGGCAAGGAACCGGCCGACGTGGCACGAGATTGGTTGGCGCAGGAAGGCTTCGTGACTATCCCATAGTCAGACCGCACATTTTCGCACGAACGGCACTTTCGTTCGGTTCAGTCGAACGAAAGTGCCGTTCGTACGCCGATCTACTCGCCGACTTGTCCCGACCACACACGCGTTGCGAATTGAAAATCGCCGTCGGCTTCGAACTGCATCCGTTACTTTGCACGTCGGTCTGCCGCTGCCGGAAAAGCCCCATGACCTGGGCGATTCGGCTACCGCATATGCGTTCGATCCGTAGCCCGCGTACCTCCTAAGTACCTACGCTTGGGATGCACACGCCTGTCGCTCACCACACGGGGTGCGCTCGATACGCGCATGTTGCGATAAGAACACACCTCTCACCTGCAGGAACTTCCACAGATGAGGGGCCGCCAACTGGCGCAATATTGGAGCGAGTGACGGGACTCGAACCCCGTGTAAACGGCTTTGCAGGCCGGTGCCTAGCCTCTCAGCCACACCCGCATCAGTGAGGAACTATGCCGGAGATCGGCAGGCGCGCCCATGGTTCGGATCAGCGTGATTCGTGCATGCGGCCGGATCTCCACAGCCGCAGCACAATCCAGGCACTTACTGCTGCAGCAAAGACACCGAATCCCGCCGATACGGCGGCGAAAGCCACGCTGTCGAGGGCGAACGCGCCGAGCACCGTCGTTCCGATCGCTGTGCCGAGATACAGCGCCGAGTTGTTCCACGAGACGGCCGCCGCGCGCCGGTGTGCCATCACCGTGGTGAGGAACACTTGGCTGGTGCTGAAGAACGCCGCACCGGCAAACGCGGCGCCTGCGAACCCGATCAGGCTGAGCCACCACAGTGGTGCGACGGTGGCAATCGCGAGCGATATCGCAAGCAGCAGTGCCCACGCGATACCGAGCAGGGGTTCGGGACGGCGCTGCGCCCGCCACCAATCGACGATCGGACCGGCGATCAGCGAACCGATGAACGAACCGACTCCGACGACAGCACCGAGCATTCCCAACTGACCGGTCCCGAAGCCGAAGTTCATCGCGAAGATCGCGCCGGCGTAGGCGTACGTCCCGAG
>JBBSKP010000306.1:0-4972 GCA_038256175.1 Mycobacteriales bacterium
ACTGACGAACGACATCACCGGCGGGAATGATCTCGTCGATTCCGCCGAGCCCTTGACCGGCGGCGAAGCACTCCTTGTCCTGATCGATTCCTGCGCTGTCAGGTAGCGCTCCGAGATGCATGGCGCCGTCACTGATCGATCGCGCGATCTGCTGAGGGAACGGGCACAGCTCGTCTGGGTGGTCCTCATAGTGTTGGGTGTAGTCGTTGCGGATCGCTCGCAATGTTTTGCCCGTGTAGGCGCGTGTGATGACGGTGTCGTCGTCGCGCCCATCGACAAGCGCGTCTCGGTAGCCACTGACGACGTGGGCTTCCGGGGTGGCGATGAATCGAGTGCCGATCCATACACCGGCCGCGCCGAGCGCGAGCGCCGCCGCAAGACCGCGCCCATCGAAGATGCCGCCCGCTGCGACAACGGGCACTCGATCACCTACAGCGTCGACGATCTGGGGCACGAGTGGCATCGTGGCGACCGTGCCCGTATGACCTCCGGCTTCGGTGCCCTGAGCGATCACGATGTCGCATCCGGCTTCGACGGCGGCGACGGCGTGGCGAACCTTGCCGCACATGTTCGCTACGAGCACCCCACTGCGATGACACTGATCGAGAACCTCTCGCGGAACTCCGAGGCCAGCAACGAACAGCGTTGCTCCACCGGCGATGATTGCGTCGACCTGCGCTTCCATCTGGTCTGGGAGCGCTGTGAGGAGGTCGACCCCGAACGGGTTGTTCGTACGCGTTTTTACGTCGGCGATCTCGGCAATCATGCGGTCGAGGCTCATCGGTGCGGCGCCCATCGTCCCAAACCCTCCGGCCTCGCTGACGGCGACGACCAGGTCGGCGTAGGAGACGCCGCCCATGCCGGCGAGCATCACGGGATGCTCGCACTGCAGTATCTCGGTGAGCCGAGTCGTGATCATGTTGTCGATTCCAGCCTTGAGGTTGTGGTGGAGACCGGGTCGGCCCAGACAAGGGCGAAGTCATGTCCATGCGGATCGATCCTGACCGTGACGTGATGGCCGATCTCGATCTCGTCGGGAGCTACCGATGTCGCAGCGAGCACACGTGGGCCTTCCGCGAGTTCGACGAGCAACGTCGCATAGGGAGCTTGTTCCTGCCAACCAGGGTCGAGACTGCGGTGGCTGACCGCCTTGGACAACACCGTTCCGTTGCCGGAAACGGGTTGGAAGGAGACGTCGTCGGAGAAACAGCTTGCGCAGAACTTTCGTGGTGGGTGACGCCAGACACCGCAAGCTGCACATTGTTGAATGCACAGCATCTCGGCAGCGATGCAGTCGTGATGCCAGTCGAGGATGATCCACTCAGGCTTCGGAATGTACGTTCTCATCGGTCGCTCCCCAGGATCGCGACGCTGCCGTCACCGAGGTCGCCGTATCCGGTCACGAGGGCCAGCTCCGCGCCTTTGACCTGAGCATCAGCGGTGCCGCGAATCTGGCGGACTGCTTCGACAACGTGATTCAGGCCCCAACAGTGGCCCTGGGACAGCAGGCCGCCGTGAGTGTTCATCGGGAACTTGCCGCCGAGCTCGACGTTGCCGTTCGCCACGAACTCACCGGCACCGCCGGGTTCGGCGTACCCGAGCGCCTCGAGTTGTAGCAGCACGACATAGGTGAAGCAGTCGTAGATCTCGAGCACGTCGATGTCGTGAGCCTGGACACCGGCACGTTCGAAGGCGCGTGGCGCTGCCCGGTGGATGCCGAGTTCGAGCAAGTTCGGCCGGTTGGCGATTTCATCGGCTGGCGCGGGGTGGCCTTCGGCGCCGCCGAGATAGACAGCAGCGGGGTGTGCGAGATCTCTGGCACGCTCCAGGCTCGTGACGACGATGGCGGTTGCGCAATCAGTCTCGACACAGCAGTCGAACTTGCGGAGCGGCTCAGCAATATACGGCGAGGCGTTGTAGTCCTCACGCGTGAGCGGCTTACCCCTCATCAGTGCCTTCGAATTGAGTTGGGCATGTTTGCGGCAAGCCATCGCTACTGCCGCCGCGGCGTCTTCGGACACGTTGTGCTTCTCGACGTAGTGGCGCAGGTACAAGCTGTAGTGCTGTGCGGCCGACATCAGTCCATACGGCGCGTAGAAATTCCGGACCGTCTCGCCCATGGGGCCGAGATTCATCGTGCGTTTCGTTGGTTGAGCGTCAGGCTTTGGGCTGAGCGCGGAATATCCGTTCCATCCCATGCACACCAGCACATTGTCAGCGAGGCCACATGCGATTGCCATCGACGCGGTCTGCAACGACGCCGTTGGCGAGGCACCGCCCATCAGCACCGACACGTGGTAGGCAACGTCGGGCACCCCGAGGTGCGCTGCGATCTCCTCGGTGCTCATGTAGCCGGGCGGGGGAATGATTCCATTGATATCTGCCGGCGTGAGACCGGCGTCGGTAATGGCTTCCATTGCAGCGTCGAGGATGAGATCGCAGACGTGACGGTCGCTGCCGCGGACATAATCGGTTTCACCGACCCCGACGATGGCCGTCGTGCCCCAAAATCCCGTGCTCACTTCGTGCCCGTTCCAGCACCCGATTCGATCGCGTGTTCGCGGAGCCGCTTGTAGTCGACTTTTCCATTGGCGGCTCGGCCGATCGTGTCGACTTCAACGATGTGTCGTGGTGCTTTGTATGCGGCGAGCCGTTCACGTACGTGCTCGATCAGTTCGTGCGGGTCTGGTGCGGTGCCGGCGTGAGATTGCACGACTCCGACGACCATCTCACCGAAGCGTTCGTGTGGGACACCCACCACAACGGCGTCGAGGACATCGGAGTGGGTTTTCAGCGCCTCTTCGACCTCTTCGGGGAAGATCTTCTCACCGCCGCTGTTGATGCATACCGAGCCGCGTCCGAGAACACTGACGACGCCGTCGGCGTCGATTGTCGCATAGTCACCCGGACACGAATAGCGCTTACCGTCGATCACCATGAACGTGCGGGCCGACTTCTCGGGGTCCTTGTAGTAGCCGATCGGTTGACGGCCTCCGACGGCGAGTCGCCCGACCGCGTCGGTGCCCGGCGCGAGACGATGACCGAGGTCATCGATGACGATCGTATGCACGCTCGCTTGGAACCGGGCAGTTTTCGGGTTTGCGCCGCCGCCGGATACCGACTGGCCCATGCCGAGCGCTTCCGACGACGAGAACGCGTCGGCGAGCAGCATCTTGGGTTGATGGGCGAGCATGCCTTGCTTGGTTTCTTCGCTCCACATCACTCCTGAGGACGTGAACGCCAGCACCGAGTCGAGCGTCCATCGTTCCGGTTCGGCATCGAGGGCGGCGAGGATCGGTTTGGCGAACGCGTCGCCGACGATCGCGACCGCATTGACCTTTTCGCGGTCGATCGTGTCGAGCAGTTCGCCGGGGTCGAAGTGGCGCGATTCCAGACAGACGACGCAGCCGCCCGACGACAATGTGCCAAACGACGTCAGCGCCCCCGTGCCGTGCATCAATGGACAGGCTGGCAGGCCGATCGGCCCCGGTGCCGAGAATGCACCGCTGAGGAAATCGGCGTCGTATTCCTCGGGAACGGTCAGGCCCAGGCGAGAACTCAACACGATGACGAGGTCGTCCTGGCGCCACATCACGCCCTTGGGCATCCCGGTGGTGCCACCGGTGTAGAGCATGTAGAGGTCGTCGCCGCTGCGTTCGACGCGGTCGACGACAGGTTGTCCCTCGGTGAGGACGGCGTCTTCGTACGGGATCGCCCAATCAGGACAGGACCCGGATCCGTCGTCGACCCAGATCCAGGTCCGGATCCGGGGAACGCGGTCGCGGATTGCCTCGATCGTGTCAACGAACGTTCCGTGAAAGACAACGGCGACCGCATCGGCGTTGTCCCACAGGTACACGAGTTCGTCAGCCGCGTAGCGGTAGTTGGTGTTGACGGGGACGAGCGACGCTTTGAAACACGCAAAGAACGTCTCGAGAAACTCCGGGCAGTTGTACATGTACTGCGCGACTTTGTCCTGACGATGGACCCCACTGTCGAGCAGCAATGTGGCGATCCCCTCCGCTCGCTGGTTCGCCTCGGACCATGTGACTGACCGATCGCCCTGCTTGGCGAACGGAGCATCAGGGAGTTGGGCTGCTGCTGCTTCCCAGATCTCGGCAAGGGTCCAACCCTGTTCCGCCATGAGATTCAGCCTTTCGATTCGGTGGCTGGTGGTTCGCCGGCGGGCGGCCACGGGTCGACGCCTTCTTCGAGTGGGACGTCGAGCGACTTGAGCAATGCCGAGAACAGGCGCCAGTTCCCAATCGCCGCGACGATCTCCACCAGGATTGCATCGTCGTCGAACACGGCCCGACACTCGGCCCATGTCTCATCGGTGATCGTCCCCAGGTCGAGTGTGTCGTCGGTCGCGGCCAGCACCGCACGCTCGGCGTCGCCGAATTGATCGTCGTTTCGCCAATCCCGAACCGCTAAGAGGTCTCGCTCCGGGATGTCGAGCATGCGGGCCACCCGCCAATGCTGTGTCCATTCGTATACAGCGCCGGTCGCCCATCCGATGCGCATGATGATCAGCTCGCGGAGCCGGGCGTCGAGTCGCCCCTTCCACAGCAGCTCGTGGAGCATGGTGTTGAGACCCGACGCAACGCCAGGTTGGTGCAGTGCAATTCGGAAGACCGACAGCTCTGCCATGTTTTCCGGAATGCCGTTCTCCGCAGCGCGTTTCTTCGCTTCGGCGACGTCGAGCATCGGTATCCGCGATCCTTCAGCCATGATGGGTGACTCCTCTTGTCGGTGTCTTCGTTTCGATCTTGTCGTTGTTCAGCCGTGCGGCGAAAACACGCCATGCAGCGGTGGGATGGCGTCCTGATCAGCGCCTGACAGCACGTCGAGCAACGCGGGAAGTTCGTCGAAACCGGCGACCTGACGCGTCAGCTCCGCGAATGGCCAGCGCTCGGCGACGAGCAGATCGATTGCCGCTTGGTAGGCGTGGAAGTCGACGCCGAGCGACCCC
>JBBSKP010000307.1:0-4970 GCA_038256175.1 Mycobacteriales bacterium
CCGCACGGCCTCGGCACTCCTGCGGGGCAGGTTGCCATGGTCGCCCGTCGCTATATGCACGTAACCGGTGCCACGAGTGCCGATTTCGGGCGGGTCGCGGTTGCCGATCGCAAACATGCCGCGGTCAACCCCGCTGCATTCTTCTACGGCAAGCCGATCACGCTGGAAGACCACCAGAGCTCGCGGTGGATTGCCGAACCGTTGCATCTGCTGGACTGCTGCCAGGAATCGGACGGCGGCATTGCCATCGTCGTCACCTCCGCCGAGCGGGCGAAGGATCTACGGCAAAAACCGGCACTCATTGCCGGTGCGGCACAGGGCAGCGGCTCCGATCAGTTCATCATGACCAGCTATTACCGTGACGCGATGACTGGTCTGCCGGAGATGGGCTTGGTCGGCGATCAACTGTGGCAACAGTCGGGACTGACGCCGCAGGACATGCAGATGGCCGTGCTGTACGACCATTTCACGCCGTTCGTGCTGATGCAGCTCGAGGAGCTGGGCTTCTGTGCGCGGGGTGAGGCAAAAGACTTCATCGCCGACGGCGCCATCGAGCTCGGCGGGCGGCTGCCGATCAACACTCACGGTGGCCAGCTGGGCGAGGCCTACATTCACGGGATGAACGGCATCGCCGAGGGCGTGCGCCAAGTGCGCGGTACCTCGGTCAATCAGGTTCCGAAGGTCGAGAATGTTCTCGTCACCGCAGGCACGGGTGTACCGACCTCAGGTTTGGTGTTGACGGCGTAGCACGCGTTCGAGCCGCAGCGTCCACATATGGGCGGTAGCGTGCGATTGTGGGTGGTTTCGACAAGCGGATCGGCTGGGCAGTCGCGCTCATGGCGCTGCTCGTGCTGGCCGCCGTGTCCCTGAGCGGCTATCTGCCGGGAGCAGCCGAGCAGCGTCAGCCGCCGAAGACAGGTCCCGGCACCGTCATCGCGGTCATCGTGCTGCTTGCGCTGTCCATCGTCATCGTCGTGATCGGGCTGATCGGTGCCATGCGCCAGCCGAAAGCTAAGTCCGGCCTACCGGATTTGCCGGTCTGGGAGGTGCGCGATTCCGGTCGAAGCCGTCGGTTCTACGTATATGTCGGTGTAGCCGTAGTCGTTTTCGGCGCGCTGATCGTGCTCCTCGAACTGGTGAGTGTCCGGGGCCGCGAAGACATGCCCTCTCCGTCGAGTGAGCGGTCTGCACCTGAAACCGACGACCGATCACCGTCCGCACAGCCTGCCGATGAGCCGCCGACGGACAACGGCCCCAACATGTTTCCTGTGATGGCCGGAACTGTCGCCGTGTTGGCGGTGCTGCTGGCAGGCGGCGCGATACTGGTGCTGCGCCGCAGCCGATTCCCCGGTGAAGTCTCGATATTCGACGACGACACGGGCCCAGCCACCTCGGTGTCGGACTCCCTTGCCCGAGCGGCGGAACTGGGCCTCGCCGAGATGTCGGATCCGGACCGCGAACCGCGTGCTGCGATTATCGCGTGCTACGCGGCGATGGAGCAGGCACTCTCGGATGCCCCAGACGCCGCACCTCAGCTGTCCGACACCCCCACGGAGGTCTTGGCTCGTGCGGTCGACCACGATGTCCTGCACTCGAGCGCCGCCGCTGAATTGGTCGGTCTGTTCACCGAGGCCAGGTTCAGCCCGCATCGCATGACCGAAGTCCACCGCGACTCTGCGATCCGGCTCTTGCAACTCGTGTCGGCCGATCTGAGGACTTCGGCATGATCAAGATCGTGCTCGGCGGGATCGCCCTCGTACTGGGCGTCGAACTGCTGCTCCTCGCAGGCGAGCGCCGATCGCTGACGCTGGTGGTGACCGGCGTCGTGGTGGGGATAGTCCTGCTCGCTTTTCGTGCCTGGTTGCCGGATTCCGAGCGGCAAGCGGACCCCGATCAAGTCGATTTGTCACCTGCAGAATCGCTCGATCGGTGGCGGGCGCGCACCGAGATGATGGTCGGCTGGGCGGACGGTACGCGTGCCGACTGGGATCGGCATCTGCGTCCGTTGCTCGCGCGAGAATTCTCCATGGCAACCGGGCATCGTGTAGCCAAGGACACCAATGCGCACGACGCCTCCGGCCGCATGCTGTTCGGCAACGAGCTGTGGCCGTGGGTGGATCCCGCCGCGGTTGCGCCGTACAGGGACAGGGAGCAGCCGGCACCCGGCCGAGCGGCGCTCGACGAGATCCTGCAGCGATTGGAGAAGCTATGACGGTGGTCGAGCTATGACATTGCCCGCGCAGGCGACAACAGAGCACGCTGAGGCGGTTCTGAACGAGCTGCAACGCGTCATAGTCGGAAAGCGCGACGCAATGACGCTGATCATGCAGGCGATCCTCGCGGGCGGTCACGTGCTGATCGAAGATCTCCCCGGTTTGGGGAAGACGCTGATTGCACGCTCGTTCGCTGCCGCACTCGGTTTGGGTTTCACTCGCGTGCAGTTCACGCCGGACTTGTTGCCCGCGGATCTGCTGGGCTCCACCATCTACGACATGCAGTCCGGGCGGTTCGAATTCCGCCCGGGACCGATCTTCACGAATGTGCTGATGGCAGACGAAATCAATCGGACTCCGCCGAAAACGCAAGCGGCGCTATTGGAAGCGATGGGTGAGGGTCAGGTCAGCATCGACGGCGAAACTCGGCGGCTGCCGGCACCGTTCATCGTGTTGGCGACCGACAATCCGATCGAGTACGAGGGCACCTATCCACTGCCAGAAGCGCAGCTGGACCGCTTCGCCATTCGGCTGCGGTTGGGGTACCTGGGCGAAGCCGACGAGAAGGACATGCTGCAACGCCGACTCGATCGCGGGTCCCGCGAACCGACGATTTCTCAGGTCGTGGACGCGACCGACCTCATTGCGATGCGGGAGTCGGTCGAGCAGGTCACGGTGCACCCCGATGTGCTGACCTATGTCGTCGCAATCGCAAGCGCGACACGCAATCACCCGCAGGTCGAAGTCGGTGCGAGCCCGCGTTCCGAGTTGGACCTGGTGCAACTGGCGCGGGCACGGGCGCTGCTGCTCGGTCGTGACTACGTCATCCCGGAAGACGTGAAAGCGCTTGCAGTGCCCACGATCGCGCACCGGATCAGCTTGCGGCCAGAGATGTGGGTCCGCCGGATCCATGGCGAGGATGTGATCGAGGAGCTGCTGCGCCGCCTTCCTGTGCCACGGACCCCACGATGACGAGCGAACGCGCGCCGGTCGAGAGTGAGCTGCACTGGCGCCCTTCGCCTCTCGCGCTGTCGATTGCCACGTGCGCTGCCGCAACGCTCGCCGCCGCGGTGATCGCTGCACGCCCCGGGCTGATTGCTTTCGCAGCGCCGTTGCTCGGTGTGCTCGTTTCCGCCTACTGGCAGCGACCCACGGCAAGGGCACGCGTTTCCGGTGAGCCAAAGGTGTTGCGATGCTTCGAAACCGAGGTCGTCGATGTCACGGTATCCGCGGAAGCGGTCGGTGGTCGCGCCGCTGTCCGTATATCCGGCCTGCCGATCGAAGGAATGGACGCCGACGTTGGGCAGGGCGGTGACCTTCCGGATATTGTACGGATGCTGCGACTTTCCGCGATCCGATGGGGACGCTACCCAGTCGTTGTGCGCGTCGACGCCACCGCGCCCTCCGGATTATTGTCCGGAACAACGATATTGCCGGCCGCCGAGGTGCATGTCTACCCGCTCGCCGCGCCGCAGCCGACTCGGATTCCTCGCACCGAACTGCCCGATAGGCTCGGAACACATCTGACCCGGCATCATGGACCCGGCGTCGAATACGCCGATGTCCGCGCCTACGTTCCCGGAGATCAACTGCGAGCGGTGAACTGGGCTGTGAGTGCCCGCCGCGGCCGACTGCATGTCACCGAACGCCTCACCGACCGTGCAGCGGATGTCATCGTCCTCATCGACACCTATCTGCAGGCGCCGGGCCCAGCCACCGAGGCGATGGAGCGATCGGTTCGAGGGGCCACACAGGTAGCGCAGTCGGCTCTGCGTCGCGGCGACCGGGCCGGGATCATCGGTCTCGGTACCCACCCGCGTTGGCTTGCAGCAGATATCGGTCGGCGCCAGTTCTACCGGATCATCGACACGATCCTCGATGTCGGCGACGGGTACGTTGCGACGACCGGCACGCTTGCTCCTCGCGCGGCGGTACCGGCGGGCGCCATCGTGGTCGCATTCTCGACGATGCTCGATACGCAGTTTGCGTTGGCGCTCATCGATTTGCGCAAGCGTGGCCACACCGTGGTGGCCGTCGATGTGTTGCATGGTGCGCCGTTCCAGAGCGATCTCGAACCGATGATCGCCCGGATGTGGCGGCTCGAGCGCTCGGCGATGTACCGAGACATGAGTGCCGCGGGCGTCGATGTCGTTGCCTGGGGCGAAGGAATCACTCTCGATCAGGCCATGACGCTTGTCCCCGATCAGACGCATCGACATCGGAGCCGGGTGTGAAAGCCCGGCCCGCAGCCATTCCCGCAACCGCGGCAGCCGGCTTGCTCATGGTTGCGAGCACGTTCCCCGGCGCATCTGTGCTCGCGCTGCTGGCGGCAGGGGCTGCGGCGCTACTCGTGCTTGTCAGCCTGCTGCTCCGATCGGTCGCGCCGGCGGCCGTCATCGCCGCTGTCGTCGCGCTCGCTGTCGGTAGCCCGCTGGCCGCATCGGCTGTGCTCGCGGGTCTTGCTGCCACAGCGTTTCTGTTGCTGTCCGCCTTGATCGAAGCGCCGGCCGAGGTCGTGATCGTGACGCGGCAAACGCTCACCGGTGCAGTGGTGTTCGCCGCGATCGGGCTTGCAGCAACCGCGCTGCCGTTCGAACTGCGTTGGGCGCCGGTGGTGGCGCCAGTGCTGGTCGTAGTGATATTCGCAATCGCGTTGACGCCGTACATCGCGGCATTGAAACCGCGGGTGTAGCAAGGCTAGTCTGCAGGAGTAGAACAAGTTCTACTTCTGGCCTAGGGCCTAGGGCCTAGGGCCTA
>JBBSKP010000308.1:0-4944 GCA_038256175.1 Mycobacteriales bacterium
GAACTGCTCGGGCCGACGTTGATCGCATTCGGGACCGAAGCGCAGAAGCAAAGGTTCCTTCCCGGGATCAAGACGGTGTCCGAACTGTGGTGCCAGGGCTATTCCGAACCCGGCGCCGGATCCGATCTTGCCGCTGTGTCGACCGCCGCGAGGCGAGATGGCGACGAATGGTCGATCAACGGGCAAAAGGTGTGGACCTCATTGGCGCATGTTGCCGATTGGTGTTTTGTCGTCGCCAGGACCGAGCCCGGGTCCGTCCGGCACAAGGGCCTGTCGTACCTGCTCGTTCCGATGAAGCAGCCCGGCGTGCAGGTCCGCCCGATCGTGCAGCTGACGGCCACATCGGAGTTCAACGAGGTGTTCTTCGACGATGCGCGGACCGACGCCGAACTCGTGGTTGGAGGTGTCGGCGACGGCTGGCGAATCGCGATGGGAACGTTGACATTCGAGCGCGGCGTCTCGACGCTCGGGCAGCAGATCGGATTCGCCCGCGAACTCGACGGCATCATCGATCTGGCGAATCGCAATGGCGCCGCGTCCGATCCGGTGATTCAGTCGAAACTGACGCGCGCCGGGATCGGGCTGCGAGTGATGCAGGCGCACGCTCGCAGAACCTTGGCAGACGTCGATGCCGGAACCGGTGGGTCCGAGGCGTCGGTGGCAAAGCTGTTGTGGGCGAACTGGCATCGCGGCCTCGGCGAGCTCGCCATGGACGTGATGGGCGCGTCGTCTCTCGTCGCCGACGGTGAACCCGACAACGGCGGCTTGCAGGAACTGCAGCGGCTTTACCTCTTCACTCGTGCGGACACGATCTACGGTGGCTCGAACGAGGTTCAGCGCAACATCATTGCCGAGCGAGTGCTCGGCTTGCCAAGGGAGGCGCGGCCATGAATGGTCAACTGTCGGTAGCACCCAACGAGCCGGCTGGTCACGGTCTGCTGACCGATCGGGTCGCCGTCGTCACCGCCGCCGCGGGTACGGGTATCGGCTCGGCCACAGCTCGGAGGATGCTCGCCGAAGGCGCGGACGTCGTCGTATCCGATTGGCACGAACGGCGTTTGGAAGCGACACGTGCCGATCTGGCCGACATGTTTCCCGAACGCAAGGTTGCGGCGTTACCGTGCGACGTCAGCAATTCGGAGCAGGTTGCGGCGCTGTTCAACGGCGCGGTCCAGGCGCTCGGCCGCATCGACATCGTGGTGAACAACGCCGGGCTCGGCGGCGAAACACCTGTTGTCGACATGACTGACGAGCAGTGGGATCGGGTTCTGGACATCACGCTCACCGGGACGTTTCGTTGCACGCGTGCGGCATTGCAGTACTTTCGCGACGTCGAGCATGGTGGTGTGATCGTCAACAACGCGAGTGTGCTCGGTTGGCGAGCGCAGCACAGCCAGGCTCATTATGCGGCTGCGAAGGCCGGAGTCATGGCGTTGACTCGTTGCAGCGCAATCGAAGCCGCGGAGTTCGGCGTGCGGATCAACGCCGTGTCGCCGAGCATCGCGAAACACGCGTTTCTCGCGAAGGTGACATCCGAAGAACTGCTGGACAAGCTCTCGTCCGACGAGGCATTCGGCCGTGCTGCCGAGCCGTGGGAAGTTGCTGCCACCATCGCCATGCTCGCGAGTGATTACACGACATATTTGACGGGCGAAGTTGTGTCGGTCAGCAGTCAGCGGGCCTAACGGCTCGTGAGCACTTTAGGAGTCCAGGGGCTCCGAAAGGACTCACGGGGGCGGAGCCCCCTAGACGCTGTAACCGCCATCGACATTCAACTTCTGGCCCGTAATGAAGCCGGCCTTATCGCTGGCGAGGAAGCACACAGCCTCGGCGATATCGGCAGCGGAACCGAAGCGTCGCAGTGGTATTCGTGACATCGCCACCGACTGTGCCCGCTCGTCGAAGTCGCCCGAGGACATGAGCCGCTCCGCCATTCCGTCGGTCAACATCCCGGGACCGACGGCGTTGAACCGCACCCCGAACCGGCCCTCCTCGGCTGCGAAGCCACGCACGAGTTGCTCCACCGCGCCTTTGGTGCCGGCGGAAAGTCCGTCTCGTACCGGGTAGCGGTCGGTTGCTGCCGTGGTCACCGCAACAACGTTGCCCTTGGTGCGGCGCAGTCCCGGAAGGAATGCGTGCACGACCGCGAAGAATGCTGCAGCTTCCTCGTTGAGCTGAGTCGCGTACGTCTCGGGGTCGACCGACGACAGGTGCACCATCGGGATGTGCGGGCCGGCAGCATGTACGACGACGAGCGGATCGCCGAGGTGGTCGTGAACCTGCTCTGCGAAGTGCGCAATGGTTGCGCGATCGCCCAGGTCGACCTGCCAGGCGTGCGCATGTCCGCCGGCGTGCTCCAACTCGCGGAGCAGCGCATGCGCCCGTTCGGCGTCGCTACGGTAGGTGATGGCGATGGGGTAGCCCTGGGCTGCGAATTTGCGGGTGATCTCGCCGCCGAGACCCCCGGAGCCCCCAGTGACCACGATGCACCGCTTATCGTTCGGCATGCAATTACCCTAGCAAGCGCTTGGTTGATACGATGTGGTTGTGATGCCAGACGTCGAACCCGCCGCCAAGTCAGGCCGACGCGACGAGTTGCTCGCGATGGCCGCGAAGCTGTTCGCCCAGCGCGGACTGAGAGCGACCACGGTACGCGACATTGCCGATGCCGCAGGGATTCTTTCTGGCAGCCTCTACCACCACTTCGATTCGAAGGAGTCGATGGTGGACGAAATACTCCGGGGGTTCCTCGACGGGTTGTTCGGTCGGTATCGGGAGATCGCGAGCGCCGGTCTGAGTTCGCGCGACACCCTCGAGACGTTGGTCGTTGCCTCCTTCGAAGCGATCGATGCCGAGCATTCCGCGGTCGCCATCTATCAGGACGAGGCCAAGCACCTCCGCACTGTCGAGCGTTTCGGCTACATCCAGGAACGCAATATCGAGTTCCGGAAGCTGTGGATCGGCGTACTGGAAGCAGGCATAGCCGATGGCAGCTTCCAGCCGGACATCGATGTCGAACTCGTCTATCGATTCATGCGCGACACAGTGTGGGTAGCAGTCCGTTGGTACCACCCGGGCGGCTCGATGACCGCGGACATCATCGCCAAGCACTATCTCTCGATCGTTCTCGACGGGTTATCGAATCCCGCGTTGCGTCACGCCAAGAATTAGGAGCTGTCATGCCCGAGGCCTATGTCATCGATTCCATCCGTTCGGCAATCGGCAAGCGCGGCGGCGCGCTCGCCGATGTGCACCCGGCTGACCTCGGCGCCACGGTGCTGCGCGCCGTGCTCGAGCGCAACGAGGTGGATCCCCCCGAAATCGACGACGTCATCTTCGGTTGTGTCGACGCCATCGGTCCGCAGGCGGGCAATATCGCGCGCACCGCATGGCTCGCGGCCGGCTTCCCCGAGTCAGTTCCGGGTGTCACGGTCGATCGCCAGTGCGGATCCAGCCAGCAGGCAGTTCATTTCGGCGCGCAGGCGATCATGAGCGGCACTGCCGACCTCATCATTGCCGGCGGGGTGCAGAACATGAGTCAGATCCCGATCGCATCGGCGATGGTTGTTGGCCGCCAGTTCGGTTTCGAGACGCCGACCAAGGGCTCGCGGGGCTGGGAACACCGGTACGGCGAACAAGAAGTGTCGCAGTTCCGGGGCGCGGAACTCATTGCCGAGAAGTGGGATATCAGCCGTGACGACATGGAGCGCTGGGCATTGCGCAGCCACGAGCGTGCGCGAAATGCCATCGTGGAGGGCCGATTCGACAAAGAGATCGTGCCGGTCGGCGAATTCCAGGTCGATCAGGGCCCACGGGAGACCAGCCTCGAAAAGATGGCCTCGCTGAAGACGCTTATCGACGGTGGCCGACTCACCGCGGCCGTCGCGAGCCAGATCTCCGATGGTGCGAGCGCAACGCTGCTGGCCTCCGAAAAGGCCGTTGCCGCCCACGGACTCACGCCGAGGGCGCGGATCCACCACCTCAGCGCGCGCGGCGCAGACCCGATCTTCATGTTGAGCGCACCGATTCCGGCGACCAAACATGCCCTGGCCAAGACCGGGCTGTCGATCGACGACATGGACGTCATCGAGATCAATGAGGCGTTCGCTCCGGTCGTGCTGGCCTGGATCAAAGAGACCGGCGCAGACCCTGATCGCGTCAACGTCAACGGTGGTGCCATCGCACTCGGACATCCGCTTGGAGCCACGGGCACAAAGCTGTTCGCGTCATTGCTCAACGAACTCGAGCGGGTGAACGGCCGCTACGGCCTGCTGACCATCTGCGAAGGTGGCGGCACCGCAAACGTGACGATCGTCGAGCGCCTCGGCTAACTATCGCCTCTGGCGCAGCGTCAACGTAAAGCCTTGCGGCATCAGGGTCAAGCGCTCCTGAACCTTCAGCTGATAGTTGGGGTCGCCTGCGATATCGTAATGCTTCAGGATTGTTCCGAGTACGAGCACCGCCTCGTGGATCGCGAATTGCCTTCCGATGCAGACGTGTTCGCCGGTGCCGAACGGCTTGTAGATGTGCGCCGGACGAGCCTTGACTCGCTCGGGCAGGAATTGGTCGGGGTCGAACGAGCCCGCGTCGGGTCGTCTGCGCACCTCGAGGATCGGCCGCGCTAGGCGGCCATTTTGTGCCTTCTGCGTTTGTCGAGTTCCCAATTGCGGAGCAGTACATCGGTTGCGAAGCTGACGTCGAGTCCTTCCCCGGACCAGTCGGCGGTGATCGCGTCGGGTTCGATGTGCTGGTATCTGCGGGTGAGGTCATCGGCGTCACCGGTTTGTGTGGGGGCGTAGTCGACCTTTCGTCCGCAGGGGTGGTGGAAGGTGAACCGCTGCTCCCCGTGCGCGGTGACGGTAAAACACCCGTCGTGGAGTGCCCGGTGATGCTCACCGCACAGCAGGATGAGGTTGTCCAGATCGGTGGTGCCGCCGCGGGACC
>JBBSKP010000309.1:0-4914 GCA_038256175.1 Mycobacteriales bacterium
CGACAATCTCGATCGCGATCGGCTCAACGCGGACACGACTCGCATCAAGGACCGGGGCAGGGCAGCCGGCAAGATCAAGCGGAAGATCGCGCGCGGGAAATGCGAAACGCCGGAGACGATCGACGACGTCGAGCAGGCACTCGGCGACTTGGTAGGCATCAAGGTCCTGTGCAAGAGCCCGCGCGACCTCGCCGAGTTCACCGAGGCGTTGGAAGTTGCCTGCAAGTCGCCCCACTGCTCGATCCACTTCGCCGAGGAACCCGTCGACTACGTCAAGCAGCCGAAGGAGAGCGGGTACCGCGCCTACCACGCCGTGCTGCTCGTCCCGGTGGCCTCGCACCAAGGTGACCTCAAGGTCAAGGTCGAAGTGCAGGTGAAGACTCGGCTGCAGGACGCGTGGGGCGAACTGACGCACGAGGACATGTACAAACCTGGTGAGGCATTGAAGCCGACCACGTTCCATCGCGACTACGCGAGCCAGATGGCGGAACTGCTCGCGCAGGTCGACGGGATGGCAGATCGACTTGCGGCCGAACTCGACAACATCACCGCACCGGATGGGGTCGCGAGCACAGCGTCGGAACCGGTCAGCATTGCCGCGCGAGTGACCCGGACCGGGCCCCGCTACGCGCTCGCAGTCGGACCGGACGGCAGGCGCGGACTGATCCCTGCCAGATCGGTCCGCGACGCCGTCGGCTCGAACCGCCGCATCAATGTGAGCGATTACATCGCGGTCGGCGACCACATCAAGGTCATCGTCGACGAGACCGACGACGCGCTCTACTACCTTCCGGTCGGACCGTTGCGGTCGACCCGATCCTGACTAGCGCGCAAAGAGCAACGCGCGCTTGACTTCCTGGATCGCCTTCGTCACTTCGATGCCGCGGGGGCATGCGTCGGTGCAGTTGAAGGTGGTGCGGCAGCGCCACACTCCTTCGACGTCGTTCAGGATGTCGAGGCGCTCGGCGGCACCCTCGTCGCGGCTGTCGAAGATGAAGCGGTGCGCGTTCACGATCGCGGCCGGCCCGAAGTAGCTGCCGTTGTTCCAGTACACCGGGCACGACGTTGTGCAGCAGGCGCAGAGGATGCACTTGGTGGTGTCGTCGAATCGATGCCTGTCGGCGGCGGACTGAATTCGCTCGCGGGTCGGCTCGTTGCCGGTGGTGATCAGGTACGGCTTCACCGCACGGAACGCGTCGAAGAACGGCTCCATGTCGACGATGAGGTCCTTCTCGACCGGCAGTCCGCGGATCGGCTCGACGGTGATCGTCAGCGTCTTCCCGTCTTTGGGCAGCATGTCGCGCATCAGGACCTTGCACGCAAGGCGGTTGACGCCGTTGATCCGCATCGCGTCCGAGCCGCACACGCCGTGCGCGCACGACCGGCGGAATGTCAGAGTCCCGTCGAGGTAGGACTTGATGTAGAGCAACAGGTTGAGCAACCGGTCCGTCGGCAGGCAGGGAACCTGGAAGCTGTCCCAGTGCGCACCCTTGTCGTCCTCGGGATTGAAGCGGGCGATCTTCATGGTCACCATGACCGAGCCCTCGGGCACTGGCGCAGGCGCCTGGTCCTTGGTGTCCAACTGCTTGGTGGTAGTCATCAGTACTTACGCTCCATCGGCTCGTAGCGGGTCTGCACCACCGGCTTGAAATCGAGACGGATATCCGCGAGGAGATCCGACTTTTCGCCCGCCGTCACTTGCTTGTAGGCCATCGTGTGCCGCATGAAGTTCACGTCGTCGCGATTGGGGTAATCGTCGCGCGCGTGTCCACCGCGGGTTTCCTTGCGGTTCAATGCGCCGACAACGGTTACCTCGGCCAGCTCGAGCAGGAAGCCGAGTTCCACGGCCTCGAGCAGGTCGCTGTTGTAGCGCTTGCCCTTGTCGTGCACGGTGATTCGGCTGTAGCGCTCCTTGAGCGCCTGCACGTCGGACAGCGCCTGCTTGAGCGTGTCCTCGGTGCGGAACACGGACGCGTTGTTGTCCATGGTCTTCTGCAGCCCGGTGCGGATGTCGGCGACACGCTCATGACCCTCGCCGGACAGGATGTTGGCAAGCCAGTCCTGGACCATCTGCGCAGGGTTGTCCGGCATGTCGATGAGGTCCGGGTGGCGCTCGGCGTAGTCGGCGGCCGCAATTCCGGCTCTCCGGCCGAACACGTTGATGTCGAGGAGCGAGTTGGTGCCGAGGCGGTTTGCGCCGTGCACCGATACGCACGCGCATTCGCCGGCGGCGTAGAGGCCGAAGACGATGTCGTCGTTGTTGCGCAGCACCTCGCCGCGAATTCGGGTCGGGATGCCGCCCATCACGTAATGGCAGGTCGGGAACACCGGTACGAGTTCGGTTACCGGATCGACGCCGAGGTAGGTGCGGGCGAACTCGGTGATGTCCGGAAGCTTCTCCTCCAGAACGTCGGCGCCGAGGTGGGTCACGTCGATGTAGACGTAATCCTTGTCCGGACCTGCGCCGCGGCCCTCGAGCACCTCGAGCACCATCGACCGCGCGACGATGTCACGAGGTGCGAGGTCCTTGATGGTGGGGGCGTACCGCTCCATGAACCGCTCGCCGTCGGCATTGCGAAGAATGCCGCCTTCGCCACGGACCGCCTCAGAGATGAGGATGCCGAGGCCTGCCAGGCCTGTCGGATGGAACTGGTGGAACTCCATGTCCTCCAAGGGGAATCCCTTGCGGAACACGATCGCCATGCCGTCACCGGTCAGCGTGTGCGCGTTCGACGTCGTCTTGTACATACGACCCGAACCACCGGTCGCGAAGATGATCGACTTCGCGTGGAAGATGTGCAGCTCGCCGGTCGCGAATTCGTAGGCGATGACGCCCGTCGCGGTCGGTCCTCTGTCGGTCTCGGTGATCGCGATGTCGAGAACGTAGAACTCGTTGAAGAACTGCACGTCGTGCTTGACGCAGTTCTGGTACAGCGTCTGCAGGATCATGTGACCGGTGCGGTCTGCGGCGTAACAAGCGCGGCGAACGGGCGCCTTGCCGTGATCACGCGTGTGACCACCGAAACGGCGCTGGTCGATCTTGCCCTCGGGTGTCCGGTTGAACGGCAGACCCATCTTCTCCAGGTCGAGCACGGCATCGATGGCTTCCTTCGCCATGATCTCCGCGGCGTCCTGGTCGACTAGGTAGTCGCCACCCTTGACGGTGTCGAACGTGTGCCACTCCCAGTTGTCTTCCTCGACATTGGCGAGTGCCGCACACATTCCGCCCTGTGCTGCGCCGGTGTGGCTCCGCGTCGGGTACAGCTTGGTCAGAACCGCCGTACGCACGCGCGGGCCGGCTTCGATGGCCGCGCGCATGCCGGCCCCGCCTGCTCCGATGATGACGACGTCATACCTGTGTTCGTTAACCGCACGTTCCTGCATGGTCTTTGAGTTCCCCTAGCTACGTGATGTTGGGGTCGAAGGTGAAGATGACATAGGTACCGAGGCCCATGATCAGGATCATCGACAGCACCAACAGCGTGTTCAACCAGAACCGGGTCGTGTCCTTGCGTGAATAGTCCGCGATTACGGTGCGCAGACCGTTTCCGCCGTGCAGCTGCGCGAGCCACAGCATGGTGAGATCCCAGAACTGCCAGAACGGGCTGGACCAGCGTCCTGCGACGAACGCGAAGTTGATCCGGTGCACACCGTTGTCGAGGATCAGCATGATCGTCAGGTGGCCGAGGACCAGGACGATGAGGAACAGTCCGGAGAACCGCATGAACAGCCATGCGTAGAGCTCGAAGTTGTTCTTCGATGCCCGACGCGGTGAGCGCGGATTGTCCAGGCTCGCGGGGCGGTCGTATGACTTGCCGAGGGACTTCGCCTCGGGACCGTGTGCTATTGCCATGTCAGTGCCCCGCAAACATTAGGTAGAAGAGCCGACCGGCTGCGGGAACCATCACCACGAACCAGATGGCGAGGATGATCCACAACATCAGTCGCTGATGGCGCGGTCCCTCGGACCAGAAGTCGACGAGCATGACCCGAATGCCGTTGAGGCCGTGGTAGAGCACGAGCGCGACGAGCGCCAACTCCATGAGGCCGACGAGGGGGTTCTTGTACGTCTCGATCACGTGGTCGTAGGTGTCCGGACTGACGCGCACGAGGGCGGTGTCCAACACGTGCACGAAGAGGAAGAAGAAGAGCGTCACGCCACTGATCCGGTGTAGGACCCATGACCACATACCGGGGTCGCCCCGATACAGCGACCGCACCGACTCCTTCGGGGGAGCTGCTTCCGTCGTGCTACTCATCGAGTGCAATGCCTCCAACGTCTTTGATGGACGCGTCGAGCCGTGGTGGTCGCCCGACGAGTACCTGAACCGACTGCTCGAACTCTAAACCTGTTCGAAACCGGGAACTAACCGAACTACAGATTCGTTTCGCGTCGAATTGCGTAGTTAGGTTTGCCTTTCCAATGGCCGGAGGCGGTTGGATTACGCTGTAGAAACCGCGAAAGCATCGCGATCGAGAAGGGTTTCCGATGGCCGAGATCGACTGGAAAACATTGCGAGACAACGCAAGTAATGCAATGAGGCATGCCTATGCGCCGTACTCGAACTATGCCGTCGGTGCCGCCGGACTCGTGGACGATGGGCGTGTCGTCACAGGATGCAATGTGGAAAATGTCTCATATGGGCTCAGCCTCTGCGCGGAGTGCGGGCTGGTCGCCGGACTGCACGCGAGCGGCGGTGGCCGCCTCCTCGCGGTCGCGGTGTGCGACAGCCGCGGTGAGGTGCTGACTCCCTGCGGGCGGTGCAGGCAAGTGCTGCTGGAACACGGTGGAAACGGCCTGCTCGTCGACGCGCGCGGCGGCCCCGTGACCCTCGGTGCGTTGCTGCCCGATGCGTTCGGCCCCGACGATCTCGCCCGGGTTGCTGCCGAATGACGGCTTTCGACGCTGTGACG
>JBBSKP010000310.1:0-4901 GCA_038256175.1 Mycobacteriales bacterium
ACCAGCGCCGTCACCACACCCACGACCGCGTCACCACACCGACAAAGGCCCTACCCGCTCACGCGGGCAGGGCCTTTCTCACATCCGCAACATCAGCATCGATCATGACGCCATCGTCTGCATCCTCAGCGACGGGCAACATACCAAAGTCACTCGAAGGAGAACCACGCGATGACCTCATACAACCTTATCGAGCCAGAGAAGTTCCTGGCCGATCAACTCGCAACCGCGAGCCCGGATCTGCTGCGTTCGATGCTGTCGACGTTCATCCAAGCGTTGATGGCCGCCGAGGCCGACACTGTCTGCGGCGCCGAATACGGCGAGCGCAGCGACGAGCGCACCAACACGCGCAACGGCTACCGACACCGCGATTTCGACACCCGCGCCGGCACCATCGACGTAGCGATCCCGAAGCTGCGGTCCGGCAGCTATTTCCCGGACTGGCTGTTGACACGCCGTAAACGCGCCGAACGGGCGCTGACCTCGGTGGTGGCAACGTGTTACCTGCTCGGTGTGTCCACCCGCCGGATGGAGCGTCTCGTCGAATCCTTGGGGGTCACGAGCTTGTCCAAGTCGCAGGTGTCGATCATGGCCAAAGATCTCGACGAGCAGGTGGAGGCGTTCCGCACCCGGCCACTGGACGCGGGGCCGTACACGTTCGTCGCCGCCGACGCCCTGGTGTTGAAGGTCCGCGAGAACGGCCGCGTCGTCAACGTGCACGCCCTGGTGGGGACCGGTGTCAACGCCGAGGGCTACCGCGAGATCCTCGGTCTGCAGGTCAGTACCACCGAGGACGGCGCCGGGTGGCTGGCGTTCTTCCGGGATCTGACCGCCCGCGGCCTGTCCGGGGTCGCGCTGGTCACCAGCGATGCCCACGGCGGGCTGGTCGCCGCGATCGGCGCCACCTTGCCCGGGGCGGCGTGGCAGCGCTGCCGTACCCATTACGCGGCGAACCTGATGTCGGTCACACCGAAATCGTCGTGGCCATGGGTGAAGACACTGCTGCACTCTGTCTATGACCAGCCCGACGCCGAATCCGTGCACGCCCAATACGATCGGATCCTCGACGCCCTGACCGAGAAGCTCCCCAGGGTGGCCGAACACCTCGACACGGCCCGCGCCGACCTGCTCGCGTTCACCGTCTTCCCCAAACAGATCTGGCAACAGATTTGGTCCAACAATCCCCAGGTTATCTGGAGTCCTTCCGGTGGTGTCTTCGATGTCCGACACGGGGCGTCAGGGTCCCCGGTTCTGTGTGGTGGACGTGGTTATCTGCAGTCGTCCATGAGGCAGAGCTTGTGGAGGGACTATGCAGGTTGCGAGGGCCATTTCACCGGTTTCGTCGCGTGAGTCGTGGACCGTTCTCGGCGACGACGACGCTCCGGTTGCTTCGGTCGAGCGGTATCTGGCGTATCTGACCGATATCGAGCGCTCACCGAACACGGTGAAGGCGTATGCGCATGATCTGAAGGACTGGTTCGGCTTCCTCGCCGACCGGGGTATCGACTGGCAGGCGGTGCGGATCGATCATGTCGGCGAGTTTGTCGCGTGGTTGCGGTTGCCGCTGCAGGCGCGGGACGGGCGGGTCACGGTGTTGCCGTCGGTCGCGCATCATTGCACGGAATCGACTGTGAATCGCAAGCTTTCGGCGGTCGGCGCGTTCTACACTCATGCCGCTCGGGATGGTGTGAATGTCGGCGACCTGTTGACGAGCTGGCAGGTCGGCGGGTCACGCGGCGGGTGGCGACCGTTTCTGCATCACATCAGTAAGAGCACACCGCAGCCGCGCCGCGTGGTGGGGTTGAAGACGCCGAAGAAGCTGCCCCGGGTGCTGTCGCCGGAGGAGGTGCAGGCCATCCTGGATGGCTGCCAGCGGCTGCGTGATCGGTTTCTGTTCGCCGTGCTCTATGACACCGGCATGCGGATCGGTGAGGCATTGGGGTTGCGGCACAACGATTTTGCTGCGGCCGAGCGGGAGGTGACGGTGCGCCGTCGTGACAACGCCAACGGTGCTCGCGCCAAGTCGGTCACCGCGCGCACGGTCCCGGTCGGCGCGGAGTTGATCCGTTTGTATGCCGACTATCTACACGACGAGTACGGCGATCTGGACAGCGACTACGTGTTCGTCAACTTGTGGGGCCGCCCGCACGGGCAACCGCTGAGCTACACCGCGGTCTACGACCTGGTGCGACGGCTGCGACGACGCACGGGCATCGACTTCGACCCGCATTGGATCCGGCACACCGCAGCGACGAGGATGCTGTGCGACGGTATCGGAATCGAATTCGTCGCAACGGTTCTCGGCCACGCTTCGGTCACCACGACGAGCGCGACCTACGGGCACCTCACCGTGGAAGACGCCCGCCGGGTTATGGAGCGGGCGGGCTGGTTTGCCGACCGGCGGGTGTCGTTGTGAGCGCCCCGGCGGCTGTGCCCGACATCGGGCCGGCCGGGCGCTTGGGCAAGCTGATGGCAGCGGTGCGTAGCGAATTCCGCAGCGATGTACTGGAATTCGCCGCGGACGATCCGGTTTTCGGCGGAGCCGCGTGCCGTATCGCCGAATGTGGGCGCACGGCTCGCGGTCGAGGCCTGTGCCAAGGGCATCTGCAGCGATGGTCCACCGAACGGCGTCCGGACATGGAGGTGTTCGTCGCGACGACCGATCCGCGCTGGCGGCGCGAACAACCGAACCAACGTTGCCGAGTCGCCGACTGCGGCTACGACGTCGCACGAAAAGGCTTGTGCGCCCAGAATGCTCAGCGGTGGGACCGCGTCGGCCAGCCCGACCTCGACGGCTGGGTCGCCCGCGCGCGGCCGGTCAAGCAACCCAGCGCGGGCGCGGCCTGCCGGATCCCGCACTGCCGGCTCTGGCCGCAGGCAACCTCGCCGTTCTGCCACACCCACACCAATACCTGGCGCGCGAACGGGCGTCCCGGCGTCGACGAGTTCGCCGACCACTTCGCCGACAGTCCGTTGGTCGGCGCCACGGTCCGGCTGGACCGGCTCGCCCCGCACCTGCGACTCGAGGTGCAGTACGTGTTGCAGAGTCGCCACGACGACCGGCAAGCCAAACTCACCCCCGACGTCGTCATGCGTATGGTGCGCAGGCTCGCCGACGCGAATCTCACCTCCCTGCTCGACCACGACGAGCAGACATTGCGCGAGCGAATCCAGTTCGGCGGCAAGGATTCATGCGCACGTGGCCTGCTCGGCTATGCCTTTCGGACCATTGCCGACCTGGCCGAGACCGGCGGCTGGGAAGCCGAGTACCCGCGCGATGTCTGGCGGATGCATCGCCTCGGCTACGACGGAGACCGCACCCTGCGGTTCACCGGCATCGACCATTCCTGGCTGCGTGAACTCGCCAAACGCTGGGTGCGGTGGCGACTGGCGGCCGGGCTGGGTCTGGAGTCCGCCGGCGGCAGACCGGTCGTCGTGCTCACCCGCTTCGCCCGGTTTCTCACCGACATCGGCATCGACCGGCCTGAGCAGATCGACCGGGCCGTGTTGGAACGCTATCTCGCCGATCTGCGCAGCGAGCGCATCGGCACACAACGCCGCGCCAGCCACATCGGACTGCTCAACGGATTCTTCGCAGCGATCCGGCAACACCGTTGGGACACAACTTTTCCCGCCGACGCAATGTTCTTCACCGAGGACTATCCGAAGCGGGAACAGCGACTGCCCCGAGCGCTGGCCGAACACGTTATGGCCCAAGTCGAGCACCCCGGCAACCTCGCCGCGTTCGCCGACCCCGGCCACCGGCTGATCACGATCATCCTGATGCGCTGCGGACTGCGGATCACCGACGCGCTGCGACTGCCCATCGACTGCGTCGTCGCCGACGCCGAGGGCGCCCCATATCTGCGCTACTTCAACCACAAGATGAAACGCGAAGCGCTCGTGCCGATCGACGAACAAGTACGCGAGCTGATCACCGAGCAACGCCATCGGACCGTCCAACGCTGGTCGAGCGCAACAGCTTTCCTGTTCCCACGGCCGACGAAGAACATCGACGGCACCCAGCCGATCTCCAGCTCGACCTACCGGATGGCGCTGCTGCGCTGGCTGGCCGCCTGCGACGTCCGCGACGAACACGGCGCTGCGGTGCACCTGACCCCACACCTATGGCGGCACACCCTGGGCACCCGGCTGATCAACCGCGACGTCCCGCAGGAAGTGGTGCGCCGCATCCTCGACCACGACTCCGCCGAGATGACCGCGCATTACGCTCGACTGCACGACACCACCGTGCGTCGCCACTGGGAAGCCGCCCGCAAAGTCGATATCCACGGCAGCACAATCACTTTGGACCCGAATGGGCCACTCGCCGAGGCAGCGTGGGCCAAACAACGGCTCGGCCGCGCGACCCAGGCCCTGCCCAACGGCTACTGCGGACTGCCGGTGCAGCAGAGCTGCCCGCACGCCAACGCCTGCCTGACCTGCCCGATGTTTCTCACCACGCCCGAGTTCCTGCCCCAGCATCGCGCGCACCGGCAGCAGACCCTGCAACTGGTCACCGCCGCCGAGGCCCGCGGCCAGCAACGACTCGCCGAAATGAACAAGCAGGTCCTCCACAACCTTGACACCATCATCACCGCCCTCGACGACTCTAAGGACACCGAACATGCGGGCTGACAACAGCATTCACCTCAAGACCGCTGCCGCGCAGCGCCACGAACTCACCCGCGCCAAAGCGATCGCGGCGATCCACGAACTCGACCGCACCGGCGCCGTGCTCACCGTCGAATCCGTCGCCCGCCACGCCGGCGTGTCCCGATCCTGGATCTACACCCAAACCGACATCAAAGACGAGATCCGACGCCTCCGCGACCAAACCACGCGTCAACCGGCCGCCCGCATACCGTCCCAGCAGCGAGCCAGCGGCGATTCGCTGCGCC
>JBBSKP010000311.1:0-4845 GCA_038256175.1 Mycobacteriales bacterium
AGGGCCGCATACTGGCCGGTCATCATGATCGAACGTCGAACCGCAGCTGCGTCCGTTGCAACGTCGTGCCCGGCGACTAGCGCGCGGCCCGAATCCGGCCGGAGCAGCGTCGACAGCACCTTCACCATTGTCGTCTTGCCCGCACCGTTCGGCCCGAGGATGCCGAGGACGGTGCCACGTTCAACTTCGAAGCTGATGCCTTGAAGGGCGTGCACATCCCCGAAAGACTTCGTGACGGCCTCGACGAAAACCGCTTGGTCCTGCAAGGTCGGCATCAACTCTCCACTGTTGGGCGATCAAGGTTGCCGACGCGCAGGTCGGCTGTATCAGTACTTCGTAACTGATCTCGCTCTGTCGCCTAGACGTTACCCGGCAGTGTCGAACGACTCAGTCCCACATGCCGCTCGTCTCCAACTGGGTAACGAGTCGTCGCGCGCCGTCGTCGAAATGTGCTCGCGTCTCGGCGCCGGCGGCCGTCGGGTCGCCTTTGGCCATCGCGTCGATCAGGCGTGTGTGGCTGGCGACGGCCGCCTCGCCCCACCCGTGGTCGGCGGAGTAGAAGCGGGCGGGTGTGTATCGGGTCGCATTGAGCAGGAACCACGACAGTTTCTTCGCGTCCGAAGCGATATTGAGTACGCGGTGAAAGTTGAACTCCAAGAGCTCGATTCGTTCGGCGTCCGCGTCCTCGACCGCCCGCGCGAGTTGTTTGTTGATCGCCGTCAACTCGTCGAGAGTCTCCGGTTTGACGAGTGTGGTCGCTCGTTGCGCGAGTTCCTCGGCGATCTGGCCTTGCAGCCAGAAAAGGTCGACGATGTCGTCACGTCGCAGCGCCGATACGACATATCCCCGGTGCGGGACCAGTTCGACGAGGCCCTCACCGCGAAGCGTCAGCAGCGCTTCGCGGACGGGGGTCACGCTCACACCGAGCTCGGCAGCTGTTTCGTCGAGTCGTATGAAGTCGCCCGGGCGCACGCTGCCGGACATGATCAGTCCGCGGACGTGTCCGGCGACCTCGTCAGACAATTGCGGGCGGCGGCGCAGGACGCCGGGCTCACGGGAGCTGGCGGTGGTCATGTCAACGCTCCTTCCTCGGTGAACCTGTCGCGTATCGCGCAGTCGCACTAATGTTGAATTTGCAGAGACATTAAATCACATCAAATATATTTGATGTGATTTCCAGTTAGGGAGCGCATGCCCGAATCGGTCCACAATTCTCGGCCAGCGGACCTGCGATCGCGGGTGCTGACCTCGTTCGATCCGCGAACAGGCGAGGTCGTGGGGGATTTCGCAGTCATGAGCGCTGAAGACGTGACGCGAACCTTGCTGGAGGCGCGATCGGCCGCCCATTGGTGGACCGAGATCGGATTCGACGGTCGCAAACGCTGGCTGCTCGATTGGAAACGACTCATCGCCCGTCGAGCGCGGGAACTCGCGGGCGTTGTTTCGCAAGAGACCGGTAAGCCGCCCGACGACGCGCTGCTTGAGGTAATGCTGGCCATCGAGCACCTCGATTGGGCTGCTCGCAACGCGCAGAAGGTGCTCGATCGTCGCAAGGTTCGTTCCGGTCTGGTGAGTTCCAACCAAGCGAGCTCGGTCGGTTACGAGCCGATGGGTGTCGTCGGCGTGATCGGACCGTGGAACTACCCCGTCTACCCGCCGATGGGATCGATCGCGTATGCCCTCGCAGCCGGAAATGCCGTTGTCTTCAAACCGAGCGAGCTGACGCCGGGCGTCGGGGTGTGGCTCGCCGAGAGTTGGGCGACGCTTGCCCCGAACCAACCTGTATTGCAGGTGGTGACCGGCGACGCGTCGACGGGCACAGCACTGTGTCACTCGCGGGTGGACAAGATCGCGTTCACCGGCTCACCCGCGACGGCACGGAAGGTGCTCGCAGCGTGCGCCGAAACGCTCACGCCGGCGGTGATCGAGGGTGGTGGCAAGGACGCGATGCTGGTACACCTCGATGCGAATCTCGAGGATGCGGCGGATGCGGCGGCATTCGGCGCGATGGGAAACGCGGGTCAGACCTGCGCCGGCGTCGAGCGAATCTATGTTGTCGAGCAGGTATACGACCAGTTCCTTGAGTTGCTTGTCGAGCGAGTGTGCAGGCTGAAACCAGGAGCCGACCGAGGCGCTTCGTACGGACCCATGACGATGGAGTCGCAGGTCGGGATCGTTCGTGAGCATATCCGCGATGCTCTCGCGCGAGGTGGGCGCGCGGTCGTCGGTGGGCTCGAATCGATCCGCGAACCGTACATCGAGCCGGTGATCCTCGCCGACGTCCCCGAGGACAGTATTGCGGTCACACAGGAGACCTTTGGGCCGGTCGTGGTCGTCAATAGAGTGGCCGACCTGCAGGAGGCCATAGTTCGGGCGAACGCGACCGGCTACGGGCTCGGCGCATCGATCTTCACGCGCGACGCCCGGACCGCGCAATGGGCTGCGGAGCGACTGCGTGCCGGTGTCGTGACGATCAACTCGGTGCTGGGCTTCGCAGGGGTCGCTGCATTGCCGTTCGGCGGTCTCGGTGAATCCGGTTTCGGCCGTATCCATGGGGCCGACGGCCTGCGGGAGTTCTCGCGCGCCAAGTCGATCACGCGGCAGCGTTTTCCGGCTCCGCTGAAGCTGCTCACCATGGCACGCAAAGCTCGGCACATGCAGGCGGCAAAGGCGTTGTTGAAGAGCCGGCACGCTCGCTGAGGTTGTTGGCTGATTGTCAACAAATCTCCGGGTTGCCTATTGTCATCGGATGCAGCAGCGAACACCGACGAGACGGGACATCGATGCCTGACGTATCTGGAAGCCTGGTTTACGAGCGCCGGGGCGTGGGCAAACCACTGATCCTCATCCACGGGGTGGGCAGTCGCAAAGAAGTGTGGAATCCGATCGTCGACGCGCTGGCAGCGGAGCGCGATGTAATAGCGATCGATCTGCCCGGCTTCGGCGCGAGTCCGCTCGACGGCCCTTGTCGCGTCGAACGGCTCGTCGATCGTGTCGAGACGCTTGTTGCAGAACTCGGGCTCGATCGACCCGACATCGCGGGAAACTCGATGGGTGGCGGCATCGCACTCGAGCTCGGCCGCCGTGGCGTCGCCGGAGCGGTTGTCGCATTTTCGCCGATCGGATTCTGGAACAAAGCTGAACTTGTGTGGTGCCGCCAATCGCTGGCGTTGCTGCACCGGCTGATCGCGCGGTGGCCGGCGCAGATGGCGTGGTGGGTCGGGCACCGACCGGGAAACGAAATGCTCCGGTTGATGTACGGGCAGCCCGGGCGGGTTGCGCCGGAGCAGGTGCGCCTCGACGTCGAAGGAGTCTTCGACGCGACAGGTTTCGAGCAGGCGATCGCCTCGTTCAAGGATTACCGATTCACGAATGGCCATGAGCTGAGCGATGTTCCGGTAACAATTGCGTGGGGAAGCCGGGATGCGCTGCTGATCTATCGGACGCAGTCGGCTCGTGCGATGGCCGAGCTACCAACCGCGACGCACATCACGATCCCCGCAGCGGGCCACCTTCCGTTCTCGGACGACCCCGCGCGGTGCGTCGAGATCCTGCTGGCGGGGTAATCGAAACAGTTCGTCCGAATTGTCCTATTGGCAGGGTTCACCTGGATGTTAGGGTCCGGTTCGCCATCTTCTTCGATGTGGGACCCCAGGGAGTCAGAACATGCCCGAAACACATGCTTCGGCCGCCTCGACAATGTGTGAAGCATTCCAAGCGACCGTCAAGCGAGATCCGGCGCGGATTGCGGTCCGCACGCCCGGTGACGCAGTCACGATCACGTTTGCGCAGTGGGACAAGCAGGTCCGCGAACTCGCTGCGGGCTTTGCCGCACGAGGTGTTCGCAAGGGCGACACGGTCGCCTTGATGATGGTGAACCGGCCCGAGTTCTTCGTCATCGACGTAGCCCTGCAGCATCTCGGTGCGACGCCCTTCTCCGTCTACAACACGTCCTCGCCGGAACAGATCAACTACCTGTTCGCGGACTCCGGAAATAAGATGGTCGTATGCGAGGAGCAGTTCGTACCCAACGTCGTCGCGGGTAGGGAAGGCACCGCGCTCGAGACGATCGTCTGCATCGACGCAACGCCCGAGGGCACGATCGGGATCGCCGAGGTTGCCTCGTCCGGTGACCCGGCGTTCGACTTCGACGCAGCCTGGCGGGCAGTCAGCGCAGAAGACGTCCTGACGCTGATCTACACCTCTGGAACCACCGGCGATCCGAAAGGTGTTCAGCTCACTCATCGCAACATGCTCGCGATGGTGGACGGAACCGAGTTGTTGATGGGCGCGACTCCGGACGACCGGTTGATCTCCTTCCTTCCGGCCGCGCACATCGCGGATCGTTGGGCAGGCCTCTATACCCAGATGGTTGTCGGCACACAGGTCACGACAGTTGCCGATCGCAAGGACTTTCGCGCCGCGGTCGTCGATGTGCGTCCGACGATTTTCGGTGCCGTGCCGCAGGTCTGGCAGAAGATCAAGGCTGGGATCGACCACAAGCTCAGCGAAGCCACTGGAGTCAAGGCCAAGCTGGCCGCCTGGGCAGTCGGCGTCGGGCGGACCGCATCCGATGCACGGTTGGACGGCAAGCCCGTCGGCGCGGCGCTGAAGGTGCAGGAGCAGTTGGCCGACAAGCTCGTGCTGTCGAAGCTGCGCGCGGCCCTCGGCCTCGAGGAAGCGAAGCTGGCGTTGTCCGGGGCCGCCCCGATCGCCGCCGATGTGATCAGGTTCTTCAACGGATTCGGTATCCCGGTCAGCGATGCCTGGGGCATGTCCGAACTGTCGGGTCTCGTCACGATCAGCCCGCCGGGGAAGCTTCGTCTCGGTACCGTCGGCGCTCCA
>JBBSKP010000312.1:0-4827 GCA_038256175.1 Mycobacteriales bacterium
CTAGCCTGGGATTTGATCCGTCACCAATTGACAGGAGCGCGCGTTGACCAAGCAGCCAGGTTCGCAGTTCCTGGGCCCAGAGCAGCGCGAGCGTGCATGGGACCAGCTGCAGAAAGAACAGTTTGACGTCGTCGTCATCGGAGGCGGAGTTGTCGGGGCCGGAGTCGCTCTCGATGCGGCCACCCGTGGACTCAAGGTTGCACTTGTCGAAGCCCGCGATTTCGCATCGGGCACGTCGAGCCGATCGTCGAAGATGTTTCATGGCGGCCTGCGGTATCTCGAGCAACTCGAATTCGGTCTGGTGCGTGAGGCGCTGCGGGAAAGGGAGCTGTCGCTGACGACTCTCGCGCCGCACTTGGTGAAGCCGCTGCAGTTCCTGTTCCCTCTCACGCATCGCGGCTGGGAGCGCCCCTACGTCGCCGCCGGCATGCTTCTCTACGACCAGTTAGGTGGGTCGAAATCTGTTCCAGCGCAAAAGCATCTGACACGTTCGGGCGCGCTCCGGTTGGCGCCTGCGCTCAAGCGGAACTCCCTTGTCGGCGGAATTCGCTTCTACGACACCGTCGTCGACGATGCCAGGCATACGATGACCGTCGCTCGTACCGCCGCCTTTTATGGGGCCGTGGTGCGGACCTCGACGCAAGTGGTCGGATTCCTCCGCGAGGCGGACCGGGTTTCCGGTGTGCGAGTGCATGATTCCGAAGACGGACGTTCTGCCGAGATCCGCGGCCATGTCGTGATCAACGCGACTGGTGTCTGGACCGACGAGATCCAAGCGCTCTCGCGACAGCGTGGCCGCTTCCGGGTGCGCGCGTCGAAGGGCGTGCATATCGTGGTTCCCCGCGACCGGATTGTCAGCGAGGCCGCGATAATCCTGCGCACCGCGACGTCGGTGTTGTTCCTCATCCCGTGGGGAACACATTGGATTATCGGGACAACCGATACGGACTGGAATCTCGACCTCGCGCATCCGGCTGCCACGAAGGCCGATATCGATTACATCCTCACGCGTGTCAATCAGGTCTTGGTGACGCCCTTGACGCATGACGACATCGAGGGCGTCTACGCGGGACTACGCCCGCTGCTCGCCGGCGAGAGCGACGAGACGTCGAAGTTGTCGCGCGAACACGCGGTTGCTCGGGTCGCTCCTGGTCTGGTCGCGATCGCCGGTGGCAAGTACACGACGTATCGCGTCATGGCCGAGGATGCGGTCGAGGCAGCGGCAGAGGACATTCCGGCGCGGGTGTCGCCGTCGATCACCGAGAAGGTGCCGCTGGTCGGCGCCGACGGCTACTTCGCCTTGATCAACCAGACGCTGCACCTCGGCGAGATCTACGGATTGCATCCGTACCGCATCAAGCATCTGCTCGACCGCTACGGCTCGTTGATCGACGAGGTTCTCGAGTTGGCGCAGGATCAGCCGGAGCTATTGCAACCGATCACCGATGCGCCGTCGTATCTGCAGGTGGAAGTCGTTTATGCCGTCGTTGCGGAGGGCGCGCTGCACCTGGAGGACATTCTCGCCAGGCGTACGCGCATTGCCATCGAGTACTCGCACCGCGGCGCCAATTGCGCTGAGCAGGTAGCGAATCTTGTTGCGCCAGTGCTCGGGTGGGATCCGAGCGACGTCGACAGGGAGGTCGAAACCTACTTCGCGAGAGTCGATGCCGAAGTGCGTTCCCAGGCTCAGCCGGACGACGAATCGGCCGACGCGCTACGGGCTGCCGCACCCGAGGCACGTGGTCAGATCTTGGAACCTGTACCCATCGGGATCTGACCGCCGACCGGGCATTGCCCCCGGTACGGGTTGTAGTGCTTCGGATCGTCCCACTGATCGATCGGCGGGAGGAACGCGCGCGGCGTTTCGATCAACGGGGCGTCGGCGGGAATCGTGCCCGCCGCGCGATCGAATCCAGCTTGTGCGCGCGGGTGGGTGCGAAGCCGACTGGGGATCAGCGAGTTGACGACCGTGACACCCTCGCTGATGCGCCGAAACAGCCACTCGTCGCGGCCGTTCCAGCGGTAGCCGAGCAGTTCGCGCACCGGCTCTTCGTATATACCGACCGTCAGCCAGACGTACGAACGTGCAACGGCGGGCCTGATCAACGTCCAGACGGAATCGGGCAGATGTCTGATCATCGGTGGCTTACCCAGTTCGCTCAGGTCGAGAACGTCGCGGGTCGCTTTGTTGTCTTCGAGGACGTTGCGGCACGTGTCGTCCCAGTAGATCAGGAAGTCTTCCCATGTCTTGGGGACCGGACGCATGCTCACGCCGTACATCCGGTACCACTGCACGTGCTCGTCGAACAGCTGGCGCTTGTCGGCTTCGGTGAGTCCGCCCATGAACCGTTCGGCAACGGTGATGACGCCCATGAAGAACGTCGCATGCGCCCAGTAGAAGACGTCGGGGTCGAGAGCGTGATAGCGCCTGCCTTGGTTGTCGACGCCCTTGATGTCGCGGTGGTAGTCGCGAACTTCACGTCCGGTCTGTGGAGCTCGATCGCCATCGAAAACGACGCCGGCAATGGGATAGATCGACCGCATGAGCCGCTCGATTCGTTCCCGGAAGAACTCCGAGTGCTCCTCGACCGCGGCACCGAGCTTGGGGTGCATGTTCTGCATGGACCCGGCCCACAGGCCAATCATGAATCCGCTGGAATCCCCGAAGTACTTCCAGGTGAGTGAATCGGGACCAAGCGGAACGGGGTCGATCTCGGTGTCGTGAGCGACACTGCTCTGACTACGCATGTTGTCAGACTACGATCGACAACAGCAGTAGTCAATACTGGTAGTGCCTCGAGGAGTGTCGATGACCAACGCCGGCCGCACCGGAACACGCAGTTGGGCCGGCGTCGACCTTGCGGAACGGCAACGGATTCGACGCGACGAGTTGCTGCTGGTCGGCATAGAGCTACTCGGGGCGGTGAAGGGTCCGGCGGTCAATGTCCGCGCGGTGTGCCGGGCGGCGGGATTGACCGAGCGGTACTTCTACGAGAGCTTTGCTGATCGCGATCAATTCGTGCTCGAGGTGTACGAGAACGTCGCCGGCGCGGCGCGGGATGCCTTGATCGCGGCGGTCGCGACGACCGATTCGGAGACCGATATTGCAACCGCGGCAGTGAACGCGTTCGTCGAGCTGATCGTCGATCACCCCGCGATGGGCCGCGTTCTGCTGCTCGCGCCGACGACCGAACCCGGAATCGGTGCGCGGGGTCTCGAGCTGGTTCCCGGATTTACCGCATTGATCGAGGCGCAGCTGTCCGCGATCGACGATCCTGCAGAGAAGCAGATGACTGCGATCGGTCTGGTAGGGGCGTTGGTCACTCTGTTTGCGAACTATCTGGACGGGGTCATCACCGTCGGACGTGATCGTTTTGTGCGGCACTGCGTCGCCATGCTGGAGCGGGCCAATCGGAACCCGAGCGGTCAGTTGCGCGGGGCCTGACATTTCGGGCACAGGTAGATGTGCCGCTCGGATATGGGACTGTCGCTCAGCGCAACCGAGATGATGTTGGTACCGCAACGCGGACAAGGCATTCGGCGTCGGCCGTAGACCAACTCGCGGTGGCGGCCACGCTGGATCGACGCCGTGAGAATGCGGCGGGCCTCCTCGACCAACGCGTGCAGATCCTCGACGTCGCGAACGGGCGTGCGCGGATCGACCCGCTGCAGGAAGCAGGTTTCGCTGCGGAAGATGTTGCCGATCCCGGCGAGGTTTCGTTGGTCGAGGAGCGCGAGGCCGATCGGTCGGTCAGGCTCCTGTGATAGGCGGCGCACAGCCTCGTCGGGATCCCAATCGGCGCCGAGCAGGTCCGGCCCGAGGTGGCCGACTGCGCGCGACTCCTCGGTTCGCGCGAGCACTTCGACGATGCCCAACGAGAAGCCCACGGCCTCAGTGGTTTCCGTCCGCAAGATGATCCGGGCTTGATGGGCGGGCCGTCGCCAACGGTCGCCAGGCTGATGAATATGCCAGGCGCCTTCCATCTTCAGATGTGTGTGTACGGTCACGTCGCCGACGCGGGTGAGAAGGTGCTTTCCGCGGCTGACTACCTCATCGACCGTTCGGCCCGTGAGATCGACGGTCGCGTAGCGCGGAACTCGAACGTCGCACCCGGTCAATGGCTTTCCAGCCAAGGCGGTATGCAACCGATATGCGGCCCGCCACACCGAATCACCCTCGGGCACGGTGGATCCTCAACCCCGCAACCGCAAACCGCGGGGCGTCGGCGCGAATCCGGCTCCGACGAGAACCCCGGAAAGTGCACTGCCGTGAATCGTCTCGCCGTTCGCCTTCTCGATCACGATCCGGTCGACTCGCCGATGCTTCACCAGACCCGCTAATGCGTCGGCGGCTGCACCGAGCGCGTCCTCGCGATCGGTGAATGTCAACAAGGTCTTACCGCCGCGTTCGACGTAAAGTACCAATTCGCCGTCGACGAGAACGACGAGCGCGCCGGCTTTACGTCCCGGACGGTGCCCAGATCCGTCCACGCTCGCCGGCCACGGCAACGCAGCGCCATACGGGTTCGCCGGGTCCGCGGCGGCCAGCGCAACAGCGATGCCTTGCTTACGCTCGTCGCTGTATGCCGCCCCGTGCTCGCGCAAGCGATCGACAACGTCGGACGTCGAGAACTGAGCGCCACCAAGGGTATTGACGAAATAGCCACGCCGGCAGCGGCCGCTGTCCTCGAACCCGGTCAGCACTTTGTACATCAGCGCGAATCCGCCTGTGATGCCCTCGCTCATCACCGAGCCTCTGGTGACCACGCCGTACCGCTCGAGGAGGATGTCGGCGGTTGCGTGCGCCCGGACCGTGGGGTCGGGTTC
>JBBSKP010000313.1:0-4823 GCA_038256175.1 Mycobacteriales bacterium
CATTGCCGATCTGACGATTACGTGCACCGAGGCCAGGCATTTCTCCGGGCGTGGGCTGGTGCGCAACACGACGTTGTGGGCGTCGTGGGCAATCGAAGGGCCAACGCGCCGTGCGTATTTCGGTGGCGACACCGGCTACGGAAAGTGCTTTGCCGAGATCGGTGCCGCCCATGGACCGTTCGACCTGACGCTGCTCCCGATCGGTGCATACAACGAGTTCTGGCACGACATCCATATGAATCCCGAAGAGGCTGTGACGGCCCACGCGGATCTCAACAAGGGTGACGCCGAGTTCGGGACGTTGCTGCCGATCCATTGGGCGACGTTCAACCTGGCATTCCACTCGTGGGCCGAGCCGGTCGAGCGATTGAACGTCGCCGCCCTGAATGCGCGGACGGCTACGTTCGTGCCCAAGCCCGGGGAACGCGTCGACGTGATGGTCCCGAACGAGCAGCGCGACTGGTGGGTCGGCCTCGACGCCTAGTTGGAGTCCTTATTGGCGGTGAGGTACTCGTCGAATGTGATCTTGCCGACCGTGTGCGCCGGTACGAGATTGTGGCCTCGCTTGAATCCCGCGAAGATCTTGCCCGGCAGCCCGAAGCCGACCACACGGCGGCGACGGTGCTCGGACGCCAGGTAGACGCGGGCGAGGTCGCCGGCTGTGCGGACTTCGGGCCCACCGATGTCGGGGACGCGTCCGGTCGCGGGCTGCGCGGCGATCTCGGCCAGCCGTGCCGAAACGTCGCGGACGTCGATCGGCTGAAACGAGAACGATGGTGCCAGCAGGACGGGGAGTCCGCGCTGGCTCGCGAACATCCGGACCACGAGGTCGTGGAATTGCGTTGCGCGCAGAATCGTCCACGGCAGTTCCGCGGATTCGACCAGATCCTCGACCTCGCGTTTGGCGCGGTAGTAGAACAGCGGGATGTCGTCGATGCCGACGATGGAGATGTATACGAGGTGTGGCGTTCCCGCTGCACGGGCCGCGGCGATCAGATTCTTCGCAGCGGCGACGTCACCGAGCCCGGTAGCGCAGTGCACGATGACGTCGATTCCGCCCATCGCCTCGGCCACGCCGATGTTCTTGCGGAGGTCCCCGGTCGCCCACTCGCCCGGTTCGACGCCGGCCGGACGGAGGCTGCGGCTGAAAACCCGCACGTCGAGGCCCTGGCTGAGCAGATCCTGATGCACAACCCGGCCGAGCGTGCCCGTCCCACCGGTCAACAGCACTGTCGACATTCGTCCACCTCTCCTCGTGCCTCGACCCTATTGTCACGCCGACGCGACCCAACTTCGCACATCCGTGATAGTTCGCACAGAGCCAACCGGATATGCGTAGTCGTGATTGTCACGAAGTCGATCGACACCGCCGAAAGTGTCTAGGGTTGAGATCGAGTGGCCGAGGGACGGTTTCTAGATCAGGAGATGAGTATGGGCGCATTCGATTCGATCAAGGGCCTGGCGGACAAAGCCAAGGAGTTCGCCGCGAAGAACCCGGACAAGGTCGACCAGGCGATCGACAAGGCCGGCGACATCGTGGACAGCAAGACGGGCGGCAAGTTCGCCGACAAGGTCGACAAGGCGCAGGACGCTGCGAAGAAGGCACTCTGATGGCATTCGCTGACAAGATCAAAGGTTTGGTCGACAAGGCGCAGGACGCCGCGGCCAAGAATTCCGACAAGATCACCGACGCCGTTGACAAGGCCGGTGGCTTCATCGATGACAAGACAAAGGGCAAATACGCCGACAAGATCGAAAAGGGCAAGCAAGCGGCGAAGAAGGTCATTCCACCGCAAGCTTGACCGTTAGCCAGAGGAGCTGCGATGCCGGTCGCGCCGGATTCGAGATACGCCGCTGAGATTCTGTACGACCGGGATTGCGGCTTCTGTGGTCGATGCGTGCATTGGCTGCGGCGCATCGACCGCCGCGGCAGAGTGAAGATCCTCGCAGCTCAGGACCGAGGCGCCCCCGAGCGCTTCGAGATCACCTTCGACCAAGCGTTGGAGCAGGCGTGGGCGGTCGATTCCGGTGGTGATCGGTACGGTGGCGCCGCCGCGGTGAACGTCGCGCTCGGCGTAGCGCTCGGCACGCGGATCCCGTTCTACATCTACCGGATTCCGGGTATTCGCTGGATTCAGGACGTCGCATACCGGTGGGTGGCGGCGAATCGCTACCGTTTGCCGGGCAAGGGCGGCACCTGCGCAGTCACGCCGAGCTGAGGGGCAATACCAGAAAACTCAAGTGGTGCAATATGATTGAGCGCGCAGGCGGTCGAAATCCTTGGTTGGGCACCGTCGCGGTAGGCTTCGCGGGTCCGTAAGCGGGCCAGCGCACTAGTGCGCGCCCGCTGAAGTCAAGCGAGGTAATTCTTATGGCTCGGCACAAAGCAGCGCAGTCGACTTCGCGCGGGGTGACGCCTGCCGTGAAATGGGGAGCTCTCGCGATCGGCCTGATCGTCCTGGTCGTCGGTGGGATCTTCGCATCGGGCAAGGCGAAGACGTTGTTCGGTGGTTGTTCGGACACCGCCAACTACAGCGTCGCAGCCGACGCCAGCATTGCGCCCGTCGTGCAGAAGGTGATCGACAGCCGCAGCGAGAAGGATCTGGGTTGTTCGACGTTTACCGTGACAGCCGCCGAATCCGCCGCGACTGTCTCCGCCGTTGCGACCGGACGAAATGCTCCCTCGATCTGGATTCCTGATTCGTCGTACTGGTTGCAGCGCGCAGGCGAGTCCACCGGTGCAATCGTGGACACACCGACCGAATCCGTCGCCGCGACGCCGGTCGTCATCGTCGGCAGGCAGGGAGACGTTCCCACTTTCGACTCGTGGCTCACCTTGCTGACCGCCCAGGGCGTTCGTATGGGCAATCCGCTCATCGACGGCGTCTCGCTTGCTCCCCTCACCGCCGCACTCGCCGAAGCGCCCACTGGCGACGATGTCGAGAGCGCGCTGGTTCCTCTCGCACAGTCTCAAGGCAGCCGAACCGGCGACGAGAACGTCGATGCGCGCCTTGGCGCTGTCGTCAAAGATGGTGGCGTCGCGATTGCCTCCGAGCAGCAGATGATCGCCTACCAGCAGCGCAATCCCAACGCGAAACTTGCCGGCGAGGTCCCCCCGACCGGCGCTGTCGTCATGAACTATCCGATCGCGGCGACCGAACCTGCTGGGCCGAAACATGGCGACGCCGTCGAGGCCGCTAAGCGTCTCGCCGATGCATTCGCGTCGGACGCCGGGAAGACTGCGCTGTCTGAGGCAGGTTTCCGGCAGCCGGATATGGCGCCGCTCGACCAGAATCGTGGGGTCGGCCAAGTGCAGACTCTGACCGTTGCCGACCAGTCGAAAGTAAATACCGCGGTCAAGAATTTTGCGCGCCTCGCACTGCCGATCCGCACGCTGGCCGTTGCGGATGTGTCCGGATCGATGAACATCCAAGCCGGCTCGCAGACACGTATGCAGCTGATGATCAGCGCTGGAGGCAACGGGCTCACGCTGTTCAACGACAATGCTGCATTGGGGTTGTGGGCGTTCTCGACCAATCTCGACGGTCCGGGCAAGGACTACCGCGAACTGGTCCCGATTCGCAAGATGGGTGAGGCGTCCGACGGGATCTCCCAGCGTCAGCAGATCGCGCAATCCGTCCTGTCTCTGCCGGCCTTGATCGGCGGGGCAACGGGGCTCTACGACACCGTTCTCGCTGCCTGGCGCAAGGTGAAGGAAAGCTACGACCCCGGCGCGGTGAACAGCGTTATCTTGTTGACCGACGGCGCGAACGAGGACCCGGGCAGCATCTCGCTCGACGAGTTGCTTGCAACGTTCCAGCGCGAACAGGATCCTGCGCGGCCGGTGCAGGTCGTGACGATCGGCATCACCAAGGACGCGGACGCGCCTGTGCTGCAGAAGATCTCGGCCGCCACGCAGAGTTCGAGTTTCATTGCGGAGAATCCTGCCGACATTCCCGGCGTGTTCGTCAAGGCGCTCATGGCTCGCGAGAACGGCTAGCTGTGCGGTCACGCGGCGTTATGGGTCTGGTCGTCGCCGTAGCTGCGTGCTCGTTGGTTGCGTGCGGTGGCTCGTCGCCAATCTCTACGACGTCGCAGACCTCTGAAACGCCTGCAATGTCTGCGACCCCGAGCACTCCCGCGACTCCGGCGCCGGTCGGAGGCGAACGTGGTCGGGTCGTTTTCCAGGAGCCCGTGGAACAGACCGATGCCGCCGATGCCGTACCCGGTGTTGCCGCAACCAAGATCCGGTACCGATCCACATCGGGAGTCGACGGCGGCGGAACCGAGGTCAGCGGGACCGTGTTTGCACCGCCGGGACCCACCCCTGCCGGTGGCTGGCCGGTCGTCACCGTCGGCCACGGGACAACCGGTGTCGACGACGAGTGCGCACCGTCGCGGTATTCGAACCTGCTGGGCAGCATCGGAATTGTCATTGCGTTGTTGCAACGCGGCTTCGTCGTCACCGTCAGCGATTTTCAAGGGCTCGGCACCGACGGACCGCACCCCTATCTCGAGCCGAATTCGGCCGCGTACAACCTGATCGACGCGGTGCGCGCGGCTCGTTCGATCGTCCCCGACACCTCGACGCGCTGGGCGGCACTAGGCGTGTCGCAAGGTGGGCAGGCATCGTGGGCTGCGGCCGAACTTGCTGCCGATTACGGTGCAGGCCTCGACTTCGTCGGTTCGGCAAACCTGTCGCCCGCTGCCGATATTTCGGGCGTCGCTCCGGCGAACGGCGACGTCGACCTCACATTGCCGCAGCAGGTGTTCATCCCGCTGCTCATCGCCGGTCTGCAAGTGCTGCACCCCGACTTGGACCC
>JBBSKP010000314.1:0-4790 GCA_038256175.1 Mycobacteriales bacterium
CTGCTCATCGGCGCGGCGGTGGCGCTCGACCAACCGATCCTGGTGTTCGCGTTCGCGATCGCGCTCGCTGTCGCCGCTCTGACGCTGGGAATCGTCGCCCCGAACCAGACGTTTTCGCCTCCACTGCGCCGCTCGGTCGAACTGCTCGAATACGCCTGTGTCGCCGCCGTACTTCCGCTGGTCTGCTGGGTTGCGAGCCTGTACTCGCTCATGCGCGGGCTGTGAAGGCCACGGGGCTGCGCGGGGCCGCCCGACTGATCACCGTAGGCGCCCTCGTCGCGTTGACAACATCACTCGGACAAGGCAGCGCCTTCGCGGACGGGCCACCACCGATCGAGTCCGGGCGACTGCCCGCCGACGGCAAGCCTGCACCGCCGGACAAAACCGAGCAGAAGACGACCTGTTTCGCGACCCAGAAGGCAAGCGAAGGGCCGGCGATTCCGACGGCGCAACGTGACCTCGACTTCGAAGGCGCCTGGCGATTCACAAGGGGTGCAGGACAAACCGTCGCTGTCATCGACACTGGGGTGTCCAAACACCCGAGACTGCCGAGCCTCGGCGCGGGTGGCGACTACGTCGGGACCAGCGACGGCACCGACGACTGCGATGTGCACGGAACGGTCGTCGCCGGAATCATCGCGGCCTCCCAAGTCTCGGGCGATGGCTTCTCCGGGGCTGCACCCGAGGCCAGGATCATCTCGATTCGCCAGTCGAGCAACGCTTTTCAAGTCGCCGGCCGTTCAGCCCAGCAGGAACCAGGCGCGAACGCCGACGGGTATGGAAACGTCAACACCATGGCATCGGCCGTCCGCCACGCCGCGGACATGGGCGCGACTGTCATCAACATCTCCGAAGTCGCGTGTGCGACAGGACAAATGAACGACACCGCGCTCGGTGCCGCCGTGCAGTACGCATCGCTGGTCAAGAATGTGGTGATCGTCGCTGCGGCCGGCAACAACGACACACAAACGTGCAAGGCCGGCAATCCGCCGATCAATCCACTGCATCCCGACGCCGATCGCTGGGATCGGGTCGTCACCAAGGTCACGCCGGCCTGGTACGACGACTATGTCCTCGCCGTCGGCTCCGTCGACACCAACGGCGCGCCGTCGAGCTTCACGGTCCCAGGCCCCTGGGTCGATGTCGCCGCACCGGGCGAAGGCATCACGTCGCTCGATGCTCGCGGTTCCGGCCTTGCGAGCGCCAAAGTCGATGACAAGGGCGGCGTTGGACCGTTCACCGGAACGAGTTTCGCGGCGCCTTTCGTATCGGGTACCGCAGCGCTCGTCCGCGCTCGCTTTCCACAGCTGACGGCCAAACAGGTCATGAACCGGATAAAGGCGACCGCGCACGCTCCGGCAGAAGGCTGGAACCCGTCGGTTGGCTACGGCATCATCGATCCGTATGCAGCGGTCACCGCGGAGATTCCGCTCGATGGCCGCCTGGACAACAAGCCCCACTCGGCGACGATGGCGATTCCTCCCGCGATCGCGCCTGCTGACAACGGACCGCGTAACGCCGCGCTGATCGGCACGGGAATCATCGCGGTGCTACTCGTACTCGGCCTGCTCGCGTCGTTCCCGTTGCGCCACCGGTTTCAGCCGCCGGATGTCTCGGCTGCCGGCAGCGCCGCGGGCGACGGGTCCGGTGCGACGCCGTCGTGAGCGATCAAGGCTCCTTCGCGTCCTAGCGCAGGGCCCGGTGCAAGCAGGTCGACAATCGCCCACGGCGCCGGCTCGGGTGCGGTACTGAAACCGAGTGCCTTCGCTGCCGCGACGTCCGTGACACCGAACCGGACGCCCGCGTCGGAGATGTAGAACAAGCTGTCTTTGCGTTGACTGGTCGGCTCGATGCCCGTCGTCTGCACGAACGCGCCGGTACCCGGGTGGAGGTAGACAGTGTCCGCGTTGGCACCCGGCCCGTCCGCCTGGGCAAGTTTGACCATCTTCGCGTCGGCCGCGATCGGCAGACCACGACCGGACAGCACGGTCACCTCGGCGCCGACACCGCTTTGCACCTTGTCCTGTGCGGTACCGACCGGCTTCCAGGACAGGCAGCTCACCGGCTTCTCACGCGAGGTGACGACCGATGGTGCTGTCTGTGGAAACGTCGAAACGGCAAGGCGTTCAACGGGAGGCGCCTTGGTGAGCGCATCAGGAGTCACTTTGCTCATCTCGGCGGCACCTTGCGAGTCGGTGAACCGGATCAGGTCCGCAGTAGCCGAGCTGACCGCTTGTATGCCGTCCTTGAGCACGACGTAGTACTGAGTATCAGCGCCGCGAGGCACCGCGACGACCGAGCCGATCCTCTGCCCGGGCATCGGGTAAGAGGGGGTGCCGCCTGAGCCGTCGATCTTGGGCGCAGCGATCGCCGGCACCTCCGGGATTGCATTGAGCAGACCCCGGCTGACTGGACGCGGCGTGGCACCTTCGAGGGCCAACGCACTGGTCACTGCCCGGTTGGTGAGGTCGATCTTCGCGCGCTTGCCGTTGTAGACGAGGTAGGTGCCGTCGTCGGCCGACAACAGCAGTGCCTCGCCGCTTTCCAGACCGGTAACGCTGTCACCGAGCTTGGGATCACCGACGAGGACCGAGCTTGTGATCGAGCGCGTCCCATCGGCGTCGATCGCGTCGCACACGGTCCACACCTGCCCCCTGCCGCCCTTGTCGAACGGCAGTGCCGACGGCGCGCCCGGAATACCGACCAGCGGCCCGCGCGGGCGCTTACCGAGCTCGGACTCCTTGACGATCGCAGGCTTCGCCGGATCGTCGACCGCGAGCCGTGCCGAAGCCAGGTTCATCACGGGGTGCACGGTGTCGCCGAGGACGACGAACATCGCGCCGGAATCCTTCCCGACCACGATCTTGTTGTCGGCGATCTTGTCCTGCGGCCTGATCAGCGCGAGGACCGCACATGCGGCGAGCCCAAGCGACGCCAGTACCGCTCCGACCGCCAACGCGCGAGACTGCGAGCGCATTGGATCGTGCAACATCCGGACGTCCCTGCGCACGAGCGCATGTTCCATCCGTCGCACGAGAAACCGGTAGCCACTGACTTGCCATTTTGTTGTCGGCGTTGCCGGCATCTTTCCTCCCCCGAGCCGCGCTCACTTCCGCGTGACACAGTACAGTTTTCCAAGATCGAAGGTTCAGCGGACCGCGTGCGTCCGCCTGACTCGAGTACTCGGGGGAGCAATGTCGGATCGACCGGGGGCGGGACCTACCCCAGTTCTTGGCCGGATATCGATCGGTAATCTGCTGGTAGCACAGCTGATCGGTGTCCTCGTTGGCGTTTTCGCCGTGCTGTGCGGGCTGTCGGTAGTGCCCGCCGTAGCAATTTCGACAGTCATCGCACTGATCCTGCTGATTCGGGTCGCGAAGCGTTCCCTGCTCGACTGGGCCGGTTCGGGCTGGCGGTTCTACAGCAAGCAGGATTACGCACTCGGGCAGACAGTCGATTTCCGCGCGCCGTCGGGCCGCTCGCTCGGCTTGTACTGGGACGGTAGCCGCGTGGTCGCCGTCGTCGAGGTACTGGCACCGAAGGGCGGGCTGACCACCATCAGTCGCGAGGCCTTCGATTCGACACACCGGCTACCGATCGCCGAGCTCGCCGAATGCCTGACCCAACACGACATCACGCTCAGCGGCATCGACATCATCAGCCACGGACACCGAACCCGTTCCGGCACACCGGCAGGCGGCGTCTACGAACAGCTGATCGGCCCGCTGCCCGCGACCGCGGTTCGAACCGTGTGGCTCGCAATCAGCCTCGACTCCGAGACCAGCGTCGACGCCATTGCCCGGCGCGGCGGTGGCACCGAGGGCGCCTCGCGTGCGATCACCATCGCAACCCAACGCATCGTGCGGGCACTCGACGACGCCGACTGCCGGTCCCGAATCCTGACTGCGCCCGAGATCCGTGAGGCAGTCCTGCAGATCACTGCCGGCGCTGATCCTCGCGCGCTCCCCCATGCCTGGGACCACGTGCAAGTCGGTGAGAGTGTCAACATCGGAGCCGCCATCGATCCAGGCAGCCTCGGCTCGGACTTGCTCGCGAAGCTGTGGGTTGCGCCGTCGCGCGGAACCACCGTCGCTGTACGGCTCCGGCCAGGCAGCGCACCCAATTCGGTTGGCGTCGGCGCCGCGTGGCGACTGACCGCACGGACGATGCCTGATCCGATCCACTTGCCCGGCATGGTCTCGATGAACGGACGGCACCGAGACGGGGTCCTTGCGCATCTGCCCATCGCCGTCGCCGATCTCGAAGACGCCGTTCCGATCGGCGAGTTCCCGATCGCCGATATCGATCGGCTGCATCTGCCGTCCTCCGGCTGCGGGCAGCTTGTCGGATCCAATGAGCACGGCCAAGGCATCGCGACTCGCATTGTGGGATCGGGCATCTCGACCGTCTACATCGCCGGTGAGCTGTACTTTGCTCAGCAGTTGGTCTTCCGCGCCCTCGCGATCGGCGCTCGCGTGTTGATCCGTACCGATCGGCCACATGCGTGGGACACGATGATCACGACCATCGCGAGCCCGGAGCGGTTGCACATCGCCGGCGAGCCCAATCTTTCCGATGCCGGCTTCAACGCGATCGTCGTCGACGGTGTGCTTGCGCCGCCGCCACACGCCGGCGTGACGACGATCTACCTGACCCGGGATCCGAATTCGTGGCCCGCAACCGCACCCGATGTGTCCCTGCATCAGCCAGGCGGCATGGGTAGCCATGTCGTACTCGAGACCGGCAACTCGCGGGTCGATCTGTCGTTGGTCTCGATTCCGCGCGAGACC
>JBBSKP010000315.1:0-4777 GCA_038256175.1 Mycobacteriales bacterium
AACCTCGGCGCCGTTTTCCTCGAACTCGGGCACCTGTGCAAGTCGATTCCGCGCGAGGCGCTGTGGGACGCGAAGAAGGCTGCCAAGTGGGATCAGATCAGCCTGGCGAAGTGGCTCGAACGGCCACGTCCTGTCGAAGCCCGCCCACGACCTTCTCGAGACCGCCATCGCGGGCTGTTATACGTCGGCCGCGTCCGAGGTGTCGTTCCTCTTCGTGCTGTACAAATTGGCGTCGGGCGGCGGCCCCAGCTTCGCGCTCGGCGTCAAAAGTTGGCGCGGAGGACGCTCGACCGGTTGATGGAATGGGAGCCATCTACCGACCGATTGCCGCCGAGATCGGGGATGGGATCCACCTCTCACAGCCTGTTCGGCACATCGCCCAAGATGCCAGCGGAGTGACAGTGCGCACCGACGAGCTGACAGTGCGTGCCGGCCGCGCGATCGTCGCTGTGCCGCTCGCGATCGCCAATCAGATCCTGTACGAGCCGCAGCTACCTGTCGACGGGTCGTTTCTGCAGCATCGGATGCCGAGCGGATCGGTCTTCAAGATTGCTGCGGTGTAAGACGAACCGTTCTGGCGCGCCGACGGACTGTCTGGCCAGTCGGCTGCACCGGGTTCGCCCGCCACCATCACGATCGATGCGTGCACGGATGTAGGGCGACCCGGCGTCCTGTGCGTCATCGTCGAGGGCCCGATCGCACGGCGCCTCGGCCAGCTGGACGAGGCCGAGCGTCGCAAAACGATTCTGGGCGAACTCGTTACGCGGTTCGGGAGCAAGGCCGACTCTCCTGTCGACTAGATCGAGCAGAACTGGACTGTCGAGCGCTACTCCGGAGGAGGCATGCTCAGTCACGCACCGACGGGCGTGCTGACCGAGTTCGGCCATGCACTCCGCGATCCGTGCGGCCGTGTGCACTGGGCAGGAACGGAGAGCTCGGCGGTCGTGTGCGGGTGGGTCGACGGAGCCATTCGCTCGGGTGAACGAGCCGCGCGCGAAGTGATAGACGCGGACCGGTCATAACCTCAAGCAGCCGCGGAATCCGCATCGGCCGGTCCGCGTCCGAACAGCTGTATCAACGTCCCCGGGTTCACAGCTGACGTTGCCTTGCTCAGGAAGTCGTTAGGCAGGGCGAGGCGGAAGACTTTCTTCCACGCCGAGCCGACTTGACGGACCAGCGAACCAGTTGTGTAGGTCAGGTCGTATCGGTCGAACAGCTCGCGAACCTGCGGTGCGATCTCCGCGTACCGGTTACTCGGTAGGTCCGGGAACAGGTGGTGTTCGATCTGGAAGGACAGGTTGCCCGTCATGAAGTGCATCAGCGGGCTGCCATCGATGTTGGCCGAGCCGAGCATCTGGCGGAGATACCACTCCCCTCGCGTCTCGCCTTCGATCGACTTCTTCTCGAACGTTTCGACGCCCTCCGGAAAATGCCCGCACATGATGACCGAGTGCGTCCAGATGTTGCGGACCAGGTTCGCCGTCATGTTCGCCGTCAGTGTGGTGAGGGCGGACGGACCGGACAGCAGAGGATGCACGACGTAGTCCTTCGTCATCTGCTTGCGGATCTTGCCGAGCACCTTCTTGCCCAGACGGCGGAACTCGTCCTTGTCCTTCCTGCCCTGGAAGTACTTGCCGATCTCGAGGTCGTACGCTGCGATGCCGTATTCGAAGAAGCACGCATTGATGAGGTTCCATAGGGGTTGGGCCAGGTAGAACGGCATCCAACGCTGATCCTCGTCGACTCGCATGATCCCGTAACCGAGGTCGTTGTCCTTGCCGATCACGTTGGTATACGTGTGATGCAGCTCGTTGTGCGAGTGCTTCCACATATCCGACGGCGATGCGTTGTCCCACTCCCACGTTGTCGAGTGGATTGCCGGATCGCGCATCCAGTCCCACTGGCCGTGCATCACGTTGTGGCCGATCTCCATGTTCTCGATGATCTTCGAGATCGACAATCCAACAGTGCCGGCAAGCCACGCAGGCGGAAACAGCGAGAAAAGCAGGACGCCGCGGCTGCCGAGTTCGAGTTTGCGCTGCAACTCGATCACCTTGCGAATGTATGCGGCGTCATCCGCGCCACGACTCGAAATCACTTGCTGGCGAATAGCATCGAGTTCGATACCGAGATTCTCGATGTCGTCGGCGCTGAGATGGGCGATCGGGCTGTCGCGCTTGTGTTGCAGAGTAGTCATGTGAATTCCTTTACAAGTCGATGTCGCATGAGCCTGCAGCGGCAGACACACACGTTTGAATCAGCACGCCGTCACCTGGTGCGGCGGTGGTGATTTCGCCGTTGCGGAGATCGCGAACGGCGCCTTCTCGTAGTGGTGCGACACATCCGAAGCAGATGCCCATCCGGCAACCCGATGGCATCAGGACGCCGGCCGCTTCGCCTGCGTCGAGCAATGTTTGAGAGCCCTCGGTTTCGAGGACGGTGTCAGATTTGGCGTAAGTGACTGTGCCGCCTTCGCCTGCGGTCACCACGCTTGGCCGGAACCGCTCGGTGTGCAGGCGATCCGCGAAACCACTGTCGTTCCAGTGTTGTTCGATCGCGTCGAGCATGCCGGCGGGTCCGCATGCCCATGTTTCGCGCTCGGCGACATCGTCGACGAGCGTCTCGATTTCCGTGACGTTGAGCATTCCGTCGGCGTCGGTGTGCTTCTCCACCAGCCGGATTCGGCCCTGTCGTGCAAGCTGGCGCAGCTCCACGGCGAAGATGACATCGCTCGACGTCGGTGCGGAGTGCATGAGGACGACGTCCATCGGTTGGGTTCCGATATTTCGCAGCATCCCCATGACCGGCGTGATTCCGCTGCCTGCAGTGAGGAAGAGAACCTTGCGCGGCCGTTCGGCGCCCAACGTGAAATCGCCCGCTGCGTGATCGAGCTGAACGATGGTTCCTGCGGTGGCGCGCCGGACGAGGTAGTTGCTGACCTTGCCGTCAGGTATCGCCTTGACGGTGATCGCGATATGCCCATCGGCCGCGCCGGTCGTGGACGTCAATGAGTACGCCCGCCATTGCCGAACGCCGTCGACGTCGACACCGAGACGAATGTATTGGCCCGGCACGTGCGTGCGCCAGCCACGGCCTGGCTTGATAACGATGGTCGCCGCATCGGAGGTTTCCGGGTGGATCGCGACGATCCGACCCCGAAGGCCGGCGCCGGAGCGCAGCGGGTTGACGATGTCGAAGTAGTCGGCGGGAACCAGCGGAGTCGTGATCGATTCAGCGATCCTCATGACCCGGTCACGCAGCGCGCCGGCTGCGGACGGCCTGTGCAGCGTTGTTGTCATAGAACCACCATCGCTTACCCCCGGTATAAACTCTTGTCAATCCAGCGTGAAACATTCTCGAAATACTGTTCGTAAGGAATAGTTTGTGGCGGCGAAAGCGTCTGACCTGCACCTCCATGAGGCCGACGAGCTAGATCTCGGCGAAGGCATTGTCGCGGCCCTGAAGGGTTCGCTGCCTGCCGTCGCCGAGCTGACGGTGGCCGCGGTCACAGCCGAAGTCCCGAGCTACGCGGGCGCATTCACGGGGCGAATGGGCGAGAATATCGAAAACGCCGTCCGGTTGGCGCTCGGCGCCTTTCTACGCTGGGTGACGCGCTCGAAGCATTCCGATCCGAGCACGCCGCTGGCGCCCGCGCTCGAAGGTGCTTACGAATTGGGTCGCGGCGAGGCCCGCGATGGACGTTCGATGGACGCCTTGTTGTCGGCGTATCGCGTCGGCGCGCGGGTGGCGTGGCGCGAGCTGTCCGCGACGGCCGTCAACGGCGGCCTACCTGCCGCAACGGTGGCCAGGTTCGCAGAATTGGTCTTCGCTTTCATCGATGAATTGTCGGCAGCAAGCCTCTCAGGTCATGCGGATGAATTGGCAACGTCGGGACGCGTCCGGCAGCGCTATCTCGACAGGCTGGGCCAGAACCTCCTCACCGGCGAACCTGCGGAGGTGTTGATCGCAAGCGCTGAGCGGGCAGACTGGCCCGTACCAACGACGTTGACTGCCGTTTTGCTCCCCGCCGTGCACATCAGAGCCGTAACGTTGCGGCTCGCGCCGCAGACTTTGCAACTCGTGGAGGATCTGCCAGGGATCAACGCGTCCGACTCCGTCGCGCTGCTGCTCGTCCCGGATATGGGCGGCACCAATCGGTCTCAGTTGCTCGCAGCACTCGACGGGCGGCGGGCGGTAGTCGGTCCGGCACGCACATGGATGCAGGCGCGGTCCTCGTACCAGCGCGCGCTCCGGGGCCAGGAACTGCTGCCACCGGACGACGCCGATGTGCTCGACACCGATCGCCACCTGGCGAGGCTGGTTCTCGGCGCCGATCGGGAGGCACTCGACGATCTTCGCCGTCAAGTCCTGGCGCCCTTGTCGGACCTGCGCCCGAACACCGCCGAACGACTCTCGGAAACTCTGCGGTCGTGGCTCCTGCACCAGGGTCAACGCGACGCGGTTGCGGCAGACCTGTTCGTGCACGCACAAACCGTGCGATATCGGATGACGCAAATACGTCAGCTGTTCGGTGACCGGCTCGACGATCCGGAGACGATACTCGAACTGACTGTGGCGCTGGCGATTCCGACGACTGGGTACTGGCAATCGGCGGAGTGACTTAGCTCGTGAGTCCTTTAGGAGGTCCCGCCCTCCTGTGTTTGTTCAGGACATCGCGTGCAATTGATGTCTCAGGACATCGTGGACACTGACCGGTTCGTTCTTGTGATGATCAGGGATGGCCAGAACAGAGTTTTCGATGGATCCACAGTTTGTC
>JBBSKP010000316.1:0-4746 GCA_038256175.1 Mycobacteriales bacterium
GTGAGAGAGTTGCATCTGCGAGATGCCCTTCGTTGTGGCCGAATAAGATCCTCAGGAAATCTCATTCTCCCACTACGACAGGGCATTTCGTCGTTTCAACCCACCCTCACCCAAATGCGGATCGGTGCATCCAGGCTTAGGTCGATACCTTCAATTGCATTTCGGCTTTCGTGTGATGTCGATGACAAACCGGCCGCGGCTACACCGCCTTGCGACTTGCGGCCGTTACAGCGGAGTCGGTGGCGTAGTCAATCGCGTTGGGAGTCAAGGGGAAATGCAGATCAAAGAAATGATCACCAACCTGGCGGGGGAGTCGCAATTGTGGCAGGCGCGGTTTTGCTCGGGTCGGGAACAGCCTCCGCTGCGGTACCGATTCAATGGGACAACTTCACCGGTGTCGCGCTCAACCACGAGGAGACTGTGGTCGCGAGCCAGGTCCACGCAGGCGCGCTTATCGACGCGGTGTACGGCGACAATTGGACCGCCGCGACGCCGAATGCTGCTGGCCAGGTCACCGGCGACCAGTTCTTCGCCGAAGCCGCCTCGCACACCGATGGCACCGTCTGCTTCGTCGTCACCGACCCATCGAAGGAGCAGAACCACAACCCATTCTGGGTGGGTTCCTTCTGGAATCAGTGAACCCACTGCGGGTCAACGCAGAACGATGCCGAAGATGGTGTCGAAGTAGGTATTCAGTGGATCTTGTGTCTTCGAGCTGCGGGCGCGGGTAAGCGCGCCTTCCCAGGCATTGATGATGAAATTTGCCAACTCGGCGGGCTGTGCCTCGGGTCGGAGTTCGCCAGCAGTCTGGGCTTCGGTCAGCACCGCTGCGATGAGCGCGGACCAGGCATCGAAGACCTGCACGAGAGTCAGTCGAACAGCCTCGCTGTGATCGGCGATTTCGTTGGAGAAGTTGCCCATCAGACAACCGCCGGTGAACTCTGCGCTGACGAAGCGTTCTCGGCGGATCTCGAAATGTGTACGCAAGCGTTCCATCGGGGAGCCCGTGGTGTCGAGCAAGATCTGATACGGACTGTCGACGGCATGGGCATATACCGCGGCGACTGCGAGATCTTCCTTGGTGGGGAAGTGGTTGTAGAACGAACCTTTGGGGACCCCCGCCGCGGTCGTGATGTCGAGCACGCTGCTGCCGTGGTAGCCGTGCGCCCGAAACACCGCCAGTCCTGCGGTGAGCACCTGGTCGCGAACATTTCGCTGTGCCACTGCGATCACGACCTGCTTTTTGTCGCCTGGCAGGCAGCGTCGATGCCGCGAAGCAAGGTCGTAAATGCGAGTGCAGTCGGTCCTGCGACAAGCTTTTCTGCGAGTGCCCCGACTAACGGCACCGGTACCCGATACGTCGAGGTCCAGGTCACTTTGGTGCCGGCAGGGGTGGCATCGAGTTGGAAGAATCCGCCGAGGTGGTCCATCTGCGGACGCGAGGCACGGATGTGGTAGTCGATGCGGTTGGGTGCCTCGAACGCGGTGATCTCTTCCCGGAACCAGAACACGCGGGCGTCGAATTCGCGGAGCGCGCCGACGCCGAATTTCTCTGTCACACCTTGTCGGACAAGCTTCGCCGTGCGAATTGCGCGTGGTGCGATCTGCTTGTAGCCCTCTCCGTCGGCGAGAAGCGCGAAGACTTGCTCGATCGGAGCGTCGATCGTTCGGGTAACAGTCACGGTGTGCATCGGGTCATCCTCGCTTGGTAGGGCTGAGTCGTCGGGTCAATCGGTAAGCGGTGTAGGGAATTTGGCGGGAGAAGTAGTGCGTGAGGGTCACGAGGGGATGCCGGCCCGGTGCGGGATCCTTGCCGTCGGCGAGACGCCAGAGTTGCGTGGAGTGCCACAGCAATTCGGTTGCGCCGTCGAGACGCGCGATGCCGATGGTTCGGGGGCGAGCGTCATATGACGTGGCTTGACCGGTGAGCAGACGGGTTGGTAATTCCGGCTCGATGACGAGTGGGCGCGCGATGCCGACGACGTCGACGGATCCGGAGTCGATCGCCGCTGCCATCCCAGATGCTGAGCGGAATCCGCCGGTGAGAAGCAACGGCAGTTTCGTCTGGGCCCTGATCAGTTCGGCGAAGTCGAGGAAGTACGCCTCGCGGGCGGCGGTGCTGGCTTTCACCGGCTCGCCAGGACCCATGAATGCGGTCGATTCGTATGTGCCGCCCGAGATTTCGAGCGCGTCGATGCCCTCTGCGGAGAGCGCGCGCACTACTTCTGCGGCCTCGTCCTCGTCGTAACCGCCGCGTTGGAAGTCCGCCGAATTCAACTTCACCGCGAGTGTGGCGTCGGTGCCGATCTCGGCGCGGACCGCGCGGACGATCTCGAGCAGGAACCTACGTCGATTCTCGCGATTGCCGCCCCACTTGTCGGTGCGAACATTGCTTGTGGGGGAAAGGAATTGGCTGATGAGGTAGCCGTGTGCGGCATGGATCTCGATCCCCGTGAACCCGGCCTCGATGAGGATCGCTGCCGAGGTCGCGAACTTGGTGATGATCTGTTCGATCTCGTCGTCGCGCAGTTCGCGAGGTTTGCGGAACATTCCTGCGGTGTCGGCGACGGCGATCGCCGAAGGCGCGACGGGATGCGCGTTGAGGGTCAGCGGAATCTGCCTACCAGGGTGGTTGATCTGGGCCCATACCTGTGCACCTTGGGAGCGGGCCGCCGTGGCCCACTCGGTGAGGATCTCGAGGTCGCGCCGATCGTCGACGACGACATTGCCGACCTCGCCGATAGCGCTGCGATCGACCATGATGTTGCCGGTTATGAGCAGGCCGGCTCCGGACTTCGACCAACGCCGATAGAGGTCGACGTGGCGGCGTGTCGGGGCCAACTTCATGTCGCCCAAGCATTCCGACATTGCGGCCTTCGCGATCCGATTCGGCAGAAATGAGCCATTGGGCAGCATCAAGGGTGCAGCCAAGGTCGTGGTCACGGCAGTGGTCATCGGGATCCTCGCTCGGTTTCGTTGGCCATCGGGTGCAATATGACCGGTCGTCTTAGGTGAACCTAGCAGCTATTCGCGCCGTTGCCAAGGTGGGCCGGGCTGAGCCGACAAGCGACGTGCAATCAGGGCGGTATGTTAATGTCGCAGCTGACTGAGACCTCACTCGGAAAAATAGGTAGTCACAATGAATGGTTCGACAACGCCGTCGGAATCCACAACGCCGTCCGAAGCAGGGCCTTCGCCGCTTCCCGTGATCGTCGCAGCGGTTCCGGATGTGGCGGGCGCCGAGGCTACTAGCTCAGGGCTTCCCACATGGGATCAGCTATCGGTGCGTGACCGGAACATCGTGGCAGCGTCAGCGGGTGCCGACTACATTCTCCGTACCGCGGGTGCATCCCTGATCACCGGTTCTGTGGCGCCGCTGGTTCTCGGCCGGACCGTTGCGCGCCGTGAACGCGAAAACCTCGGCTTCTATGCCGATCTCGCTGCAGGGCACGATCCTGCCAAGTCGTTTCCGAAGCCAACCGCGATGCCGCAGGTCCGACGGCGGCGTGCGAATCGGGTTGCTCGAACGATGGCCGGTGGCCCGGTCGATGCGCTGACCTTCGACAGCCCGTTCGAGACTCTCAATCCGGAGTTTCGCGACCTCTGGAAAACGTTCGGCCGGAACAACGTTGCGCACGCGCAGCACTGGCGACACGAGGATGGGCCGAGGCCGACGCTGTGCGTGATACACGGCTTCATGGGATCGCCCTACTGGCTCAACGGACTGTTCCTGCAGCTGCCGTGGTTCTACCAAGCCGGTTACGACGTCCTGTTGTACACCTTGCCATTCCACGGACAACGCGCCTCGCGGATGTCTCCGTTCAGCGGGCACGGCTACTTCTCGCACGGTTTCACCGGATTCGCCGAATCGATGGCCCACGCCGTTCACGACTTCCGCATTTTCGTCGACTATCTCGAATCGACGGGCGTGGAAAAGATTGGTGTGACTGGTATTTCGCTCGGCGGGTACACCAGTGCGTTGCTGGCCTCGGTGGAAGAGCGGTTGCGGGTGGTCGTTCCGAATGTTCCGGTTGTCAGCGTCGGTGATCTCCTCGCAACGTGGTTCCCTGCGTCGGCATTGATCGAAACGGGTCTGCGGCTCGGCCACCTCGATCGCGAGTTGGTCGATCAGACCCTCGCGCACAGCTCTGCGCTGAACTATCAGCCGCTGGTACCGAAGGAACGCCGGCTCATCATCACCGGCCTCGGCGATCGATTGGCGCCGCCTGAGCAGTCGGAGATGCTGTGGCGACATTGGGATCGCTGTGCGATGCATTGGTTTCCGGGAAACCATGTGCTGCATGTCAGTCAGCCGGACTACCTACGACGGATGATGCGCTTCCTTAATGACAACGACTTCAGTGCGGACTTACAAGTCGGGTAGATGCGCCGTAGCCCACGTCGCCATGGCATCGAGAACAGGTTTGAGGTCGCGACCGTTGTCGGTGAGTTCGTATACGACGCGTGGCGGGATTTCTGGATAGGCGACGCGTGTGACAAGGCCGAGATCGACGAAACGGCGCAGTCGAGAGGTCAACGTCTTCGGGCTGATGCCGGGAAGTGCAGCCTTGAGGTCGCCGAAGCGCCGGGGCCCCGGCAGCAGCTCTCGAATGATCAACGTCGCCCACGGGCCATCGACGACTGCCACAAACTTCTCAACGGGGCAGGTGCCTGCGGTGTTACCCATCTCACTCATCGTTTCCCCATTAGTTCACTTGAAGATACTGCTTCCTTGACGGAACAGTA
>JBBSKP010000317.1:0-4710 GCA_038256175.1 Mycobacteriales bacterium
AAACTCTGATTCGGCAGGCAAGGCCGGCGATATTCAATGGAACTTCGAGAAGTTTCTGATCGCGCCCGACGGTTCGGTGGCCGGCAGGTTCCGCCCGCGAACTGTGCCGGACGCTCCCGAGGTACTCGACGCCATCGAGGCAGTGCTCGCCCGCTAGGCCTGATGAACTGACACAAATCTGGAATGTTCGGATCGTCATCGGGGTCCTATCGTCGAAGTTGCAGGGCAGACGAGGGAGAACGATGAACGAGCGAGCCCGAGTTCCACGGTCCAGGGTGTTGCTCGCCGGCGCGGGCGACACCAGCACGCTCGGCGGCGTCACCGATCGGTTCATGATCGATGGCGCAGATACCGGAGGGCGATTCGCCCTCGTGGAGCACCTGTTCGAGCCCAGAGCGCTGGCCGCGCCGATGCACCGACACCGCAACGAAGATGAGTTCACCTACGTACTGACCGGCACGATCGGGGCTGTTCTTGGCGATCAGGAGGTGCTTGCTGGGCCGGGTGACCTGATTGTCAAACCACGCGACCAGTGGCATACCTTCTGGAATGCCGGTGACGAGCCCGCGTCCGTTCTCGAGTTCATCTCTGCGGCCGGGCTCGAAAACCTATTCCGCTCGTTTGCGGACATAGCCGAACCGGATCCGGAAACGCTGGCGGCTATGGCTGCCGAGTACGGCTGTGAGATCGATTTCGACGCAACCGGTCCCATCGTCGAGCGGCACGGACTCGCATTCTGATCGGCACTTGGGCGCGACTCTGCCTTTACGCCCCGTACATCTCCGCCTGTCAATGTGAAACCTATGACAGGTGAACTGATCGTATCGATTTCAGGAATCAGGTCGCAGACTTGTAGTGCCGCTGCCGACTTCGCCGATGCGATGGACGAGCGCGGGGTTCGGTTGTCGCTGTTGGTCGCGCCGCGGCTCAAGGACAAGTACCGGTTGGTCGACGACGCGCCGACACAGGTGTGGCTGCGCGGTCGGCGCGATGCCGGTGATGCGATCGTGCTGCACGGCTACGACCAGGCGGCAAACAAGCGGCGACGCGCGGAGTTCGCAAACCTGCCTCAGCACGAGGCTCGTCTGCGGCTGATGGCTGCCGACAGGGTGCTCGAGGAGACCGGTCTACGCACCCGGATCTTCGCGGCGCCGCAATGGGCTGCCTCCGACGGTGCGCTTGCGGCGTTGCCGGACGTTGGCTTTCGTGTCGCGGCGACGATGACCGCCATTCACGATCTCGAACGCGGGACGGACGTGCGGGCTCGGGTCCTCGGCATTGGCGGCGGATTCCGGACGGAACCCTGGTGGTGCCGTGCGCTCGTCATGGGGGCGGGTCGGATCGCTCGGCGCGGTGGGACCCTGCGTCTTGCAGTCTCGGCCAAGCAACTCGGCGAGTCGGGTCCGCGGCAGGCAATTCTCGATGCCGTCGACCTTGCGCGTTACCACGGGATGACCTCGGACGTGTACCGCTGGGAGCCCGCGCGAGCGTCGCGAGCGGCCTAACATGGGTGCGTGATCTTCATCGTTGTGAAGTTTCCCGTCAAGCCCGAATATGTCGACGAATGGCTCGATCGCGTCGCGCCGTTCACCGCAGCAACGCGAGCCGAGCCCGGAAATCTCTGGTTCGAGTGGTCGCGCAGCGTCGATGTTGCAGACACGTTCGTGCTAGTCGAAGCATTCCAACATGATGGTGCCGCCGCGCACGTCGGGTCCGACCATTTCAAGACCGCGATGGTCGAGTTGGCACCGCTGGTCAGCCGCACCCCGGACATCGTGAGCACCAGCATCGAGGGTGCTACCGGCTGGTCGAAGTTGGCCGAACTCCAAGTCGACTGAGGCTACGGTGGGTGGCATGACCGAAGCAGCCGATGTCATCGTCGTGGGGGCCGGTCTCGCCGGTCTCGTCGCTACCGCAGAGCTCGTCGAAGCCGGGCGCAAGGTCCTGGTTGTCGATCAAGAGAACGCGAAGAACCTTGGTGGCCAGGCCTTCTGGTCGTTCGGCGGATTGTTTCTCGTCGACAGCCCCGAGCAGCGGCGCCTCGGCATCAAGGACAGCCACGAACTCGCGCTGCAGGATTGGCTGGGCAACGCAGGCTTCGATCGCGAGCGTGAAGACCACTGGCCGCGCCAGTGGGCGCAGGCATACGTCGACTTTGCCGCGGGGGAGAAGCGCAGCTGGCTCGCCGAGCGCGGCCACAAATTGTTTCCCGTCGTCGGCTGGGCCGAGCGGGGCGGTTACGGCGCCAACGGCCCGGGAAATTCGGTCCCGCGTTTTCACATCACGTGGGGGACAGGCCCCGGGCTGGTCGAGATCTTCGTCAAGCGCGTACAGGACGGTGTCGACCGTGGTCTGGTGACGTACAAATGGCGGCACCAGGTCGACGAGATCGTCGTGACGAACGGCGCTGCGACGGGCGTGCGCGGGACCGTGCTGGAGCCGTCGACCACCGAGCGTGGCGTGAAGTCCAGCCGTGTCGGTGCCGGCGAGTTCGAGTTCGAGGCTCAGGCCGTGATCGTCACGTCCGGCGGGATCGGTCACAACTTCGAACTGGTCAAGAAGAATTGGCCGGCACGGATGGGCAAGGCGCCGGAGAATATGCTTGCCGGAGTTCCAGCGCACGTCGACGGACGGATGCTCGGCATCGCGGAGTCGGTCGGCGCCAGCATCGTCAACCCGGATCGGATGTGGCACTACACCGAGGGGATCATCAACTACGACCCGGTGTGGCCCAACCATGGCATCCGGATCATTCCCGGCCCCTCGTCGATGTGGCTGGACGCAACCGGCAAACGCCTTCCGGTGCCACTGTTTCCGGGATTCGACACCCTCGGGACGATGGAGTATATCATCAAGACCGGCCACGATTACACGTGGTTCATCCTCGATCAAAAGATCATCGAGAAGGAGTTCGGGCTTTCGGGGCAGGAGCAAAATCCTGACCTCACCGGCCGGGATATCCGCCTGTTGCTCCAACGCGTGAAGAAGGGTGCGCCCGGCCCGGTGGAGGCGTTCAAGCAGAAGGGTGTCGACTTCATCGTCAAGGACAACCTTGCCGACCTGGTGCGCGCCATGAACGAGCTGACCGGTGACAACCTGCTCGACTACGACGCCGTGAACCGCGAGCTCACCGCACGCGATCGGGAGATCGACAACAAGTACGCCAAGGACATGCAGGTCACCGCGATCCACGGTGCGCGCGCGTTCCTGGCGGACAAGATTTCGCGGATCGCATCTCCGCACAAGATCCTGGACCCCAAGGCTGGCCCGCTCATCGCCGTCCGGTTGCACCTGCTCACCCGAAAAACGTTGGGCGGCTTGGAGACCAACCTGTCCTCGCAAGTGATCAAGGCTGACGGCACGCCGTTCGAAGGGCTGTACGCGGCCGGGGAGGTTGCCGGGTTCGGTGGCGGCGGAGTGCACGGCTATCGCGCGTTGGAGGGCACATTCCTCGGTGGCTGCATCTTCTCCGGACGTGCGGCGGGGCGTGCGACGGCCGCGCAGGTTGGCGCGTAGTCATCGACCGCTTCTGCCGCGACCGGCGCCTTCGGTTTTCGATTCGAGCAGCGGCTGAATCCGGTAGGGCACCGGCGTAGTCAACGCGAGCGTTGTCGTGGTGTGCGCGACGCCCTCGATTTCGAGGATCTGCTCGACGACCGCCTGCAACTCCGCATGGGTAGCCGACGCGACGCGAATCAGCAGGTCCTCACGGCCGGTCGTCGCGTGCACCTCGAGCACGTGCGGAATCCGTTGCAGCGCAGCGACAACGCGTTGTAGTCGACCCTGAACGAGCTCGACTCCGAGGAACGCCTGGATCGGCAGCCCGATTGATTCCAAGTCGAACTGCGGCGCGTAACTGATGACCGCCCCGCTGTCCTCAAGCCGCTTCATCCGGGCTTGGACGGTATTGCGTGCCACTCCGAGCCGGGTCGAGAGTTCCATGACGCCGAGCCGCGGGTCGTGTTCGAGCGCTCCGAGCAATTCCACGTCGAGTCGGTCGAGACTGATCATCGCGTACACCTTTTTCCGATCGAGGTCCGCCGTGCTGATCACTGTGCTCAGTTGCGAGCGCTTGTGTTGACCGTCACAGCAGATTGGTTAAGTCTCTCTATACACCCCGCACAGCAACCCGTGCCACAAGCACCGGATCACGAGGAGCGTCATGACCACGATCGAGAAGCCCCGAGCAGCAGCCATCGCAGAGCTGGATCACGAGCGAGTAGTAAGCGTGCGAGGAGCCCGTTCGGGCCTGCCGATCACGGTGGCCGTGCATTCCACGCGACTCGGGCCTGCGCTTGGTGGCTGCAGGGTGTGGCAGTACGCCGACTGGCGTGAGGGGCAAGCGGACGCAATGCGCCTGTCCGCGGCAATGACGCTGAAGTGTGCGGTCGCTGGATTGGCAACGGGTGGAGGCAAATCCGTGATCGCCCTCGCTCCAGGGGAGACGCTGACCGGAGCTCGGCGGCGCGACGCGATGCTCGACCTCGGTGACATTGTGGAGAGCCTCGGTGGCAGCTACCGCACGGCCGAGGATGTCGGTACCACCGCCGAGGACATGCAGGTTGTCCGTGAACGCACCGCGCATGTGTTCGGATTGCCCACCGCTACAGGCGGAGTCGGCGAACCAGCGGAGCCGACGGCCATCGGGGTTTACGCAGCGATGCGCACAACACTCGAGCGGGTGCTCGGTCGGTCGTCGTTCGCGGGCGT
>JBBSKP010000318.1:0-4707 GCA_038256175.1 Mycobacteriales bacterium
ATCGACACGCTCGTCACCACCAACGGCTCATCCGGACCAACGAGGCGGCGTTCACGACGACGGTCATGGGCGCCGCCTCCCCATGCCCTCTTGACAAAATCGGCTACATATCAGTCGCGGGCTACGACACGGCCGGCTAGGTGATGTCGCGCTCCCGCGTTGCCAACCAACCTGAGCCCGCAAACGCCATCGTCCAGAGCGTCAGGACCACGAAGGCAACACCGAACGGCCGGAAGCTGCCGGCGTCGTCCAGTTGCCCGGCGGCCACGGTCGCGATTGTCGCGAAGACCGGTAGCCAGGAGCCGAACGCGTCGGAACCGAACCCGGTCGCGATGAGCGCAACGGTGAACTCGCCGGCCACATACCATGCGACAAGCGCGAGTGCTGCACCGACAGGGGACTTGAACAACATGCCGAGTCCGGCCCCGATCAGCGACCAGCAGGCCACGGCATACAACCCGACCAGGAAGACACCGAACAGTTCGCCGGTGATCTCGAGGTTGCCGCCTCCGAAGATCACCATCGCTGCAAAGCTGGTGACCTCGACGACGATTCCGTAGCCGAGCGCGAAGCCGACGGTGACGATCAACTTCGCTGCGAGCACGCCGTCTCGTCCGGATGCGCTGAGAAAGGTCGGTGTCAACGTCTTGTGCCGATATTCGGTTCCCGCATTGATCGCACCGAAGATCCCAGCGAAGAGAATCACCCACGCGAGCGCGAAATACAGACCGACAGAAGCGAATCCAGTGCTCAGCGAGGAATCGACCTCGTCGACGCTGTTCGACACCGCGGCGTAGATAGCGCTCGCGAACAGGCCGACCGCGAGCGGCGCGATGAGCAGCGCCCACCAGAACTTGAGCGTCGTCACCTTGCGAACTTCGGACGTCAGCAGGCCGAGGGTCATCGCTGGCCGCCGTATCCAGGATTGCCTGCAACGTACTGAGCGGACGTCATGGCGAGAAAGACTTGTTCGAGATCGATCTGTTCGGCGACCATGCCGAATATTGCGACGCCCGCGGAGTTCGCCACCGCCGCAATCTCATCCGGCCGGGTGCCGGCCACAGCGAGGCGGCCGTCGACGTGCACCTGGGCGTCGGTGAAGCCGTTCGCCGCGAGCGCCATTGCCAGTGCGGCCGGGTCTGAGCTCGTCACGAGCACTCGGCCGCGGTGGGCATGCCGGAGGTCGTCCATGGTGCCCTGATAGGCGAGCGTGCCGCGACTGATGATCACGAGGTTGTCCACTGTCTGCTCGATCTCACGCAGGATGTGACTGGAGATGAGGACCGTCCCGCCGTTGTGAGCGAACGATCGTAGAAAGTCGCGAAGCCAGGCGATGCCCTCGGGATCGAGCCCGTTTGCGGGTTCGTCGAGCACCAGAACCGACGGTTCACCGAGCAGCGCTGTCGCCAACGCGAGCCGCTGCCGCATACCGAGCGAGAACGTCCCCGCTTTGTGGTTGGCGACTTGCTGGAGGCCGACGAGCGAAAGTGCTTGCTGTGCACGCGAATCAGGCACGCCGATCGCCGCGGAAAAGACCTGCAAGTGACCGATCGCGGACCGTTTGGGATGCAGGCTCAACGAGTCGAGCACCGCTCCGACCGAACGAGCGGGCTGCGCGATCTGGGTGAAGGGAACGCCACCGAGAGTCGCCGCACCGGACGTAGGTTTGACGAGGCCGAGCATCATGCGCAACGTCGTCGTCTTGCCCGCGCCGTTAGGGCCGAGAAAGCCGGTGATCGATCCCGGCGGTACGGCAAAGGTCAGGTTGTTGACGGCGACCGCCGATCCGAAATGCTTGGTCAGCCCGCGCGCTTCGAGGTAGACGCCGCCTGATTTCATCCAGCGAGCCTACCGGCCGCGTCAGCGATCGGGGGATCAGCTCGCGAGCTGGGATTTCTGCGTCAGGAACGGGAGGACGGCGTCGAGGAACTCCGCTGGTCGATCGAGCTGTGGACAGTGCCCGCAGTCCGGTATGACAACAACCCGACGGGTCGGCCCGCCGACGAACGACCGCGCTTTCCGGGACGGTGTAAGCAGGTCCCACTGACCCCACAGCAGCATCACCGGGACCTCGAGTTCGGCGAACCATCCGGCGGATCGGCATTTCGGCGAGTTCGATGAACACCTGCCGAGCGAGGGGGAGAAGTCCGAGTACCCGCGACTTGTCCGCGTAGTGCATGTCGAAACTCGAACGGACCGTCGAGAATCCGGGCTGCAGTGGATGCCGCATCGCGCCGTACGCGTAGGTGATTCCGATCGCTTGCTGCAGAATCGGCGCCGGTATCGGCGTGGCGAGCGCGCGAAGCAGCAGCTCGGTCGGCTTCGTGCCGAGGAGCTTCCAGGTCCGTGGCAACGTGTCGATACCGGGCATATCGCACAGCACGACCCGGTCAACGAGGTGGGGGTGAGCGGTCGCCAATGCCAGCGCCGTCGCGGCACCGAGGGAGTTGCCGATCACGGTCACCCGGCGCGAGCCTTCGGATTCGATGAGCTCGGCGAGCAGCGCGACATAGCCCGCGATCAGCGGTCGTGGCCAGACAGCGGCCGCTTGGCCGAAGCCGGGGAGATCGACCGCCAGCACCCGATAGCGCGTTTCCAGATGCGGAACCACTTTGTGCCAGGTCGCGAGGTTGTCCGCGAAACCGTGGATCAAGAGCAATGTTTCGCTGCCACTACCGGACCGCTCGACATTCAGCTGACCTTCGACCGTGCTGCGCTGCATCGGACACCACCCTTCGCGTTGACTTCGTTGTCATCGACGAGGATGCGGACGTTACAGGCCGCACGGCGTTTCCGGTCAGATCGTTATTACTTCTCCACCGCGATGAGTGGATCGGCATCGATGATCAGATTGTGGGTCGGCCAGTGCGTCGGTGCGGGCCCGAAGGCCTTGCGGGCGTTGGTGATGACACCCTTGCCGAGTGCTCGGTTGCCGACACCGCCGATCACGAAGCCGATGCCGGCCGGCAGGATCTTGCCGAACAGCAGTGCGCCGCGCTTGGCGGCGTAGCGGGTGACGAACTTCTTGAGCAGCGATTGGTTCATCGACTTGATGCCGGGAACTTTGCCGGTCATCAGCGTTCCCCAGTTCTTGGCGGAGTGCCCAACAGCGCGTTCGACGATTTCCATGCCGGTATCACCGAGTGCGACCGCAAGGACGAGTGCACGACGCTGTTCGTTGTCCCGCGGCGAAATCCCGTGCACCGCTGCGACGGCAAGCGTCAAAACCGCGGACGCTTCGAGGAAGAATGCGGTTTCGGCGCCCGCCGCGGCAAGCGTTGCGACTGTTCCGACGCCTGGCACCGCTGCTGCGGCGCCAACCGCGCCGCCGCTGCCGGTCACCGCATTGAGAAACATCTTCTCCATGCGTTCGATGATTTGCGCGGGATTCTCGTCGGGGTGCGCCCGCCGGACCCGGTCCACGTATTTTGCGACCGCCGGAGCCTGCAGCTTGCTGCCGTTGTCCAACAGCGAGGCCACGGTCTTCTCGAGTCGCCCACTTCCATCCGCCATCGGATCCGCCCTTCTCATGAACTGGTCACACATGCCGTTGGCATACGCGATCGAACTCTATTGCAACGAACTGGCATGCCTGGTTTGTTCCGGTTGCACTGCTTAGGCTGGGTGTATGAGCGGCCTCACGGACGGCGCGAGCGGACTGCCTTCGCCGCGCCTGCAGCCGTATATCCGCAGCTACAGCGGTTATCGGCTCAGTGGATTTGCGCCGGGAACACATATCGGAATGCCGTCGCCGTATCTCACTGTGATTATCACCATTGGCGAACCTATCGAGATCGGCGAGGCATCGCATCCGGAGCAGCAGTCGGGGCGCTGGTCCTCGCTTGCCAGCGGAATCTCGGCGACGCCGTGCACCATCGTGCACGACGGCAACCAGCATGGCGTCCAACTCTCGTTGACACCGATCGGTGCCCGGGCGCTGTTCGGGATCCCGACCGCCGCGATCGGCGCCTGGATGGTGGATCTCGACGACGTGCTCGGTGCGGACGCGCGTGAGTTACGCGATCGGATATCGGTGCTCGAGGACTGGGAGGCGCGCTTCGCCGTTCTCGACGAGGTGTTGGGTCGCCGGGTCGCCGATGTGTCGCTCGACCCTGCGTTGGACCGGGCTTGGGATCTGCTCGTCGGAAGTGCCGGCCGGAAACGGGTTGCTGAGGTCGCCGACGACGTGGGGTGGAGCCGCCGGCATCTGGTCAATCGATTCACCTCCGAGTTCGGTGTGACGCCAAAGGACTCGGCGCGGATCGCCCGCTTCAGTGCGGCCCATTCGATTCTTCGGCGGCCGCGGATTCCTGCGCTTGCCGAGGTCGCAGCGGTGTGCGGGTACTACGACCAGGCGCACATGGCTCGGGATTGGCGCGAACTCGCTGGGATGTCGCCGTCGCGGTGGCGGGCCGACGAAGTGTTCGCATTTATCCAAGACCCTGGATCCGCCGAAGTTGCAGACTTGTCGGCATGACGAACACAACACAGCACAAGACGACAATCTTTCCTACCCTCCGCTATCGCGATGCGCGTGCGGCAATCCGGTTTCTCGTCGAGGCGTTTGGCTTCGTGGAGGTTGCGGTCTACGGCGAGGGCGACACCGTTGATCACGCTCAGCTGAATTGGCCGACCGGGGGCGGTGTCATGCTCGGGTCCGTGCGAGAAGGCGGTGCAATCGACGAATTGCCCGCTGGCACCGGCTCG
>JBBSKP010000319.1:0-4704 GCA_038256175.1 Mycobacteriales bacterium
CCTCGAGTGGTCAAACGCGCCATCTCCAAACACCGAGCCAAAGGCCCCACCGACCGCACCAACTACACAACCACCATCACCGTCGAAATCCTCGACGGTTGACAACCAACCACCAACGCTAACTGCGCGGCATTGGGGTTAACGCTTCACAATCCGGACGAATGGTCTAGCGAACGATGATCCCCTCGGCCCGCATCGCATCCTTGACCTGAGAAATTCGCAAGTCACCGAAGTGGAAGACACTCGCGGCGAGTACTGCGTCGGCGCCGGCTTCGACAGCGGGCGCGAAATGTTCGATAGACCCTGCGCCGCCGCTCGCGATCACGGGGACGTGCACCTGCGCGCGCACCGCTCGGATCATCGGCAGATCGAAGCCCGCCTTGGTGCCGTCGGCATCCATCGAGTTCAGCAGGATCTCGCCGACGCCGAGTTCGGCGCCCCGTACAGCCCACTCGATGGCGTCGATACCGGTTCCTCGCTTGCCGCCGTGGGTCGTCACTTCCCACCCCGACGGCGTGTCGGCCTCGCCGTTCGGAACGGTCCGGGCGTCCACGGACAGCACGATGCATTGCGAGCCGAAGCGTTCGCTGAGTTCGCGTAGCAACTCGGGCCGTGCGATCGCCGCCGTATTCACCGACACCTTGTCGGCACCCGCGCGCAGGAGTCGGTCCACATCCTCGATGCTTCGCACTCCCCCACCAACGGTCAGCGGAATGAACACCTGTTCCGCGGTACGGGTGACGACGTCGATCATCGTGGCGCGGTCCGACGTCGACGCCGTGACGTCCAGGAACGTCAGTTCGTCGGCGCCCTGGGCGTCGTATGCGGCGGCGAGTTCGACGGGATCGCCTGCGTCACGCAGGTTTTCGAAGTTCACACCCTTCACAACTCGGCCAGCATCCACGTCCAGGCAAGGGATCACACGTACCGCTACCGTCATCGATTCCCCCGTCGCTTCGCTCGCCCCGTCACAGGGTCTGCCCCTCAGCATCCGCCGCCGTCGAGACGACACTCAGCAACTCCTCGTGCACACCGGGTGCGGCGGCAAGAACCGAACCGGATTCGATCGTCCACGGTTCGCCTGCCAAGTCGGTCACGATGCCACCGCCTGCACGAACCAGCGCGACACCCGCAGCGTTATCCCATGGGTGGTGGCCGAACACGACCGCGCCTCCGAGCACACCTGCAGCAGTGAACGCAAGGTCGACGCCAGTCGAACCATGCATCCGCAGCCGTGACGACACCCGGCTCAGCGCTGCCATCAACTGGTGCCGGTACCGGCCCGCGATGCGGCCATGGCTGTCGACGTTGAAGGCGCCGAAGCCGATCATCGACGACCCCAACGTGCTCGTTTCCAGGGGTGGCAACGTTTCGCCATTGCGATAAAGCGGTCCGTCGGCGATCGCGGCGTAACGCTGGTCGAGCAGCGGCAGCCAGGTGAGCCCGAGTACGGGCTGGGCATCGTGGACGAGAGCGAGGAGCATTCCGGCGAGCGGCAATCCTGACGAGTAGTTGTACGTCCCGTCGATGGGATCGAGCACCCAGGACGTTCCGCTCGCCAGTTCCGGACCACCGAATTCTTCGCCGTGCACCTCGATTCCGGTGCGGTCGAACAACTCTCCCGACAGACGGCGCTCCAACTCGAGATCGACTGCCGTGGCGAAGTCGTCCGGCCCCTTCGCGAGCGCACTCGGCGCGCCGAGTCCCGCGATGAATCGGACCGACGCAGCGTCCAGCAGCTCACTCGCTATGGCGAGCAGTTCCGCGGGATCGCCCGGCAGACTCATCCCGTACCTACGAGACCGCTGCGAGGGCGTCGACGAGGTTGAATCGTCCTGCGTACAAAGCTTTTCCGACGATGGATCCTTCGACGCCCTCCGGCACGAGCGTCGCGATCGCCCGCAGATCGTCGAGCGATGACACACCGCCCGATGCGATGACCGGCGCCTTGGTCGCCGCGCATACCTGCGAGAGCAGTTCGAGGTTCGGCCCGGTCAGCATCCCGTCCTTACCGACGTCGGTGACCACGTAACGCGAGCAGCCATCGCGGTCGAGGCGCTCGAGCACCTCCCACAGATCGCCGCCATCGCTCACCCAGCCACGGCCGCGAAGCCGGTGCTGACCATCGATGATCCGCACATCGAGCCCGACGGCGATGCGCTCGCCATGTTTGGCGATCGCGCGTGCACACCATTGCGGGTCTTCCAGTGCGGCCGTCCCGAGGTTGACGCGCGCACAGCCGGTCGCCAGTGCCGCTTCGAGGGAGGCGTCGTCCCTGATTCCGCCGGAGAGTTCGACCTTGACGTCGAGTTCGCCGACAACGTCGGCAAGGAGTTCACGATTCGATCCGCGACCGAATGCGGCGTCGAGATCGACGAGATGCACCCACTCGGCACCGTCGTTCTGCCAAGCAAGGGCGGCGTCGCGCGGCGAGCCGTAGCTCGTCTCGCTGCCCGCGGCTCCTTGTACGAGGCGCACGGCCTCACCATTGGCGACATCTACAGCAGGCAAAAGGACCAGGCTCACGTGGGTAAACCCTACTGCTTCGACGGCGTGCATTTTCCAGCGGGATCGGCGAATGCCCTGTTGGTCATCCGCGTGGAGACGAACCCGAGGGCCGCCACGGCGCCGATGACACCACCGATTGCGATCAGCAGACCTGAAACCGGTCCCGGCGACGTGAACGCAATCACCAGGGATGTCGCGACCAGAACAAGGACGGCAGCGCCCATCGAAAAGAACACCAGCCGGGCATACGACAGTTGCTGACGCGGCTGTGTTTCGGGTGTAGTCACAGGCTCTCTACCCAGTTCCGCAGCAGGACAGCGCCCGCGTCGCCGGATTTCTCCGGGTGGAACTGCGTTGCCGACAGTGGACCGTTCTCGACAGCGGCCAGGAACGTCCCGCCGTGCTCAGCCCAGGTCAACTTCGGCGGTGCAAGCAAGTCGGACGGCGGCAAGTCCCAGGATTGCGCGGCATAGGAATGCACGAAGTAGAACCGGGTATCGGCATCCAATCCGTCGAACAGCACAGTATCCGGTGGTGCTGAGACTGTGTTCCATCCCATATGCGGCAGCACCTCGGCAGGCAGCCGGCCGACTGTTCCCGGCCACTCCCCGCACCCTTGCGACTCGACGCCGAACTCCACACCACGCTCGAAGAGGATCTGCATGCCAACACAGATTCCGAGGACAGGCCGTCCACCCGCGAGCCGCTGGCCGATGATTCGCTCACCCTTGACGGCGAGCAGCCCGGCCATACAGGCAGCGAAGGCGCCGACGCCCGGCACGACAAGTCCGTCGGCAGCCAAAGCAACCTTGTGATCTGCGGTCACTTCGACCTCTGCGCCCGCCCGGACCAGCGCCCGTTGCGCGGAATGAAGGTTCCCCGATCCATAGTCGAGCAGGGCCACAGTGCGGGAAGTCATGCCCTCAGCCTAATTGGCGCAACGAGCAGCACTGCCACGGCCGTGACCAGGAACGCCGTTGGATAGCCCGACACCGTCGCCAAGACACCGAGCGAGATCGCACCGATGCCGGTGCCGCCGTCGTAGGCCGCATTCCACGCGGCGCTCGCGGCGCCCCGTCGATGAGGTCCCGCTGCGGCAAAGATCAGCACGAGCGAATCGTTCTGGCAGATCCCGAAACCGAGGCCGAACACTGCCCCGCCGATCGCCAGCAGCGGGACCGAAATGTGGTCTCGCAGCGAGATTGCGACCAACACCAGACCGAGTGCGGCGATCGCCAGCGACGGTTTCAACATCGCACCAGGCCCGACACGATCCGACAGCGCGCCGCCCGCATAACGACCGGCCACCGTCGCCGCGCTGTGGACCGCGAGAGCGATGGTGGCGGCGTTGGCGAGTTCATCGGTGGCGATGGGTATCAAACTGGAGAAACCGCCGAACGCGCCCGCCACTGCGATCATGGCGAGGCATGGCGCAAGCAAGAGGGCAAGGGGGAAACGCCTTTTTGGCGCGTCCGATGCGCGCGCCTCCGGGGGCACCGCAGACAACCTGACGACACCGATCAACGCGATCAGAGGAACGACTGCGCCGAGCACAAACACCGGACCGGTCGAGAACCAGTGGACAAGTGCCAATCCAGCTGGGAGACAGACGATCTGTGTGGCGCCGATGGCGATGCCGAGGGCCGCACTCGCACGTCCGAGCAGTTCCGCCGGCGCTATTTCTGCGATCAACGCGGTTCCCGCGACCGTGATCAGTCCGAATCCCGTGCCACGTACCACCGACGCGGCCAACACCGGAACGGCGTCGACCGAAAGCAAGAATGCGAAAGCCGGCGCGCCGAGCAACGTGCATCCCGCGGCGAGCACTGGCCGATACCCCCAGAGTCGCAGCGCCTTCGGCGTCGCGAACTGTGTCGCGACAGTGGCAGCCATGAATACCGCGGTGCTGGCCCCCGCTATCGCGTCGGACTCCCCTGCGAGCGAAAGAGCAAGGGGCACAACCGGAAGTAGCAAGCTCCAACCACCGAACGCCGCAGCGCCCACGAAAAGGATCGCCGGCAGCCCAGTAACCGAACGGAGCCGCCGACTGTCCGGCACTAGGCCGTCCGCATCACAGGGAGCCCTTGGTGGACGGGACGCCGTGCACCCGCGCATCGGGCTCCACTGCGGCACGCAGCGCGCGGGCCACCGCCTTGTATTCCGCCTCGGTGATGTGGTGCTGGTCGCGTCCGTACA
>JBBSKP010000320.1:0-4678 GCA_038256175.1 Mycobacteriales bacterium
TACTCGACCGCGTCCAGCAACTCGATGCCATCACCGAAGTCGACCCGCGCATGCGCCGCGTCCATCACGATTGGCTCGACGCTGGCGAGCGGACGCAATCGACCGTCCGACAGCTATCCGAACAGCTGCGCCGATTTCTGGACGATCAAGTGTGGCTGGAGAACCGCCGAGTGATGGACCTGCTGCACGGGATCGAATCCACGGCACTTCGCTTGCGGGACAATCCCGTCGCGACCTTTTCGATCGAGCTTGACGGCGTCGCGCCGACCCTCGTGCTACCGATGGAACGCCCGCTGTACCGACCAACGAAGCCAACCGTTCTGGACAGCGAGAACGTCGAGTCCGGCGAGACAGGTTTCGAGGCGACGACCCTGTTCGACCAGATCTACGTCGACCCAGCCAGGCTCAGCCGCAGCGTCCGCCTCGCTTTGCAGGAGCGCCAACAGGTCGGTCTCGCGGAAGTAGTCGAATTGGCGCCGTTGGAGCAAGGCCTCGCCGAGATCGTCAGCTATCTTTCCCTTGATGACGACGGTTTCCACACAGTTTTCGACGAAGCAACCAAAGATGAGCTGACCTGGACCGACGATGACGGCGTTGTGCGCGTCGCCACGCTGCCCCGGGTCACCTTCGCAAGGATGACGACATCATGATCGCTCGGGATCAACTCGATCTACCACTCGCGGTGACGCAGCTGATGAAGGGCGTCGTCTACCGCGATACTCACGACAAGGCGTGGCAACACTTGCAGGGACTACTCCCCCAGGTGCGCGACTATGTCGCAACGATCGGGATGATCGTCGTGGTCGACGAGGCCGAAGGCTATGCATTCCTGCGATCCCGCCCCGAGAGCGAGGACGATGAGAACCCGATACCGCGCCTCATTCCGCGACGGTCGCTTCCCTTCCAGACCAGCCTGTTGCTAGCGCTACTCCGCAAGAAACTCGCCGAGTTCGACGCGAACGCCGCAGAAACCCGACTCATGTTGAGCCGAGAACAGATTGCCGATTTGATCCGTGTCTTCTTGCCGACCTCAAGCAACGAAGTACGCCTGATCGATCAGGTCGACGCCACCATCGGGCGCGTAGTCGACCTCGGGTTCTTGCGCAAAGTGTCGGGGCAACAAGGACTTTACGAGGTTCGACGGGTACTCAAGGCATTTGTCGATGCCCAGTGGTTGGCTGATCTCGATGGGCATCTCGCGGAGTACGCCGCCCAGCTCGAGGAGGTGGCGGCCGAGTGATGGGTGGACTGTTCAGCCCAACCGAACTCGAACTCGAAGCCGATACCCGCTCCGGCTACCGGCTCGAACGCCTCGAGATTTTCAACTGGGGCACGTTCGACCGGAAGGTATGGTCGCTCGATCTCGCCGGCCATAATGGCCTGCTCACCGGCGACATCGGTTCCGGCAAATCAACTCTCGTCGACGCCGTCACGACGCTGTTGCTACCAGCTCAGAAGATTTCCTACAACAAAGCAGCTGGCGCCGATACGCGCGAGCGCAGTCTGCGCTCCTACGTCCTCGGCTATTACAAGTCTGAGCGCAGCGAAACCACGGGAGCGTCCAAACCGGTCGCGGTTCGAGGCGCAGGTACGTATTCGGTAATCCTAGGTGTGTTCCGAAACCGTGGTTACGACTCGGAAGTCACGCTAGCGCAGGTGTTCTGGACAAAGGATGGCGATCCTGGACAGCCGCAGCGGATCTACGTCACATCGGATTTTGCGATGTCGATTGCGTCGCATTTCGCGAGCTTCGGTTCCGATATCAAGAACCTCCGCAAGTCGCTGCGTACTGCGGGCGCGAAGCTGTACGACGCGTTCCCCGACTACGGCACAGACTTTCGGCGCCGCCTCGGCATCGCGTCCGAGCAGGCTATGGACCTGTTTCACCAAACGGTGTCGATGAAATCGGTCGGTAACCTCAACGACTTCGTCCGCAATCACATGCTGGAGCCGTTCGATTCCGAATCATGGATCACCCGGCTCGTCGGCCATTTCGACGACCTCACCCGCGCGCACGATGCAGTGCGCCGCGCGCGTGACCAGCTTGCCGACATCGAACCCATGCTTGCGGAATGCGATGCGCACGACGGACTGTCGGGTCGCATCGACGCACTGGACGCGCAACGCCGCGCGTTGCGGTACTACTTCGCCGCATTGCGCGCTCGGCTGCTGGAGACTCGACTTGCCGATCTCGAAGCCGCGCTCGAAGCCGCTGGCGCCCGACTGAATGGTACGTCCGCAGGACTTGCACGGTTGCGAGAAAAGAAGAGCGGCCTCGAGATCGAGCGGGCAACCCACGGTGGCAACCGAATTCAGCAGATCGAGCAGGACCTGCTCACCTCCGCGGAGATCCGCAGCGACCGGGTCTACAAGCAGGCCAAGTATCTGAAGCTCCTCGACGAGGCCGGGCTCGAACCCGCCTCGACAGACGTGCAATTTGCCGCACGACGAATCGAGATCACTACGGAGGCAACGCGTCTCGACCAAGTGATTGCCGACCTGCAGAATCAGATCACCGAACTGCGGGTGGACGAACGAAACCTGCGCAACGAGTCCGACGAGATCAATCGAGAGTTGATATCGCTTCGCACACGGCGTAGCAACATTCCAGACCGCAATCTCGTGATCCGCCGACGGCTGTGCGACGCGTTGGGAATCGAAGACGCGGATATCCCGTTCGCCGGCGAGCTAATTCAGATCCGGCCCGAGGAGCGAGCATGGGAAGGTGCCGCCGAACGGCTACTGCACGGCTTCGGCCTGTCGTTGCTGGTTTCGCATGAGCAGTACAAGCGCGTCTCGGACTGGATCGACACGAATCACCTCGGCGGGCGCGTTGTGTACTACCGGGTTCCAGCAACCGTCGCTGTCGCGCCGCGAAGCAAAGATTCGACGCCAAATTCCTTGGTGCACAAGGTGCAGATCAAGCCGGGCCGCTGGTTCGATTGGCTCGAACGCGAACTCGCGCATCGCGCGAACCACGCGTGCGTCGACACGATGGAAGAATTTCGACGCGGCGGCAACGCGATCACGCGCGCCGGCCAGATCCGCACCACCGCCGGGCGGCACGAAAAGAACGATACGACCCGGATCGACGACCGCGCTTCCTACGTGCTGGGTTGGAGCAACGAGGAGAAGATCGGCGTCCTGCTGACGAAGGCGCAGCAGTTGCAAGATCGGCTCAACTCGATCACGGTGTCGGCGACCAAGCTTGATGGCGAAGTCGACAAGGCGTCCAAGCAGCGGCGGGCCCTGGACAAGGTGGCGGAGGTGGAGCGGTTCGTCGATATCGACGTCGACGCAATCGTCAACGCCATCGCCGACCTCGAGCACGAGAAACGCGAACTCGAAGCGTCGTCGAGCGAACTCGGCCGGATCGCCCGCGACCTAGCCGACACCGAGAGCGCCATCAAGGAATTCGAGAGTCGGCAGAACGACGATCAGAAGAAGGTCGGGTCACTCGAGAACGACCAGACCCAGGCAATCGAGGCGAGCGTAGCGGCCGAGGAGGTGCTCGGCGAGCCCGAATGTGTCAGCGCGCGCCAGCATTTCGCCGCCGTCGACAATCGGTTGGGCACGCGGATCCCGACCGTCGCAAGTAAGTGCGACGCCGAGGAGCTGGTCGCCAACAACGAACTGACCGAAGCCATCGAGAAGCTGGCTGCTAAACGTTCGACGACGGCAAACCGGATCGTCACCTTGATGGGCAACTTCCGCAAGAAGTATCCCGCGGAGACCGCCGAGATGGACGACAACGTCGCGTCTGCGGGCGAGTATCGGGCGCTGCACGGTCGGCTGGTGAACGACGACCTGCCGCGGTTCGAAGCAGAGTTCAAGGACTACCTGAATACCAACACGATTCGCGATGTAGCGATGTTCCATTCACAGCTGAACAAGCAGCGGGACCTGATCCGCGAGCGTGTCGACAGGATCAACGAGTCGCTGGTCGGCATCAGCTACAACCCTGGCCGCTACATCCGCCTGGATGCCGAGCGGACGCCGAATACCGATGTGCGTGACTTCATTGCCGATCTCCGGAGCTGCACCGATCACTCGCTGGTTGACGAGTCAGCAGATCGGTATTCGGAGGAGAAGTTCCTCCAGGTGAAGCGGCTGATCGAACGGTTCAAGGGGCGTGACGGTCAGACCGAAGCCGATAAAGCGTGGGCCCGACGCGTCACCGACGTTCGCAATTGGTTCATGTTTTCAGCGTCCGAGCGATGGCGCGAGGACGACACCGAGCACGAAAACTACACAGATTCCGGTGGAAAGTCCGGCGGCCAAAAGGAAAAGCTGGCGTACACCATCCTTGCGGCATCATTGGCGTACCAGTTCAAGCTCGAATGGGGTGCGGCACGGTCGAAGACGTTCCGGTTCGCCGTGATCGACGAGGCGTTCGGTCGTGGCTCCGATGAATCGACTCGGTTCGGGCTCGAGCTGTTCCGGACACTCGGCCTCCAGCTACTCATCGTGACGCCGCTGCAGAAGATTCACGTCATCGAGCCGTACGTGTCGTCGGTCGGGTTCGTGGACAACAAGGACGGCAAAAACTCTCGGCTGCAATGTCTTACGATCGACGAGTACCGTGAGCAACTCCGGCTGCGCAGTCTTGTCACCGTCGAGGCAATAACCGAGTGACCGATTGGACAACGCTCGACGAGGTGCGAGCACGGCTGGCGAA
>JBBSKP010000321.1:0-4643 GCA_038256175.1 Mycobacteriales bacterium
CGCTCCATAAAGACTCACGGGCGATAGCCTCCTACCGTGAGTCTGCCTACCCCCACTCCCCACAATCGTGCCGTCGTGACCGGTGCATCGTCCGGAATCGGCGAGGCCCTTGCCACCGAATTGGCGGCACGTGGGTACTCGTTGATCCTGGTCGCCCGGCGCGGTGATCTGCTCGAATCCCTCGCCGTTACGCTGCGGGCCAAGCGCGGCGTCGAGGTCGAGATCCGGCAAGTCGATCTCGCCGACCGCACGCAGCGCGCGACGTTGGCAGCCGAACTCGCCGAGCGAGACATCGCGATTCTCTGCAACAACGCAGGTATCGCCACATTCGGTGCGGTTTCAGATCTCGACCCGGCGTACGAACGCGCTCAGGTCGAACTCAATGCCGTTGCGGTGCACGACCTTACGCTCGCCGTACTCCCCGGCATGCTCGCCCGAAAGGCGGGCGGCATTCTGACGAGCGGCTCAGCTGCAGGCAACATGCCGATCCCGAACAACGCCACTTATGCAGCGAGCAAGGCGTTCGTAAACACCTTTTCCGAATCGCTACGCAGCGAACTGAAGTCGACTGGTGTACACGTCACGTTGCTCGCTCCTGGCCCGGTCCGCACCGAACTTCCCGATCCCGCCGAGGCGTCCATCGTGGACAAGATGGTTCCGGACTTTCTCTGGATCTCGAGCGAATACACGGCGAAGGTGTCGCTGAACGCGTTGGCGCGCAACAAAATGCGCATCGTGCCCGGAATCCTCAGCAAGGGCATGTCTGTGGCAGGCCAGTACAGTCCACGAGCAATCGTGGCGCCAATCGTCGGCAGCTTCTACAAGAAGCTCGGCGGCTGACGCTTTAGCCCGGTTTTATGTTTAGGAAGCTCATGCCGCCCAGGCAACCCGATCCGGTAGAACTGCCGGTGCACGGTGCCGCCGCGACTGCCTGGGCGATGACATTGAGCGGCCGGAACAAATCGGCAGCAGGTACGGGCACGCCGAATACATCGACGAACGTCGCGGTGTCGACGTCGGCGATGGCCTCTGTCGCACCTTCCGCGCCGGTTGGGGCGGTCTGCGCGGCGGCCGGCGCTGCCAGCACCAACGCTCCCGCAGCTGCCGCTAGAAGGCCAATTCCAACACGTCGAAACATCGGGGTCTCCGTTCAGGAACAACACACGTAACTTGCAGCACATTACTAACTTCTGCCCCACAAATCACTGGCTTTCGGTCAAGAAACCATAACAGCCGGCTAACCCGTCAATACGTCGTCAAATCTGGCCCACCGGGTGTCAATAGGACGTCAAGAACGCCTGCGACGATCACCGCGCGGCGTAATCCTGATTGTGCACCCGCACGAACACGCGCGGGCACCAACAGTCATAACCAACTGTCATCAAGGAGTCCCGGTGACGCTGCTCGACATCTTCCCCTCCCTGCGCTCTGTCATGTCGGCACGACTAGACCCCGCCATGTGGCCATCCGAGACGCACTACGACGCAACCGGCCGCGTGGCAGTAGGCGGCGTCGCATTGCAGGACATCGCCGATCAATACGGCACACCGGTCCGGGTACTCGACGAGATGGACGTCCGGCACCGCTGCGCGTCCTACCGCAGATCCTTTCCCGAGGCCGAAATCGTCTGCGCCGGAGACGAGTTGGTTGCACCATCGGTCACGCGATGGGTGAGCGAACAACGGGTTTCCATCATCACCGGCTCGGCGGTCGAACTGACAGCCGCAGCGTCGGCCGACGTCGATCCCCGGCGAATCATCATGCGCAGCAATGCTTCCGCTGCCAGGCTCAGCGCGCTCGCGCTCGGAGTCGGACGGATCGTCGTCGGCTCGAACGACGACATCGCGCACCTCGCAGCACATGCGCGTCGGCCACAAAGCGTCCTGCTCCAACCACCTACCACGAACGACGCGGCCGCGGAGCAAACTGTATCGGAAGTCCTACGACACCCGCGCCTGACACCTGTCGGCCTGCTCGGCAGCATCCGACCCGAGAGCGGCGATACCGGATACACCAAAACCGTTGCGCGACTGGTCGGTCAGATGGCGCAGGCTCGAACGGACCACGGGATTCTGCTCACAGAGCTCGCACTGTGCGCCGAGTCCGACACAACGGTCGACGCAGCAACCGCAATCGAGAATGCGCTGGACGACGCCTGCGCGATGTTCCGATTTCCGCGACCCCGCATCACCTTGCAACCAGGACGGACGACGGTCGCACGCGCGATGGTGTCGGTTCACCGCGTTCGCTCGGTCGACCGCCACGCCGACGGCCGCACCGTCGTAGCCATCGACGGTTCGCTCACCAACGCGAAATACGCGGTGCTCGCCAACCGTCATTCCCCTGGACCGTTCATGTCAGCGACGATCGTGCCGAACGATTCCGACGGGACAACCGAGCTGGTCCAACTACCTGCCGACCTACATCCCGGCGAGGTGGTCGCCGCCCCACGGGCCGCTCGAATCGCGGAGGGTCCGGTCGTCGCCGTGCGTGACGGCAGGACAACCGAAGTGATCCGACGCTAACGCCTCCGCCGGGTACCGAAGATGCTACGGCTGATCTCGCGACCGGCCGCCGAGGCCGCGGAACGCAGGAAGCTCTTCACCGCAGGGTTTTTCATGATCCGCTCGGCCGCGCTGGGACCCTCCTCGACGGGCGGCGGGAGCGGCGGCGCACTCTGATCGGCCGGGGGCGGGGTGGCCGCGACTGCGGCGCTGAGCTTCTCGTACGCCGACTCCCGATCGATGGTCGGGCCGTACTTCGATTGCAACGGACTCGCGGCCGCAGCCGCTTTGATGGCGTCGGGCCCGATCGTGTCCATCAACGACCGCGGCGGCCGCAGCCTCGTCCACGCAACCGGTGTGGGCGCACCCTTTTCGGACAGCACGGTCACCACGGCCTCACCGATTCCCAGTGACGTCAACGCCTTTTCGAGGTCGTAGACATCGGTCTTCGGGTAGGTGCGCACCGTCTTGTTGAGAGCCTTCTGATCATCAGGGGTGAAGGCGCGCAACGCATGCTGAATGCGCGCGCCGAGTTGGGACAGCACTTCGTTGGGAATGTCTGTCGGCAGCTGCGTGCAGAAGAACACACCAACGCCCTTGGAGCGGATCAGTTTGACCGTCTGCTCGACCTGGTCGAGGAATGCCTTGGATGCGTCGTTGAACAGCAGGTGCGCCTCGTCGAAGATGAAGACCAGATTCGGCGTGTCCACATCACCGACCTCGGGCAACGTCTGGAACAGGTCGGCCAGCACCCACATCAGGAATGTCGAGAACATCGCAGGACGAGCCGCCTGCGCACCCAATTCGAACAGTGTGATGACACCGTTGCCACCGACAGTCCGAATGAGGTCTTCGGTTTCGAGTTCCGGCTCGCCGAAGAAGGTGTCTCCCCCGTCCGCCTCGAGGTTCACCAGCGCCCGCAGAATCACCCCAGCGGTCGCTGGCGAGACGCCACCGATCCCCTTGATATCCGCCTTGCCCTCATCGCTTGTGAGGTGCTGGATCACCGAGCGGAGGTCCTTCAGATCCAACAGCCCCAGGCCTTGGGTGTCCGCCCAATGGAATATCAGACCGAGCGTGGACTCCTGAGTCTCGTTGAGCCCCAGCACTTTACTGAGGAGAATGGGACCGAACGATGTGATGGTCGCCCTGATCGGCACGCCGATACCGCCTGTACCGAGCGAGACGAACTCCGTCGGGAAACCTGCTGACGCCCAATCGGTTGCACCGGTTTCGGTTGCCCGCTGCTGAATCTTCTCGTTCACTTCACCTGGACGTGAAAGGCCGGACAAGTCACCCTTGACGTCTGCGAGCACGACCGGCACTCCTGCGCGTGACAGCTGTTCCGCTATGCCCTGCAACGTTTTCGTCTTACCCGTGCCAGTGGCGCCCGCGACCAAACCGTGCCGGTTGATCGTCGCGAGCGGGATCCGTACGCGCGCTTGGGGATCGACCTGGCCGTCGACGATGATGCTGCCGAGCTCGAGTGCCGCGCCTTCGGACGCATAACCGGCCGCAATAGCCTGAGCCTTCTCGGAGCGACCGGTTTGCGCGGCGGCAGGAGCCTGCGCAGCAGCGGCCTCCTTCTCGGCGGCCTCGAGCGCTGCTGCGGCATCGGCTGCGGCCTTGCGCGCAGCGGCCAGCTTCTCGTCCGGACTCGTCATGCATGTCCTCCTCGGACCGGGTCGACAGGGAAAGCTCCACCGCAGACCTTAGCGCCTCTGGTACGGGTCAGCGGGGAGCCACGGAGCCGCACTTCTTCGCGCTGACTACTGTTGATCTGGTGCAAGACAAACTCGTATGGATCGATTGTGAAATGACCGGCCTTCGGCTCGGAACCGACAAGCTGATCGAAGTGGCCGCCTTGGTCACCGACAGCGAGCTGAACGTGCTTGGCGACGGGGTGGACATCGTCATTCACGCCGACGATGCTGCGCTGGACGACATGCCGGACGTGGTCACCGAAATGCACAAGCATTCGGGCCTCACAGAAGAGGTCCGGCGGTCGACTGTGACCGTCGCCGAGGCCGAGAAGCTGATCCTCGACTACATCCGCCAGCATGTACCAGTCGCCGGAACCGTGCCGCTGGCCGGAAACTCGATCGCGACGGATCGCGGCTTCATCGCGCGCGACATGCC
>JBBSKP010000322.1:0-4633 GCA_038256175.1 Mycobacteriales bacterium
AGTACAGCCATAGCGACAAATCTCACTAAGATTCGTTCGACAGGCGAATTCCCCACACCGCCTTCGCTATTCATTCGCACAAGATCAGCTCCGGGCGTGGACACCGAAGTGCCGCTTGGACATCTCGCCGAAAATGCAGCACCCTTACGTCGGACATCGAAGCGAATGGCTCCGGGAAACCGAGCCAGAAGCGTCCAAGTTGGACATAGGTTCAGTCAGCGGTGTGGGAGCGACTCAATGCGGAAGCGCAACCCGGGCGAGATCGACCCCCGCTGGCGTGCGAGCGATGTTCAGAACCGCACACCGACCGCGGCTTGCTGAGGCATGCTGATTGATGGGCCACTGCCTCACAGGGCAGCGGTCTAGACGCGTCGTCAACGAACACTCGACCACGGGATGATTGAGAGACATGTTTAAAAGGATTGCTGTAGTCAACAGAGGTGAGGCCGCCGTACGCCTGATCAGGGCGGTACGTGAACTGAACGCCGAGCACAACTACGGCATCCGTACTATCGCGCTGCACACCGAGGCCGAGCGCCGGGCGATGTTCGTCCGCCAGGCCGACGAGGGCGTCGTACTGCGCGCCACCTCGACTGGCACCCCCTATCTCAATCACGACGAACTCGAGCGTGCGCTCAAAGAGGCCAAGGCCGACGCAGTATGGGTCGGCTGGGGCTTCGTCGCCGAGGATCCCGCGTTCGCCGACCTTTGCGAACGCATCGGCGTCACGTTCATCGGCCCGCCGTCATCGGCGATGCGCCTGCTCGGCGACAAGGTCGAGGGCAAGATTCTCGCCGAGAAGGTCGGCGTCCCGGTCGCACCCTGGAGCGGTGGACCCGTCGAGACCCGCGCCGACGCCCGCCGGCACGCGCAGGCAATCGGCTACCCCCTCATCATCAAAGCCCGCAGTGGTGGCGGCGGCCGCGGTATCCGCAAGGTCTTCGCCGAGGACGAACTCGAACTTGCACTCGAGCGCACCCAGGGCGAGGCCGAGCGTTCGTTCGGCGACCCTGTTGTCTTCATCGAGCGCCTTGTTACTGAAGCGCGCCACGTCGAGGTGCAGATCATTGCCGACAACTACGGCAACGTCTGGGCGCCCGGCGTCCGCGACTGCTCCATTCAGCGTAAGAACCAGAAGGTCATCGAGGAATCGAGCTCCTGCGTCCTCACCAAGGAGCAGGCCGACCACCTCCGCTTCGCGTCGAGCGAGCTCGTGCACGCCGCCGGCTACCGCGGCGCCGGCACGGTCGAGTACCTCTACCAGCCCGAACAGCAGCTGTTCACGTTCCTCGAAGTGAACACCCGGCTGCAGGTCGAGCACCCGATCACCGAAGTCACCACCGGGCTCGACCTGGTGAAGCTACAGATTCGCGTCGCGGCGGGTGAGCCCCTCGAAGGCGACTGCCCGCCCGAGTTCGGTCATGCCGTCGAGGCACGGCTCAACGCCGAGGACGCCGACAACGGTTTCGCGCCGGCACCCGGAACAGTCCGGCTGCTGAAGTTCCCGCTCGGATCGGGTATCCGCGTCGACACCGGCATCGCCCAGGGTGATGTCATCCCGCCGGACTATGACTCGATGGTCGCCAAGGTCATCGCCTGGGGCAAGGACCGCTCCGAGGCAATGGCCCGGCTCCGCACCGCGTTGCGTGAGACCACCGTCGTACTCGACGGCGGCACCACCACCAAGTCCTTCCTGCTCGATCTGCTCGACCGCCCAGAGGTCATATCGGGTTCTGCCGACACCGGGTGGCTCGACCGGACCGGTGCCGGGACGACGGACGGCCCGACTGAGGTCGCCGACATCGCCCTGATCGCGGCGTCGATCGACGCGTACGACGCCGAAGAGGCACACGAGCGCGCCGCATTCCTGCGATCCGCCCGTGGTGGTCGCCCGCGTGCGAGCCACTCGATCGGGCGCGGCGTCGAGCTGACCTACCAGGGTCAGGCATACAAGCTGACCGTCGGTCAGATCGGTCCGCGCCGCTACCGCGTGGAGACCGAAGGCGGCGAGTTCGAGGTCAGCGTCGATCGTCTCGGCGAGTTCGAGAGCCGAATTGTCATCGGCGACAGGCGCTTCCACGTCGTCTCCGTCGCAGGCCCGACGCATTACCTCGTCGAGGTCGACGGCATCAGCCACCAGATCAGCCAGGACGAGGCTGGCGTCGTTCGCGCCCCCGCGCCCGCCGTCGTTGTCGCGGTGCCCGTTGCCGTCGGCGATGAGGTCGAAGCCGGTGCGACGCTTGTGGTCCTGGAAGCCATGAAGATGGAGACGGCGGTCCGCGCTCCGTTCGGCGGACGGGTCCGCGAGGTCCTCGCGGTCGTCAACTCTCAGATCGACGCGGGCGCACCGCTGATTCGCGTCGAGCAGGTCGGCGAAGCGGCCGCGTCTGCGCCGTCTCCGCGGGTCGAGTTTGCCAAGCCCGAGTCCACTCAACATGCCGACGCCCTGTCCGAAGCAACCGCACGCCTGGATGCGTTGCGCGCGTTGATCACCGGCTTCGATGTCGGTCCACTCCGCGCCCGTGAACTGCTACGCGAATACGACACCGTGCGCGCCGGACTCCCCCACGGCGAACGCGTCATGGTCGGCGCCGAGCTTGCGTTGCTGACGACCTTCGCCGACATCTGCGAACTCTCCCGCAACCGCCCCTCCACCGGCGAAGAAGAAGAGGAAGCCCACGAGCAAGCACACAGCCCGCGTGAGCACTTCCACTCCTTCCTGCTCTCGTTGGATGCCGATGTGCAGGGCTTGCCGGAGTCGTTCCGCAGCAAGCTTTCTCGTGCCCTGAGTCACTACGACGTTGTCGACCTCGAACGCGGCCCCCTGCTCGAAGAGGCGATCTACCGCCTGTTCCTCGCGCTGCAGCGGATGGAGAATCAGGTCCCGGTCATCGTCGGCCTGCTCGAACGCTGGCTAACCGATAACGTCGACGCACCCGAGGCAAGCGCAGGCTTCGCAGAGGTGCTCGATCGGTTGGTCGAAGCGACCCAGGTGCGGTACCCGTTGATCGGCGATGTCACCCGGAACTTGCGGTTCCGATTCTTCGACGAGCCGAATATTCGGCAGATCCGTGATCGCGCATACGACAACGTCCGCGGGAACTTGCAGTACCTCGAGGAGCGTCCCGACGCCCCCGACTTCGCAAAGCGGGTCGACGCTCTGGCGGCGACGTCGGAGCCGTTGATTGGTCTACTTGCCCAACGTATTTCGAATCCCGGTCCCCTGCTCGAGGTGATCACGCGGCAGTACTACCGGATCCACACGCTCGATGACGTCCAGGCGTTCAATCGCGATAACCATCCAGTCGTCACCGGCACGTTCGATCTCGCGGGTGAGCGCGTGCATCTCGTCTCGACCATCACGTCGATCACGGATCTCCCCGCGACATTGAAGATGATCGACGAGCTCGAGGACTCCTCGCCGGAGAAGTCGTCCGTCGATATCTATCTCACCTGGCCGGACGCGCCGAGCGACGGCGACGAACTCTCCGATCGGCTGCGAGAGGTACTCGAGGGCCACGACAACGCGAGCACGTGGCGCCGCGTCACGTTCACGGTTTTCAACTCCACCGCTGCAATTCAGCAGATCACCCTGCGGCGCGCCGAAAACGGCTTGACCGAGGACCGCATCATCCGGGACATGCACCCGTTGACCGGACAGCGCTTCGACTTCTGGCGGCTGAAGCATTTCGACGGCACCCGGCTACCCTCGCCGGTCGATACCCATCTGTATCACCTTGCAGCCAAGGACAATCCGTCCGATCAGCGCTTGATTGCCTTCGCCGAGATCCGTGAGGAAACGATCCAACGCGACGCCGCGGGCAACCTCGTCGGCACTCCCGCAATCGAGCGGTCACTCGCGGCGTGCATGGACGGCATCCGGCGTGAGCAGGCCAAGCGCGGCAAGAACCGGCTCGACAACAACCGTGTCTCGCTCTACATCTGGCCCGTCATCGAGGAGCCGCTGGAGCAGATCGCATCGATCGGCCAGTACATCGCGCCCCTCACCGTCGGTGCGGGACTCGAAGAGGTCACCCTCCTCGCGCGGTTGCAGGAGAAGCCCGGGACTCCACCACGTGAAGTGGCACTGCGACTTTCGTACCGTTCGGGTGCCGGCGTGGTCGTCAAGGCGACCGAGCCGCCGACCGAGCCGCTGCGTCCGCTCGACGAATACACGCAGAAGGTGCAGCGCTCGCGTGCTCGCGGCACGGTGTACCCGTACGAGCTGATCCCACTCCTCACAGGCGAAGACGGCACGTTCGTGGAGTACGACTTCGACGACGCAGGAAAGCTCGTACCCGTCGACCGCCCGTATGGCAGGAACAAGGCCGGCATCATCGTCGGGCTCGTCAGCACACCGACGCTGCGCTACCCCGAGGGCATGAACCGGGTTGCGCTGTTCGGCGACCCGACCAAGGCGCTGGGCACCGTCGCCGAGGCCGAGTGCTCGCGCGTCGTTGCGGCGATCGACATGGCCGACAGGCTCGGTGTGCCGATCGAATGGTTCACCTTGTCTTCGGGCGCAACGATTTCCATGGACAGCGGCACCGAAAACATGGACTGGGTCTCGCGCGCACTGCGCCGGATCATCACGTTCACGCAGGACGGTGGCGAGATCAACGTGATCGTCGCA
>JBBSKP010000323.1:0-4631 GCA_038256175.1 Mycobacteriales bacterium
AATCGAAATCCCTTAAGTACCGAGTGCTTACACCGGTGCAGAAGTATGTGGCGATGCCGTTGAGCCGGCGACTGGCCTCGCAGGTGTTGCTCGAAACCATTGGCCGAAAATCTGGGGAACCACGTGTGACACCGATCGGTGGGCGTGTGATCGACGGCCAGTTCTGGCTCGTGTCCGAGCACGGCGAGAAATCGCAGTACATACAGAACATCAAGGCCAATCCGGCAGTACGAGTGCGGCTCAACAGGCGCTGGCACGACGGGACCGCGCACCTGGTTCCTGATGACGACCCCAAGGCCCGGCTCGCGTTGCTCCCGAAAGTCAACAGCACAGGAGTGCGGACCTTCGGCACCGATCTGCTGTCGGTACGGGTCGAACTGAAGAATTGAAACGGAAATCGGCCCGCCTCCGAATGGGGGCGGGCCGATTTCGACCGATCGGAACCTATGGCATGAGCTGCGGTGCGTTGATCTTGCTCGCCATCCAGCGACCGTCCACTTTGTCGACCGTGATGACCATGGTTATCTGGCCGGGCTGCGATTTGCCCTCGGTCCCGACGTTGGTTACCGACTGTCCGATGACGACGATCGCGTCGGCGTGATCACTGTCGCTGGTCTCGATCGCGCAACGGACGTCAGTGATTTGTGACTTGACCTCACCCTGCATGAGCACAGTTCGGAGGTCGTCGCGTTTGGCTTCGAACTGGGTCTTCCACTCCCCAGTCGCGCCATCGAGAACTGCCGCGAAGTACGGGTCGAGGTTATTGAAGTCGAAATTTGCCAGCGCAGGCGCGTACGCGCACGCCGCGTCGCGCGCTGCCTCCTGCGCTGCTAGCGCGTCGCGCTTTTCGTCATATTGCAGGTAGAAGAACACGCTGCTTGCGATCGACCCAACAAGGAGCAATGCGCCAAGGGCCGCACCGCTTCGAACCCACCGTTTCGCACTGGCGGCCTTGGCGGGTCCGTTCGCAGTGGTTGCCGAAGTGTCGGTGTCAGAAGTCTCCACGTCGGGAGTCTCCGTTGCTTCGGTCGTTGCATCAACGTTCTGCTGGTCGTTGTTTTCCGTCATCAGTGTGTCTGCGACTTTCCCGGCGCTTCGCCGATTAACAAACCGAAAGGGCCCGCCCTTCGTGGGCGGGCCCTTCAGTTACGCCGATGAAGAGGGAGCTACTAGTTTGGGACGACAATGACCTTCTGCGGCGAGGACTTCGGGGCGACGAACGGCGAGTTGACCGTCTGGAAGTAGCCGATGCCAGCGGCAACTGCGACCGGGATGGTGACGACTGCTGCGGTAACGAGTCCACCGAGGGTGGCGCCAGCGGCAGCTCCCAGGAGGCACCCGGCGATCGGCGTGCCGAGGATTGCAAACGGTCCAGTGGCTGCGGTGGCGCCAATGCCGCCGATTACGCAGCCCACTGCGCCACCGCCGACAGCGCCGACTGCGCCGGAAATTGCTGCCGCAGTGGAGATCGAGTCCTGTGCGCGCTTGAACGCCCACTGCTCACGGTCACCTTCGGTCTTCCAGCCGTAGTCGAGGACCGGGGTCACGGGGACGGGACGGGCCGCCACAGCGTTGACCTGCGGCTGTCCGACCTGTGCGATCGGCACGCTGCCGACAACCTGGCCGGACGCGGTGCTCGCCTGGAGCTGACCGTCGCCGACAGACAGCGATCCGATCGGCGTGCTCAGCGTGGGGGCCGGGCCACCCAGCGGTGCAGACGGGTTGAGTGCCTGCGCCGCGACGAAGCTCATGAACTTGGCTGCATCACTGACTGATGGGGCAACCGGGGCGGAGTTCGGAGTAGGCGGGGCCGGGGTCGTGGCCGGGTCTGCGACAGCGGTACCGCCAGCGACGCCCAAAGCGGCGATGGTCAGTGCCGAAACAGCGGCAAGTTTCCTGATCTTCATGTTTGGGTATTCCTTCTCGTTGTGTGACCTGCGAGTCGATCGCTGGACGGCTGCTTCGAGGGGCGCTGACACAAAAACTTCGCGTCCCCTTCGACGCTCCGTATTGAACGGGCGCAGAACGACGGATCGGCAACGGTCAGGTATCGGCAAGGTGTACATCGGCTAACGGTGGTGTCTGGGTGACTGTGAAATTTGAGTCATCTGCAACCGAATAACTGGCTCTGACCTGCGTAAACTCCGCTTCACGCCAAAGTAAACTCGCTGTTTTTTATGGTGCAGATCACACGCGATCGGTACCTAAAACGCGCGTTTTCCAAGCATGCGCTCGCAAAGTTCTACATTTGCGGAGCTCATGTTCTCGGCCCGAAATCGACAACGAAAACTCCCCTACCTGCACCAACGGTCCGCGACGCCCCCGTAGCGGAGCGTCGCGATGAAATATCAACGCGCGGCCGCAATTCCGTTTCGCGTCTTTGCGTTGTCCGACGCAACGACTGTTGTTCACCTAGATGTCACGTCAACCGACATCATTCGGACAAAGCGGGCAAAGCGAAACCGTTGGCGCCGTTACCGTCCCGGCAACTTCTGCACTGTGCTCATCAGCGGTGTCAGGATCTTCTGCCACCGCGGGGAGGAGAACCCGGGCGGCGGGTCGAGGTTGAGGACGAACACCGTGGCAATCGTCTGCGACTCGGTGTACTTCAGAATCCCATCGGGACCGTGCCGCCGCCCGACGCCGGATGCCTTCATGCCGCCCATTGGGGCTGCCGTCGAACCGAACGCAAGCGCGTAGCCCTCGTCGACATTCACCGTGCCGGCACGCAGCCGCGCCGCGATCGCTTCGCCATCGGTCTTGCTGGCGGCCCACACACTGGCGTTCAAGCCGTATTCCGTGTCGTTGGCCTTCGTGATCGCTTCCTCGACATCGGCGACCGGGTAGATCGACACCAGCGGGCCGAAAGTCTCGTTGCGCGCGCATTCCATCTCGTCGTTCACGCCGGTGAGCACCGTAGGCTCGTAGAACAGCGGCCCGATATCCGGACGAGGACGCCCGCCCGCAACTACCTTGGCGCCCTTCACCTTTGCGTCGTCGACGTGACCGGAGACGGTTTTCACCTGATCTTCGGAGATGAGGCTGCCCATGTCCGCGTTGAAGTCGTACGGCGTGCCGAGCGCCATGTTCTTGGTTGCCTCGGCGAACTTGGTTGTGAATTCGTCGGCGATCGACTGCTCGACATAGATCCGCTCGACCGAGATACACAACTGTCCGGCGTTCGAGAAGCACGCGCGCAGAGCAGCTTTGGCGGCCTTGTCGATATTGGCACCCTCGAGGACGATCATCGGATTCTTGCCGCCGAGTTCCGCGGAGAAGCCGATCAACCGACGCCCGGCCTGCTCGGCCAGCAGCTTTCCGGTTGCCGTGGATCCGGTGAACATCAAGTAGTCGCAGTTCTCGACGATCGCGGTCCCCACCACGGATCCCGGTCCAGGCACGACGAGGAAGATGTCCTTGGGAACGCCCGCCTCGTACAGCAGCTCGGCGTTGGCCAGCGTGCAATACGGAGTCTGGCTGTCCGGCTTCACCACGACAGCGTTGCCGGCGATCAGCGCCGGAATCGAGTCGGAGATCGACAAGGCCATGGGGTAGTTCCACGGTGCGATGACACCGATGACGCCCTTGGGATGCTGGTGCACCCGTGTGCGAGTAATCCCGGGGAGCAGGCCCTGCACTCGTTTCGGCGCGAGCAGCTTCGGCGCGGTCCGCGCGTAGTACTGCGAGTTGAGCATGATGTCGACGATCTCTTCTTGAGCCGCCGAGCGCGCCTTGCCGGTTTCGGCCTGCGCAACGTCCATCAGGAAGTCACGGTTGTCCTTGACGAGGTCGCGAAAGCGCGTGAATATCGCCGCGCGTTCCTTGACGGGCCGCTTCGCCCATTCGACCTGCGCGGCACGTGCCCGCGCGAACGCAGCAGTCACGTCCTCTGCGGTGCCGACCGGGATCGTCGCGATCTCCTTACCGGTGAAAACCTCTTCGATCGACTTCGACTGGCGGGCGGCTGGGTCCTCGATGGCAGCAAGCTTGCGCAACCGTGCAAACGCCTCGGGTGATGGAACTGGCATGGTCAGAAATCTACTCCTCCGGTTGCCGGGGTCACCGCGATTTGCTCCTGACCAGGGCAGAAGAGCACGCTGAACCCATGACCGACAGCAGCAGTCCCACCCTCGCCCAGCGGTTCGGCTACTACTACCTCGGCCGGACGCTCCCCGAATCGATGCGCGACTGGGTGCAGAACGACCTGATCGGGCCAGGTGCTGTCGCCCGGTACCTGCTGCGCTTCATCATCCCCGTCATCCCAGTGCTGTGCCTGTTTCTCCTGATCCCCGGCCCCCTGTGGATCGGCCTCTCGATGATGGCGTTGCTGCTGTTTCCGCTCATCTTCTTCCGCATCGCGCTGATCTACGTCTACCGCCGAAATCGCCTGGGTCGGCACGGCCTCGACCCCGCACTAGCCGACGCTAAGTCGAAGCCATGGACCGATACCGAGCGCGATGACTACGAGCGCAGGCACGGTCGGGGTTAGTCCCAATGCCGCGCAGTTAGCGTTGGTGGTTGGTTGTCAACCGTCGAGGATTTCGACGGTGATGGTGGTTGTGTAGTTGGTGCGGTCGGTGGGGCCTTTGGCTCGGTGTTTGGAGATGGCGCGTTTGACCACTCGAGGGCTC
>JBBSKP010000324.1:0-4616 GCA_038256175.1 Mycobacteriales bacterium
CATCGGGAATGCTGAGTTGCCCTCCTGAGGTGTTCGGGGCGGGGTGCCCGTTGCCCACGCAAAATGGCCTGACGAAGGTGACCGGGCGACTTTGATATAGCCGATACCGAAGTCGTAGCTGGTACGAACGCGAGCCCGAACGCCGAACGCATGGTTATCGTGGCTGGGCGGACCGAAAACGCTACCAGAACTATGCGCTCGGCGGCGCGACTGTCACTGTTGAGGCTGCAGACTGACGTTTAACAGTCGCCCTACCCCGCTGGAGGCTTGGCACGATGAGTGAACCCCTTGTACAGCGCAACATCTCCGGCGGTGTCGCCACATTGACGCTCAACCGTCCCGAGAAGCTGAACGCTCTGACTCCGGCGGTATTCGATGAATTGGCGGCACACCTGACGGCACTCGCAGCGGACTCCGCGGTCCGGTGCCTGGTGCTCACGGGCGCCGGACGTTCCTTCTGCGCTGGCCACGATCTGGGCGCGATCGCGACAGCAGGAGATGCTGAGCACCGCGTGCACGAAGCCGAAACCGTCGATCAGCTGGAGGCGTTCCCGCACCCGACGATCGCCAAAATTCGTGGGCATTGCCTGACTGGTGGGCTTGAACTGGCGCTTGGATGTGATCTGCTCGTAGCGGCCCAGTCTGCGCAACTCGGCGACACACACGGCAAATGGGGCCTGGTACCGGTGTGGGGAATGTCAGTGCGGCTACCCGAACGCGTCGGGCTGTCGAAGGCCAAGGAACTCAGCTTCACCAGCCGCAAGATCGATGGTCGAACCGCCGACAAGATCGGCCTCGTCGATCACTGTGTGACCGACGAACGACTTGATGACGCTGTCGACGAACTTGCATCGCTGATCATCGCCAATTCGGCGGGTACAAATCGGATTTACAAATCGTTGCTTGCCCACCATGCGACGACCGACCGCGCGACAGCATTGCGCTTCGAGCGCGATCTGCCGTTCGGGCTGCCCGACGACACCCTGGACAGGCTGCGCTGACGCGCCTGTGCGTGTTTCTCACCCCTCTGAGGGTGAGAAACACGCACCAGCGTTAGCTAGTCTTCGTCCTCATCGGCTGCGGCGACGTCGCCGATGTCGTCACCGTCCGCCTGTGCACGCTTGGCGGCTTCACGCATCTCGATGCCGTCGGAGATCAAGTCGCCGATCTCCTTCGCCACATCCTTCACCGCACCGGTGATGATTGTTGCGATGTTGCCGACGCGGGTCGCGGCAGACTCCGTCACTTCCTGAACGATGTCTTTGTTACTTTCGAATTTGCTGACCATAGTGGCAATGCCCCTCAGGCTGCGGGATTCTGACGTGCAACGATAACACCGAGATTCGAGTCGGGCTTGACCAGCGACGGCGGCAGCGCGAGCTTGAAAATCTTCGCCCAGACACTCCCGATCTGCTTGAAGAACCCGCCGGAGTTGTACGGCAAGCCATACTTTTCGCACAGGGCGCGGACTTCCGGCGCGATCTGCGGGTAGCGGTGTGCAGGCAGATCCGGGAACAAGTGGTGCTCGATTTGGTGGGACAGGTTGCCCGACATGATGTGGAACAACTTTCCACCCTCGATGTTGGCCGAACCGAGCATCTGGCGCACATACCACTCGCCGCGGGTCTCGTTCGCGGTCTCATCTTCGCTGAAGGTCTGCACCCCAGTCGGGAAGTGACCGCAGAAGATGATCGAGAAGGTCCACAGATTGCGGACCATGTTGGCGGTGAAGTTGCCGGCCAGCGTGGACAGGAACAGCGGTCCGGTGAGCGCTGGGAAGATGACGTAGTCCTTGAGGACCTGACGACCGGACTTGCGGCCCATCCCCTTCAGAAGCGGCTTGATGTCCTTCCACTTGCGCTTGCCCTGGATGACGTTTTCAGCCTCGAGGTCGTGGAGCATGACGCCCCACTCGAAGAAGGACATCAGCAGGAACGCATACACCGGGTTGCCAAGGTAGTACGGATTCCACTTCTGCTCCTGGTCCATGCGCAGGATGCCGTAGCCGATGTCGCGGTCGCGACCGCGGATGTTGGTGTAGGTGTGGTGCATGTAGTTGTGCGAGTGCTTCCACTGATCTGCGGGGCAGACCGTATCCCACTCGAACACACGGGAGTTCAGGCCGGGCTCACGCATCCAGTCGTACTGGCCGTGCATGACGTTGTGGCCGATTTCCATGTTGTCGAGGATCTTCGAGATCCCCAGTGAGGCAACACCTGCGAGCCAGAACGGGGGCAGGAAGCCGAGGTACATCAAGCCGCGACCGGCGACCTCGAATCCGCGCTGCGCCTTGATGATCTTGTAGATGTATTCGCGGTCTTCGTCACCGAGGTCGGCAACGGTGCGGGCGCGCAACTGGTCGAGTTCGCGGCCGAGTTCTTGGACGTCTTCGTAGCTGAGCACGACCGGAGTCTTGCTCGCCTTCTTCTCGGCGCTGCCACGGAAAGGCAGTGTCGGTAGGTTCACTACAGCCATGTTGCAGTCTCCTTGTTCGAAGTTATTGGGGTTATTTAGATTTGGATGTCAACATCGCCGACGGCGGCGGAGATGCAGAGCTGGATGGGCTGATCCGGATCGCTGTGCAGCTCGCCGGTCCGAAGGTTCTTCGTGCAGCCGGAGGTCTTGATCGAGGTGCAGGAGAAGCAGATTCCCATCCTGCAGCCGTATTCCGGTGTCAGCCCGGCCGCTTCGGCCTGGTCGAGCAGACTCGCGCCGGAGTTATCTGCGGTGACGCCGCTCGCCGAGAACAACACCGTGCCGCTCGCGTCGCCGTCGGCCGGTTCGACCGTCGTGACGAACTCTTCGGTGTGCAGTCGATCCTCGAGACCGGCTTCACGCAACACGTCGCGGACGCCTCGCATGAGCCCGGGCGGGCCGCACAGGAAGGTCTGCGCGTCGTTGTGCCACGGAGCTGCAGCCGCCAAGTGCTCGGCGTTGAAGAATCCGTGGAGATCGCCGCCGGCATCCTGATCGGTGTAGGCGAGAACCAGATTGACGTTGGCGTTATCCGCTGCGATCCGTTCGAGTTCGGACCGGTACGGCACGTCCTTCTCGGTGTATGCGTAATGAAGGAAGGTGATGTCACCCTGGTATCGCTCGTCGACAAGGGTCCGCAGCATCGACAGCACCGGCGTGATACCGCTGCCGCCGCTGATGAGTAAGACCTTGTCAGGCCGCGGTACGGGCATCTGGAAGACGCCGGCTGCCTGCGAAAGGCTCACGACGAGCCCGACCTCGGCATTGCGATGCAAGAACTGAGAAACCAGACCCTCGGGGTGGGCCTTGATGGTCAGTTCGATGCGGCCGTCCGAGCGGTGCTGTGAGCACGCCGGCGAGTAGCACCGGGTCTGGCGGATGCCGTCGATGACCACCCCAACCTGAACGAACTGGCCGGCATCGAAGCCTTGCCACTGCCGAGTCGGGCGAAGAGTAAGTGTGACGGTGTCGTCGGTCGAGCGGTGCACGTCCGTGACCTCGGCGCGAAGGTCGCGCACAGAAGCCATCGGGTTCACCAGTTCGAGGTAGCGATCCAGTTCGTGCGGCGTCGCCATCGCCTCGATTAGCGAAAGCAATCGGCGACCGCCGAAACGCTTGGGGAGAATCGAAGTCATCTCTTGGCTCCTAGCTGGATGTGCTTCGTTGGAATGGGCTGCGACGGGCTAATAGCTTTTCAGTGCACGCCCGTACACTGAACAAGTGTGGCATCAACCCCCACGGGGCTGTCAACTGCAGATACCGGTGATCTGAGTTACATAGGTGCACCACCAGGTGATAGTGCACGGTTGTACGCTGCAAAGATGACGGGACACCAAACTCGGTCGTCGCAGACCAGAGCCGAGCGCAAAGAGCAGACCCGCCGGGCGCTGCTCGACGGCACCTTGCAATTGAGCGCAGACCGTGGACTCTCGAACGTCAGCCTGCGCGAGATCGCACGGTCGGCCGACATCGTTCCGACCGCGTTCTACCGCCATTTCGCGTCGATCGATCAGCTCGGCCTGACACTCGTCGACGACGGAATGCGGGCGCTACGGGTGATGCTTCGCGAAGCGCGACGCACCCCCGGCGGGGCGAACGGTCAGGCGTCGGTCGAAATCCTGTCCAAGCACGTGCGCGCGAACCGTCAGCTGTTCCAATTCCTGTATCGCGAACGATATGGCGGATCCGTCGAAGTCCGGCGCGCCATCGATACCGAGCTCCGATTCATCGTCGGCGAATTGACCATCGACCTGTCGCGAACGCCCGGTTTGCAGAACTGGGAAACCGAAGACCTCGAGATGGCTGCCGATTTGATCGTCTCCGCGATGCAGGAAGCGATGGTGGCGTTCCTGTCCGCGGCCAAGTCGGACGCGCGCGCAGAAGACGAGATCGTCGAGCGGACACGAAAGCAGATGCGGCTGATTCTGCTCGGTATCGGCCAGTGGCGGCCCAAGCAGCGTCAGGACTGACCGCCGAGTGTGCATGTTCTGACGGTGTTACTCGCTTGGGTTCAAGGGGTGGATGCAACACATCCGTTTGATCAAGGAGTGTTGCGATGCCTCTTCCACCCTGTACGGCTGTGATGCGTGCGTTCTGGCGCGAGGTAGGTGACGGGGCGACCGCATCCGATGCCGGTGTCG
>JBBSKP010000325.1:0-4599 GCA_038256175.1 Mycobacteriales bacterium
ACTGCCACGCTGCACGAGGCATGCGCTACCCAGCAGCTCGACACGGACGATGTCCTCGCCGAACTGACCGCAGGCGCCGTCGGCGAAACGGCGCCGGACTGGGCGACGATGAACGTTTCGGAGCTGGTCGATCACCTCGAAGGCACCCACCACAGGTACCTCTGGGACGAAATGCCGCGCCTGACCGCGCTGGCCGACAAGGTGCGCTCGGTCCACGGCGAACGCCATCCGGAACTGGCAGACATCGCAGCCTGCTACGGGACGCTCCGCTCCGACCTGGAACCGCACCTCAACAAGGAGGAGCAGATGTTGTTCCCGATGGTGCGCGAACTCGCCGCTGCGAATGGGGTACCCGCGCTTGATCGCGGTTCGCTGAAGAAATCGGTCTCAGAGCTGCTTTCCGAGCACGACACCGTCGGCGAACTCCTCGCTCAGCTCCGTGAACTCACCAACGGCTACCAGACGCCCGCCGACGGCTGCGCGTCCTACGCAGCGCTGTTCGCCGGTCTGGCCGAGTTGGAGGCCGACACCCACCTGCACGTACACAAGGAGAACAACGTGTTGTTCCCGGCTGTCGTCGCGCTCGAACAGCAACTGGCGTCGTGATCGTCCACCCGCTCACCGACGACGACCTCGCCAACCGGGGTGAACTGTCCACGCGGGGCGACGTCGAACTCCTCGTCCGCTCGTTCTACCGATACGCCGCGATGGACGAACTCCTCGGGCCGATCTTCGCCGCCGCCGACGTCGCCTGGGACGACCATCTCGCCACGCTGACCGATTTCTGGTCGTGGCAGCTTCTCGGCGAACGTGGCTACACCGGCCATCCGTTGCGCGCCCACGAGCCCGTCCATGCCCGAACACCGTTCGCGGACGCCCACTACGAACGGTGGCTCGACCTTTTCGTCAGCACCGTCGACGAGTACTTCGTCGGCGACATCGCGGAGCTGGCCAAGCATCGAGCCACGAAGATGGCTACCGCTCTGCGCAAGCTGTTGAACGGCGAGTGCAGCGCGGCGAGTGCACCGGTCGAGCCGACTTTCGCGACCTCGCCCGGCGATCGGGTCTACGGTGCCATGCATGGCTGACGAACAAAGGTTCCCGTCGCTCAGCCGGGCCGGGCTCGATCGCCGGGGCACCATCTGGGGACTGCTCGGCGTCGCCGTGCTCCTCGCGCTGACCTTCGTCGGCAGCGACGGACTGGTCTGGTTCGACGCCGCACTGGTCGGCTACCTGTTCGGCGTGATCTTCATGGTCTTCGGTGTGATCTACCGCTACACGGTCTGGATCAAACGCCCCCCGACCGCAATGCTGAACCGCAGAGGTTGGGACGCCTTCAAGCAACGAAAGGCCAAGAACGCAGCTGCGCTGCCATCGCTCGTTGCCACCAATCTCCTCGCGCAGGGATTCATCCGTCGCCGCTCGACGACACGCTGGCTGGCGCACCAGTTGATCTTCTGGGGCTGCATCCTCGCCGCGCTGATCACCTTCCCGTTGACGATGGGCCTCATCCACTTCGAGAGCGTCGGCCAGCAGGCCGACCGTTACCAGATCTACGCATCACGGGTCGGCACGCTGCACTTCGACGCCGACAGCATCATCGGCTGGATCATCTTCCACGGCCTGGACATCGCTGCGGTCCTCGTGCTCGGTGGCGTGTTCATCTTCCTGCGCCGACGCCTCCGCGACCCCGGGGCGCTCGCAGTCGAGCGCAGCGGCGACTTCCTGGCGCTCGCCGGGCTGTTCGCGGTGTCGGTCACCGGGTTGTTCCTCACCGTGTCGAGCATCTGGCTCGAAGGGCGCTTCTACTCGGCGCTCAACACGATTCATGCGCTGACCGTGGTGCTCGGGTTGATGTACATCCCGTTCGGCAAGCTGTTCCACATCTTCCAACGACCCGGCAACCTCGGCGTCGAGTACTACAAGCGAGCCAACGCCGAGGGCGTCGGCGCCGTGTGCCGTCGCTGCGGCGACGAGTTCGCCAGCGCACAACAGATCGCGGACCTGATCGAAGTCCTTCCTCAGGTCGGCTTCGACTACTCCCTGAACGACAGCACCGACGGAGATGCTGGCAACTATCAGCACACCTGTCCCCGTTGTCGCCGAGCGCAAGTCGCGCTGGCCCAATCCGCACGAGTGAAGGGATTTGGCTGATGGCACATCCACCGATCACCGACGAGGAACTGATCGCCCGCTACGGGCCACACCTCAACGACACGCCACCCGGCGGATGGAACGCGGGCCTCGACGTCGACCGCACCGTGAAGACGCATTGCTGTTTCTGCGGCCAGCAATGCGGCATCCAACTGAAGGTGAAAGACAACGAAGTCGTCGGGTTCGAACCGTGGTACGAGTTCCCGTTCAACGAAGGCAAGCTCTGCCCGAAGGGCGTCAAGCGGTACCTCCAGGGCAGCCACCCCGACCGACTGAAGCATCCGATGATCCGCGACGAGTCCTCACCCGACGGGTTCCGCCGGATCACGTGGGATCAGGCCCTCGAACGCACGGTGACTGAGATCCGGCGCATCCAGGCCGAGCACGGCAACGACGCGTTCGCGATGTTGTCCGGCGTGTCACTGACGAACGAGAAGAGCTACCTGATCGGCAAGTTCGCCCGCCTCGCGTTGCGTACGGCAAACCTCGACTACAACGGCCGCTACTGCATGGTGTCAGCCGGCGCCGCGAACAAGAAGGCGTTCGGTGTCGACCGCAACTCCAACCCGTGGAGCGACATCCCCCTCGCCGACGTCGTCTGGGTCGCCGGCTCCAACGTTGCCGAGACGTTCCCGATCACCACCAGCTACATCTGGCGGGCCCGCGACCGAGGGGCGAAGCTGATCGTGCAGGACCCGCGCGTCGTTCCACTCGCGCGAACCGGCCACGTCTTCCTCGGTGTCCGGCCCGGCACCGACTCGGCGCTGTTCGGCGCCGTGCTCAACACGTTGATCCGCAACGACTGGCTCGACCACGACTTCATCGACGCCCACACCATCGACTTCGATCAGGCCGCCGCGGCAGCTGCCGACATGACACCGCAGTGGGCCGCCGGCATCACCGGCGTGCCCGCAGCGCGAATCGAAGAGGCCGCCGAGATCTGGGGCACCGCAGCGACGGGCATGTTGCTCCACGCTCGCGGCATCGAGCAACAATCGAAGGGCACCGAGAACGTCCTGTCGGCGATCAACATCGGACTCGCGACCGGCAAGTTCGGCAAACCCGGCTGCGGTGTGAGCACCATCACCGGGCAGGGCAACGGCCAGGGTGGACGCGAGCACGGCCACAAGTGCGACCAGTTGCCCGGCAACCGCGACATCCGCAACCCCGAACACCGTGCCCACACCGCCGCGGTGTGGGGCTGCGACGAGTCCGAGATCCCCGGACCGGGCATCCCCGCGCTGGAGATCATCGAAGCAATCCACGCCGGTGAGATCAAGGGGCTGTTGTCGATCTGCTTCAACCCGATGGTGTCGTCACCCGATTCGAACTTCACCGCTGAAGCGCTCGACAAGCTCGAGTACTACGGAGTGATCGACTTCTTCCTGTCCGAATCGGCGCACCACGCCGACATCGTCCTTCCGGGCTCGTTGCACGAGGAGGACGAGGGCACCAGCACCAGCGGCGAGGGTCGGATCATCAAGATCAACGCCGCCGTCGAGCCGCCCGGCGAGGCGCGGCGCGACTGGGAGATCCTCTGCGATCTCGCTGACCGCCTCGACGCCGGCAAGTACTTCGGCTACGACAACACCGAGCAGATCTTCGAAGAACTCCGTCTTGCATCCGCCGGCGGCACTGCCGACTACTCCGGTGCCACGTGGGATCGCATCGAGAATGAAATGGGCCTGTTCTGGCCGGTGCCCGAAGAAGGCCACCCGGGCACGCCTCGGCTGTTCGAGGGCGGCCAGTTCTTCCACCCCGACGGCAAGGCCCGCTTCCACGGCGTGCCGTTCCGCGAATCGGCCGAAGTCGTCGACGACGACTATCCGACATGGATGACGACGGGCCGTGTCGTCAGCCAGTACCTCTCCGGAACCCAGACCCGGCGCATTGCGGGGCTCGTCGAGCAGTACCCCGAACCGCTGTGCGAGATCCATCCGCTGCTCGCCGAGCAGGTCGGTGTGGCCGACGGAGAACTGGTCACGGTCACGTCGCGGCGCGGCACGATCACCCTGCCTGCACAGGTGGTCACCACCATTCGCCCCGACACCGTGTTCATCCCCTACCACTGGCCCGGCAACAAAGCGGCCAACCAACTCACCAACCGTGTCGTCGACCCCGTGTCGAAGATGCCGGAGTTCAAAGTGTCAGCCGTACGCGTCGAACGAACCCAGACAGGACACCAGCCCCAATGACGATCTCCGGCAAGTACGGCATCGACGACTCACCGATCTTCGTCATCGACCAGAGCAGATGCATCGGCTGCGAGGCATGCGTGCAGGCGTGCATGGAATGCGGCACCCATCGCGGCCAATCGCTCATCCACCTCGATCACCTCGACCGCGGCACCACGACCCAAACAGCACCGATGGTCTGCATGCACTGCGAAGACCCGACCTGCGCGCAGGTCTGCCCCGCCGACGCGATCAAACAGAACGAAGACGG
>JBBSKP010000326.1:0-4598 GCA_038256175.1 Mycobacteriales bacterium
CCAGGCAGCGGAGTGGGGACTGGCCGTCGAATCCGCACCGAGCGACGAGCTCGACGAACGCGCGGAAGATCTGGTGAATCGCATCGCGAAGATGCCGGTCAATCAACTGATGATGGTGAAGCTGGCGCTGAATACCGTGCTGCTGAATCAGGGGGTTGCCAACTCGGCGATGGTGAGCACCGTTTTCGACGGCGTCTCCAGGCATACCCGCGAGGGCTACGCCTTCCAATTACGCTCTGCCACAGTGGGTTTCCGAGAAGCTGTGCGAGAGCGCGACGAAGCTTTCGGCGACTACAAGCGAGCGCAGTTCGAGGGCAAGTAGCTGGGCTACGCGTCTACTCGGCCGTGTGCTGACATTGGGGACACAGCCCGTGCAACGTCATGCCTGCGGTGGAGGACAGCGCGAACTGGCTGCCGTGGCTTGCGTGGTCGAGCGCAGTCTTCAGCTGTTCGGCAGGAACTTCGATGACAGCTCCGCACTGGGTGCACACCGCGTGATGGTGCGGTTGGTGCGTTAACCCGTAGGTGGTCACGCGTTCTCCGACAGTGAGAGCGTGGAGGACACCGATCTCGACCATGGTCGCCAGCGTTCGATACACCGTGGTCAGGTCAACGTTCTCGCCACGATCAGTGAGCCGGGCGACGATCTCCTGTGCGCTGAGATGCCCCGCCACCGGCTCCGCAGTCAACGCGGTCATGACTGCTAAACGTGGTGCAGTGCAACGCAATCCATGGCCGCGCAGGATCGACCGAGCCCGCTCGGTCGCTGCGGCGCGGTCTGGATCGTTCATGTGATACCACGTTCTGCTATTATCTGCGCATGAATGCAGATAGTGGGGAGGTTCGTGCGCGGCTGCCCGACGATCAGACTGCCCTCGTCGTCGAAGTGTTCCGCATGCTCGCCGATTCCACACGCGTACAGGTGCTTTGGGCGCTCGTGGATACTGAGCTGTCGGTTAACGAGCTCGCCGACCACGTCGGTAAACCCGCCCCTTCGGTATCGCAGCACTTGGCCAAGTTGCGGATGGCGCGGCTCGTCCGCACTCGTCGCGAAGGCACGCAGGTGATCTACCGACTGGAGAACGATCATGTGCGCCAGCTCGTTAGCGATGCGGTCTTCAACGCCGAGCACGCAGGACCTGGAGTTCCCGGACACCACCGTGCCGACTCGAACGGTGACCGACCATGAGTCACGAGCACGGCCATGGACATGGTCATGGACATGGGCACCGGCGCGGCGGCATGCGCTCGGCGATCCGCGAAGTATTCGCCCCGCACAGCCACGACCCCGCCGACAGCGTCGACGACGCACTCGAATCCAGCGCCATCGGGATTCGTGCAGTCAAGATCAGCCTGGTGGCGCTGACCATAACTGCGATTGCCCAGTTGGGAATCGTCGCCGTGTCGGGATCCATCGCGCTCCTGGCCGACACCATTCACAACTTCTCGGACGCGCTGACGGCGATCCCTCTGTGGATCGCATTCGCGTTGGGCAGGCGGGCAGCGACCCGGCGCTACACCTACGGGTTCGGCCGAGCCGAGGACCTCGCGGGCCTCTTCGTGATCGCGATGATCGCGCTCTCCGCTGTGGTCGCGGGCATCGAGGCAGTACGTCGCCTGCTCGATCCCGTCGACATTCAGCATCTCGGTTGGGTCGCTGCCGCAGGACTTGTCGGATTTGTCGGCAACGAACTGGTGGCGCTGTACCGCATACGCATCGGCAGGCAGATCGGCTCGGCCGCGCTTGTAGCCGACGGATTGCATGCGCGCACAGACGGATTCACCTCGTTGGCCGTACTTCTTGGTGCGGGCGGGGTGGCACTTGGCTTTCCGCTCGCCGACCCGATCATCGGGCTCGTGATCACCGTCGCGATCCTCGCTGTCCTGCGGACCGCAGTGCGCGACGTGTTTCTCCGGTTGATGGACGGTGTCGACCCAGCGCTCATCGATACCGCCGAAGCTGCGTTGGCGGCCGAACCTGGTGTGCGCGAGGTGCGGAGCGTCAAGATGCGCTGGATCGGGCACCGCCTCCATGCCGATGCCGAGCTCGACATCGAACCGAGCACTACCCTCGCCGATGCGCACCGTCTCGCTCACGACGCCGAACATGCTCTCACCCATGCCGTTCCAAAGCTTTCCACTGCTCTGGTCCATGCCTACCCGGCGCGTTCCGGTGATCACGTCGTGTAGTCACCTCGACCCTTCGGATGCTTGCATCATGCCGGCGGTCCACTTCTCCTCGATATGCCCATATCGCCAAATGAAGAGTGCAACCACCCAGGTGAGGACGAACAGTCCGACGATGACGAACCCCAGAATATTCAGGTCGAGCCGGCCGATCCAGTCCCAGAACCCGCCGTGCCACCCGAACTGTTCGGCTAGCAAGCCGAGGAGTTGGACGGTCCCGATGATCAGCGCAACCGCGACGGACAGTCCCGTAATGGTGATGTTGTAGTACACCTTCCGGATCGGCTTCGAGAACGCCCAGCCATAGGCAAAGTTCATGAATGTTCCGTCGATGGTGTCGAGCAGACTCATTCCGGCGGCGAAAAGTATTGGCAGACAAAGGATTGCGTACCACGGAACACCTGCGGCGGCACTGGTGCCTGCGAGGACGAGCAAGGCGACCTCGGTCGCGGTATCGAAGCCGAGCCCGAAGAGCACGCCTATCGGATAGATCTGCCATGGCTTGGTGATCGACTTCATCAAGCCGCCGAAGAAGCGATTCATCAAGCCGCGGTTGTTGAGCTGATCCTCCAGTGCGGCTTCGTCATACGTGCCGCCACGCATATCTCGAAACACCCGCAATATGCCCACGAGGATGACGATGTTGATGATCGCGATGATGTAGAGGAATGTGCCTGACACCGTCATACCGATCAGACCGGTGTAGTGGTGTAGCGCCGACGAATCGTCTTGCACCGGTCCGGCGATGGCTTTGACTCCGAGCGAGAGCAACAGCGCCAAACCGAAGACGACTGTCGAGTGGCCGAGGGAGAAGAAGAAGCCGACGGACAGCGGACGCTGACCATCGTTCATCAGCTTTCGGGTCGTGTTGTCGATCGCCGAAATGTGATCAGCGTCGAAAGCGTGCCGCAGCCCGAGTGTGTATGCAGTGACGCCGATCCCGATACCCAGAGTCTTCTCGCCGAGCGAGAACTCGTGCGGCGCGACGAAGGCAACGAGCGTCACCCAGCCCACGATATGGAGCGCAGTGATGACGCCGATCATGCCGGCGACCTTGGCCCATTCGCGCCGGGTCAACGAGTTGCGGATGACACTGAGGCGGGACCTGCCCTGGTCGACCGCTGAACTCGTCACCTTTCGACGGTAATCCTGCGCTGCCGCTTGTTGCAAGCCATTGGCAACTGCAGTTGCAAGCCATTGGCGTCACAGGAATGCGGGGAGGCTGAATCTGAGGTTCCCCCGAATCCGTGAAGGCGTCAGCTATAAGGAGTAGCGATGTCTGAGAAACGGAAGAAGTACGACCGGGAGTTCCGGGAAGGGGCTGTCCGGATCGTCGAAGAGACGAAGAAACCGATCGCGCAGGTCGCGCGCGATCTCGGTGTCAACGAGGGCACCCTCGGCAACTGGGTCGCTCTCGCGCGGGAGGCGCGAGACGGCACCGGCGGGCTGTCCAAGGGCGATATCGAGGAACTGAAGCGGCTACGCGTGGAGAACGCCGAGCTGCGGATGGAGCGCGATGTCCTCAAGCGATCGGTGGTCCTGTGGGTGAAGGAGGCGACGAAGTGAGCGTGGCACGCTTCATCGCCGACCAGAGGACCATTCATCTTGTGCCGCATACAGTTACGTGCACGCTGCTCGGTGTGTCGGTGTCCTGGTTCTACAAGTGGATCACCCGTGCGTCGGAGCCGGGACCGTACACCGAGCAGGACAAGCGACGTGCCGAGATCGACGCCGCGGTCGCGAAAGCGTTCCAGGCCGCGCGTGGCCTGCACGGATCACCGCGTCTGCACCCCGACCTGCGCGAGGCCGGCTGGACGGTCAGCGAGAAGACGGTGGCCGAGTCGATGCGCAGGCAGGGCCTCGTCGCGCGCCGGATCAAGCGCCGCGGTGGCCTGACCCGTCAGGACAAGACGGCACCGAAGTTCCCGGACCTGGTCAAACGGGACTTCACCGCCCCGGAGCCAAACGTGCGGTGGGTGGGCGACATGACCGAGATCCCGACCCGGGGCGGGAAGCTGTATTTGGCGACCGTGATCGACCTGTACTCGCGGCGGCTGCTCGGTGCGGCGACCGGGTTGCACCCCGATGCTGAGCTGGCGTGCGCGGCGATCCAGATGGCGGTGGCCGCCCGTGGTGGCAAGCAAGGGATCTGGCGTGAGGAGGAAGATCAGCGTGTCATTTTCCACACCGATCGCGGCGCGACCTATACCGCGAACGCGTTCACCGGGTTGTGCCGTGATCTCGGGATTCGGCAGTCGATGGGTCGGGTCGTGCCTCTTAACCGGCTAACTGAAGCGACTCTGCTGGTAGGGAGGCCGACACGCGGCGTGTCGATGCTTGCTTCGCTGCGACATCGCCGATACACCTGTCGCTGTGAGGTCCGAAGATTCCGGGTTGCGGCTCGAGGACGC
>JBBSKP010000327.1:0-4593 GCA_038256175.1 Mycobacteriales bacterium
CAGGTTCGATTCCTGCCGGGGGCACCACGTCGAAGCTCGCTCGTCTCGTAGCAAGTAGCTACATTAAGTAGCAGGCAGATGCGAACAGCGAGAGGATGAGGTGAAGTCGGATGGTCGCCGACAAAGTAACCCGCTTCTCTGCCGACCTCCTGGTGAGCGCGATGGCCGAAGGACAACGTCAGAGCCGAACCGGTCGGCAACAACTCGAGCATTGGGCACGCACACAGCCGCACGACGGCGCGTCGAGGCGGCCCTCGCTGGCCGACTCCCCCGTCACCGAATTCGGCGCAGGAGAAGGCACCGTATTCAACGCCGAAATCAGCGCGGCAATCGAGGAGAGAGGCGCCTCGACCTCGTTGTCGGATCGAACGCAACCGTGTACGACAACAGCTTCATCGAAGGCCCACGAGTAGTCGCGCAATTCAGCGACGGCGACCTCGTCGGCGCAGCGTCATGGCCGCAATGGACCTCCGAGGCATTGAGACCATGACGCCTGATCTCGGCAAAATGCTTTCTTAGCAAGCACTTTGGCGTTGCAACATTCACCGTTCAATCCGGGGCCGCCGTGGTCCGTTTCAGGAGGTCCAATGCAAAGGCGGCGTATTCACGGGCCACCTGCTCGGGAGTCGACGGTCCGTCGAGTCGGAACCATTGCGGCAACGACGTGCACATCGTCGAAATTGCACGTCCGGCATCACGAGGATGCCGCGTACTCAACTCGCCGGCGGCAATCGCATCGGCGATCTCATGATCGAGCATACGTTGGAGTTCGTTGCGAGACTGAGCAATTCGCTCCCGGTTGCCGGGTTCGAGACTGCGCATCTCACTGGCGCCGATGAACGCCAACTCCCGCCGGTGCGTGTGATAGAGCGCCAACGCCTCCACGATCAGTCCCACGCGATCGACGCTCGTCCTTCCCTCGTCGCGGGCAGCACGAACACGCCAATGCAATTCAGCCATCGTGATATCGAGAATACGAACGAGAAGATCCTGCTTGTCGCGGTAGTGGTGATACACGCCGGGAACGCTCATGCCCGCCCGCGCCGCGAGCGAACGCATCGTAGCGCCGTGATAGCCAGTCTCGACGAACGCGTCGATCGCCGCCGACAGCACGGGATCGATTGGCATCGGCAAGAATTCACGCCAGGATCCTGGAGCGCCTGCCCCTGATTCGGCGGTCCGCTCGAGCCTCGCAACCTTCCCACGCGATTGGCCCAGCAGATGTGCCGCCGACGTTCCCAGCGCGCCGGCCAACACCTGCAGTCGATCGACCGAAACGCCCGTCTTGCCGTTCTCGATCGCGCTCAGGGTCGCCGGACTCACATCGACGCGGCGGGCCAACTCCCGCAGCGACAACCCGGCCGCCACTCGTGCAGTTCTGATCGCCTCGTGTACCGGTGTTCCCATGTGCCACTTTCGTCGTGTTCGGTAAAACTGAACACTACGACGGTATCAGCCGAAACGGCAGAGTGGCATTGTCGTTGACATATCCGCCGGAATCATGCAACAGTGGCCCGGCCAACTGTTCAGAACCGAGTGATCGTTCGGACCGTCGGTCCAAGCTGACACGACAGTTCGACGATGTGGAGAATGCTCGTGCCGATCGACCTGAACTATGCCCCCGACGTGACTTCGCTGATCGAACGCACCCGGGCCTTCACACGCGATGTCGTCCTTCCGGTCGAAGATCGCCACGGCGGCGACATCGCTGCTGCCGGCGGCGACACCGTTCGGATCGAACTGCAGACCGCCGCCAAGCAAGCCGGAGTGTTCGCTCCGCACGCACCTGTCGAACTCGGCGGCCTTGGGCTGAACATGTCCGACCGTGCGCCGGTCTTCGAGGAGGCCGGATACTCGTTGTTCGGTCCGACAGCACTCAATATCGCCGCACCGGACGAAGGCAACGTCCACATGCTCGCCCACGTCGCCAACCCCGACCAGAAGCAACAATTCCTCGCACCGCTCGCCCATGGCGACGTCCGGTCCGCGTTCGCCATGACCGAGCCCGCACCCGGCGCAGGCTCGGACCCAGCGGCACTGTCCACCCGCGCAGTCGCCGCTGCCGGCGGCTGGGTGATCAACGGGAAGAAATGGTTCATCACCGGAGCCGACGGCGCCGGATTCTTCATCATCATGGCGCGTACCTCCGGAGAACCCGGCTTGCGCGGTGGCGCAACGATGTTCCTCACGCCCGCAGACACACCGGGACTGCGAGTCGGTCGGCACATCAACACGTTGGACAAGTCGATGATCGGCGGGCACTGCGAGGTGTTCTTCGACGACCTGTTCGTTCCCGATTCGGCGGTGCTCGGCGAGGTCGACCGCGGATTCGAGTATGCCCAGGTCCGCTTGGGTCCGGCCCGGATGACGCATGTCATGCGGTGGCTCGGAGCTGCCCGACGAGCACATGACGTCGCAGTCGCACACGTCGCGCAGCGCGAAGGATTCGGCGCCACGCTCGGTGATCTCGGCATGATCCAGAAAATGGTCGCGGACAACGAGATCGACATCGCCGCGGCCCGAGCACTGCTGGTTCGAGCGTGCTGGGAACTCGACCAAGGGCAACCGGCCTCGAACGCGACAGCCATCGCCAAAACCTATGGGGCAGAGGCAATCTTCCGGATCGTCGATCGCAGCGTGCAGATGTGCGGCGGACTCGGCGTCTCCGAAGATCTTCCCCTTGCCAGGCTCTCCCGCGAAGTGCGACCCTTCCGCGTCTACGACGGCCCCTCCGAAGTACATCGCTGGGCGATCGCGAAACGGGTCGTCGGTGCAGCGAAACGAGCCGCGCGCGGGGCCACCGAATGAGTCTGCCGGGCATGGACATTGCCGCACTGCATCGGTATCTCACGGACGCGGGGATCGAAGTTTCGGGCGAGTTGCGAGTCGAACCGATCAGCGGCGGTCGCTCGAACCTGACCTTCAAGGCGTTCGACGACGTCTCGACCTGGGTGGTCCGCCGCCCGCCGATCAGCGGTCTGACCCCGTCCGCGCACGACATGGCCCGCGAATACACCGTCGCCCGCGCCCTGCAAGGAACCGCGGTGCCGGTCGCTACGACGGTTGCCTTCGACGCCGATGGATCGGCCCTGGGAGCACCGATGACGGTCGTCGAATTCGTGGATGGGCAGGTCATCCGCGATCAGACCGATCTCGCGAGGCTCAGCGACCATCAAGCCCAGGAAGTAACAACGGCGCTCGTGCGAGTGCTCGCCGATCTGCACGCCGTCGACTACCGCGCCGTCGGCCTCGACACCTTCGGACGCCCCGACGGATTCCTCACCCGGCAGCTGAAATTGTGGGCAGGCCAATGGGATCGGGTGAAAACCCGCGAACTCCCCGACGTCACCAACCTCCACACCGCGCTCACCGAGGCACTCCCCCAATCGACCAGCGCGTCGATCGTGCACGGCGACTTCCGCATCGACAACACCATCCTCGACGCCGCCGATCCCACAATCATCCGCGCCGTTGTCGACTGGGAACTCTCCACCCTCGGCGACCCGTTGACCGACGTTGCGCTCATGTGCGTCTATCGCTCCCCGGTATTCGACCTCGTGCTCGGCACGGACGCCGCCTGGACCAGTCCTCGCTTGCCGACCCCCGACGCCCTCGCCCAGACTTACGCCGTCGCATCCGGCCGAAACCTCGGCGCATGGAACTTCTACCTCGCGCTGGCGAACTTCAAACTCGGAATCATCGGCGAAGGAATCACGCACCGAGCCCTGCAGGGATCCGACTCCGGAAGCGGTGCCGCCCGCGCGGCCGAAGCCACACCCGAGTTCATGGCGGCCGGGCTTCGAGCACTACGAAAGGCATCAGCATGACCAAGTCCGCGCTCATCACAGGAGCGTCGCGGGGAATCGGTCTCGGTGTCGCGAAACGGCTTGCTCACCTGGGATATTCGCTCACCGTGACTGCGCGGGATTCGCAGCGGCTCGCGACTGTCGCACAAGAACTCAGCGCGCTGGGCGCACCCGAGGTCCTCGCCATCGCGGGCGACCTGTCCGACCCCGAACACCTCGAGCGACTCACTACCGAGCACAACGCGAACCACGGTTCGATGACGGCATTGATCCTCAACGCCGGCGTCGGAACTGCGGGAAACATCGCAGACTTTCCCTTGCGCAGATTCGACAGAACCTTCGCGGTGAACGTCCGAGCGCCGTTCCAATTGCTCCAGCAGTCGCTGCCGCTGCTGCGTGCGGGCGCAGCGGAAGACCCCAATAGAGGCGCGAAGGTCGTTTCCCTGGCCTCGATTACAGGGGTGTACGCCGAACGCGGACTCGCCGTCTACGGTGCGACAAAAGCGGCGCTGATCTCGCTCACACAAACCCTCAACGCCGAAGAATCCGCCAACGGAATAAGCGCAACCACCATCGCTCCCGGCTACGTCGACACCGACATGAGCAAATGGACCCAAGACACGATCCCGCCGAACGAAATGTTGGAGGTCAACGACATCGTCGAGATCGTGGCGGCACTCCTGCAACTCTCGTCGCGAGCCGTCGTACCCAACATCGTCATGACACGCGCAGGGACCGACGGCTACGGCGCATGAGGCGGGCTGCCCGCCCTACTTTTATCAATCCA
>JBBSKP010000328.1:0-4562 GCA_038256175.1 Mycobacteriales bacterium
ATCGAAGGTCGGTGGCGAGAGCCTCCTGGGACCACGGACCATCATGGCGCACTCGGTGCACTGTCAGGACGTCGAGCTGGCCCGGATGGCCGAGACCGGGACGTCCATCTCGCACTGCCCGATCTCGCAGCAGTTCCTCGGCTCGGGAACTATGCCGTGGCTGCGCACCGTCGCGTCAGGCGTGAACATCTCGCTCGGAAGCGACCACGGCGGCGGCGACGAGTGGCTGATGTCGCGAGTTGCTCACGACGCCTTCAAGGTTCACATCAGCGAGGACGGTGACGCGGGAGTGTCGATGCATCCGGCGGAGATGCTCTTCGTCGCGACGTTGGGCGGTGCCCGGGCACTCGATATGGAGAATCGCTTCGGCAACTTCGACACCGGCAAAGAAGCTGACTTCGTGGTGATCGATACCGAGAAGTGGCCGTCGCTGCATAACGACGTCACCTATGGCGCCCGAGCGGATGACGAGATGATGGCTCGCGATCAACTTCTGTTCGCCATCCTTATGCAGCTTCGCGAGCCGGCCATCAGCGACGTGTATGTCAAGGGCCGCAAGGTCGAGTAGGACTCAGTCTTCGGGAAGAGCAGCAAAAGCCTTCTTTGTTCTCATGTACCAACCCATTCCCGATACGGGACGCTTCCACCTGCCCTGCATATCCTTCAGCGCGCTCTGGTGCGTTTCGTCGCCCTCTGCAACCATTTCTTTCAAATGGCTGTCTTGCGCGTTGATGATGTCATCAGCCTTTTTTCCGTGGAATGCATGGTCGCACGGTCCGCCGAGTTGTTTGCATGTCATTGTTTTCATAACTGTCACGTCCTCTAAGTAGTGGATCGGCTTGGATGTAGCACGGAACCTTGATTCTTCTTGGGTAGAAGCGCAGGTCACGGGCCTCTGATGTTCATGTCATCGACTCTAGCTGTGGCTCGGCGACCGGCGCTTCTCGATTCCTGATCGGTGTTAGACCCGTTTAATTGTCGCTAACCAGGCAGGTGCGCCGTCGTCGTGGAATCTCGTATGTATTCGGTCCCGTTCGATGGTGGTGATATTCCATCCATTATCGAGTGTGAACGAGGCTCTCAATTCTTCTTGGGTTATGGGGTGCGGGCCTGTGTCGGGACCATCGTCGCTGAAGCACAACACATAAAGGGTTCCATCGTGCTCGATTGCCGTCGCTAGGCTCGCCACGTAGTGGGTTCGCTCGTTCGCGTCGAACGTGTGGAACAGTCCGCAATCCAACACGGTCGCGAAACGGCGTCCCAGAAGTTCCAGCTGGAACGCGTCAGCCGCGGCGAACTCGACGCCGATCCCACTATCGTCGGCCTTCTTGCGGGCGATCGCCAGTGCGGTCTCGGCCACGTCAACGCCCAGAACTGAGAGACCCAGCGAGGCGACATACAGAGCGTTCTCTCCGGTCCCGCAGCCCGCGTCGAGCACCGCGCCGACGAACCCGCCCGCGGACGCCACACGCACTATCGCCGGCTGCGGTGTGCCGATATCCCACGGCGCGGGGCCGTCGTGGTACGAGGCATCCCACGGCAGCCCAGTCTGCTGTTCATGACTGGTTTGCTGCCGACCACCGAACGCGTCCGATCGCTCCGACATCTGCTCATGGTGACATACGTCCCCGCGGGGACGTTTCGGCAAAGTGCGCCTACGCTCCTGTCCGCACCAGACGTGGGACCAATTCGCGGTCGTTGAAGATGTCGATCGTGATCGCGCGGTCGCCGACGACTGTGAACGCGAGTATCGCGAACGGGGTGTCTCCGTCGAATGCCACTGCGCCGGCCGTGCCGTTGATCAGTGCCCGGCGGACGAAGGGAGCGAATTTGCGCGCCGTCATCGCCGCGCGCGCGACCTTCTCGGCACCGCGCAGTTCGATCACGCCGGTGCGTCCGTGGGCGCGCACGACAACGTCGGGGTCGAGCACCGCGACCAGAGCGTCGAGGTCGCCCTCGCGCGCCGCGGCGAAGTAGGCGTCGACGACGGCGCGCTGCCGAGCCAGGTCGGGGTCTGGTGGCGGCGTGGTTCCCTGGACCCGGCGCCGGGCGCGACTGGCGAGCTGTCGCGTCGCTTCGGGTGAGCGCTCGACCAGTGCGGCGATCTCGTCGAACGGCACGGCGAACATGTCGTGCAGCACGAACGCGACGCGTTCTGCCGGGCTCAGCGCACCGATGACCACTTGTAGCGCGAACCCGACGGCGTCGGCGAGCAGGGCTTCGTGCTCGGGATCGTCGCCCGCATCGGTGGAGATGATCGGCTCGGCTGCGAACGCATCGAGCGATTCAGTGGGATGTGAGCGCTTGTCCCGCAGGATATTCAGGCAAATCCGTGCGACGACCGTGGTCAACCACCCTTTGAGGTTGTCGATCTCGTTCGCTTCGGTCCGCTGGAGTCGCAGCCACGCTTCCTGCACGGCGTCGTCGGCATCACCGAGTGATCCCAGGATCCGGTAGGCGACCGATCTCAGCCGTGGACGCTCGGAGGAGAAGTTTTTCGCCAATTCGAGCCGATCCATGTCACACCGCCGTCTTGTTTGGGGTCATACCAACTAGACCCGGACCGAACACCCGATGTGACAGGAGTATGCGCGATGGCACGAATTCAAGGAGTACCGCAAGACCAGGCTGGTCTGATCGTGAAGCTGGTCTACCGGTTCATGAGTAAGGGCATGACGAAGATGACGGGTCGCGAACCCGTCCGTGGCAGTGGGATCGAACCAATCGAGATCTGGGCCTATCAGCCGAAGATGATGAACGGCATGGGCAAGTTCCAGCAGGCTGTGCGCAAGGGCAACGCCGTCGACGAGCGCCTCAAGTACCTCGTCGAGCTGAAGGGCGCGCAGATGATCGGCTGCGAGTACTGCATCGACCTCGGCTCACAGATCTGCCGGAACTCGGGGCTTTCCGACGAGGAGCTGCTGGCGCTGCCGCGGTACCGCCAGAGTGACTTGTTCACCGAGCGCGAGAAGCTCGCGCTCGATTACACGGTCGCGGTGATGCGGACACCGGTGGAGGTCACCGATGAGCTGTTCGTCCGCATGATGGAACATTTCAGCAATGAGCAGCTCGTGGAGATCACCGCGTTGCTGACCGTCGTCAACCTCGACCGTTTCAATGCCGCATTCGGAATCGGCTCGGCGGGCTTCTCGGAGGGGATGGTGTGCGTGCTCCCTGATCGTCCGACAAAGGAATCATCGACCCAGTAGGTCGCGCGTTTGGGTTTCGCCGTCGCGGGTAACCGAGCGGTTATGGAATGTAATCTCGCATGATGAACGCACGCGCTGTCGCACGCTTTTTGTCTGCCGCGATCGCTGTAGTGGCGGTACCGCTCAGTCTGCCCGCCCAGTCGGCGTCCGCGGCGCCATGCCCCGACATCGAAGTGGTGTTCGCTCGGGGGACCGCGGAGCCGGCAGGTCTCGGCGTCGTCGGAGTTTCCTTCGTCGAGTCGGTGCGCCTGCTGGCGGCAGGCAGGTCGGTCGGTTCTTACGCTGTGAACTACCCGGCAAGCGCTGACTTCGAGAACCCGCTGGTTGTTGCTCGCACAGCCATGGACGGAATCAGAGATACACAGGCTCACGTCGCGTACATGGCGGCAACCTGCCCTGGCACGAGAATCGTGCTCAGCGGATACTCGCAAGGTGCCGTAGTTGCCGGTCTCGCCACCATGGCAGGAACGCCGCCTGGCGTCCGCGCAGAATATGCCGCGAGCGTGCCCCCGCCGATGTCGTCGGAGGTGTCCAACCATGTCGCGGCGGTTGTGTTGTTCGGCAAGCCCTCGGATCGATGGATGCGTGACGCCGACGCACCGGCCGTCGCAATCGGACCGACCTATCTCGGAAAGACCGTCGAATACTGCGTCCCCGGCGACACGATCTGCGACGGGTCTCCTCTCGGCCAACCCAACGCTCTACACGGGTTGTATCCAATCAACGGGATGACTCTCAACGCGGCGGGATTCGTGAACAGTCACCTCTAGTGGCGCGCTTCTAGATTCTGCGGATTCGGGCTAGCCATGCGGTCGCGTCGACGGGACCCTCCTTCAGGGTCTCGTCGGCTATCACTTCGGTGACGCGGCCGTGATATCGGCTGGGCTGCATATCCTCCAGTTCCCATCCGGCACTGAATGATTCGCGAATCACCGCATCGCTGATGCGTGGGCCGAAGCCGGCCTCGACATCCGACAGAGCGAGTATGTGCACCAGTCCACCCGGCTTGCAGATCGCATGCAGACTGCGCACGTATTGGGCACGCGCCTCGGGTTCGGTGCCGAAGACATGGAACAAAGCGCTATCCACGATCGTGTCGAACTGTCCGATATCACCTGAGGCTTCCCCGAGACGCAGCGTGTCACCGACCTCGAATCGGGCCGCTGGCACACCCTTGTCGGCGGCGTTGCGCTGGGCAAGCTCGATTGCGCTGGGCGACAGGTCGATACCGAGCACGTCGTAGCCGAGTTTCGTCAGGAGGATGGTGTGTTCGCCCGCACCGCAACCGGGATCGAGCACCCGCCCCCGGAGCCATCCCTCGCGTTCCAAGTTCACGATTGCTGGTTGCGGCTG
>JBBSKP010000329.1:0-4540 GCA_038256175.1 Mycobacteriales bacterium
CTCAACCGTCCCAAAGCCATCAACGCATTGAATTACACTATGGTGCAGGCGATTACGCCTGCGCTGCGTGAGTGGGCCGACCGAGACGACGTCGACGCGGTTGTTGTTACCGGCGCCGGGGAACGTGGACTGTGCGCTGGTGGCGACATCGTCTCGATCTACCACGACGCCCAAGAAGGCGGCACGGGAAGTGCCGACTTCTGGCGCGACGAGTACATCCTGAATGCGATGATCGCCGAGTATCCGAAACCATATGTGGCCGTGATGGATGGCATCGTCATGGGAGGTGGCGTCGGCATCTCGGCGCACGGCAGCGACCGCGTCGTCACCGAACGCTCGATGGTCGGTATGCCGGAGGTCGGCATCGGCTTTGTGCCGGACGTCGGCGGTACGTACCTGTTGGCACGTTCGCCGGGGGAGTTGGGCACACACGTCGCGCTCACGACAGCGCGGATGAACGCAGGCGACGCTATCGCGTGCGGGTTCGCCGATCACTACATTCCGTCGGCGGATCTGCCCGAGTTCCTCGATGCGCTGCACGCCGGGTCGGTATCGGATGTCGTCGCGAAATTTGCAGCGCAGGCACCGGATTCGGCTTTGCTCGCACAGCGGAGCTGGATCGACGAGTGCTATTCCGCTGACACGGTCGAGGAGATCGTTGCGAGGCTCCAGGGGCACGAATCACCGGATGCAGCCAAGGCGGCAAGCCAGATTCTGGCCAAGTCGCCCGTCGCGGTCAAGGTGGCGCTGCGCTCGTTGCGGCGCGCTCGCGAGGTCGGCAGCGTCGAGGAAGTGCTGAACGACGAGTACCGGGTGTCGTTGGCCTGCCTCAAATCTCGCGATCTCGTCGAAGGCATCAGGGCACAAGTGATAGACAAGGACCGCAATCCGCAGTGGTCGCCGGCGGCGCTCGAACAGGTCACCGATGAGCTGGTCGATTCTTACTTCGACGACCTCGGCGAACTAGAGCTCGGTCTGGCCACACCCGAGCGCAGCAGCGTGGAAGGACAGCAATGAGTACTCCCGAGAACATCACCGTCGGCTTCGTCGGACTCGGTCATATGGGCGGTCCGATGGCAGCCAACCTGGCGAAAGCCGGTTATAAGGTGCTCGGCTTCGACCTGGTGCCCGCTGCTCTGGAGCAGGCGCAGCGCGATGGCGTCGTCACCGTGGCGTCGTCTGACGAGGCTGCTGTAGCGGACGTCGTCATCACGATGCTGCCGAGCGGCAAGCACGTGCTCGACCTCTACAACGGCGGATTGCTCGCAGCCGCGAAGCCCGGAACGCTATTCATCGACAGCTCGACGATCGACGTTGCCGACGCGAAGGCGGCCAATGAGGTCGCAGTCGCAGCCGGCCATCGCGCCGTCGATGCACCAGTATCGGGCGGTGTCGCGGGCGCAGCCGCAGGAACCCTCGCCTTCATGGTCGGCGGATCGGCGGAGGACTTCGAGTCGGCAAAACCCCTGCTCGACGTGATGGGCGGCAAAGTCGTCCATTGCGGTGGCGCGGGCGTCGGCCAGGCCGCGAAGATCTGCAACAACATGATCCTCGGTATCTCGATGATCGCGGTGAGTGAAGCATTTGTGCTCGGCGAGAAGCTGGGACTGACCAACCAGGCGCTGTTCGACGTCGTATCGAATGCGTCGGGTCAGTGCTGGTCGCTGACGACGTATTGTCCGGTGCCCGGTCCGGTGCCGACGAGCCCGGCGAACAACGAGTACCAGCCCGGTTTCGCAACCGCGCTCATGCACAAAGACCTCGGACTTGCGGCAAATGCATTGCGCTCCAACGGTGTCGATGGGCTGCTCGGACTCCAAGCCGAGGAGATCTACAACCGCTTCAAGCAGGAGTCCGGGGGCGGTCTGGACTTCTCCGCTATCGTGACGGACATCCGTAAGCGTTCTGAAGGGGCATAACCTGTGACCGATTTCGAAACGATCCTGCTGGAGCGCAAAGGCAGGGTCGGCGTCATCACGCTCAACCGCCCGAAGGCTCTCAATGCCCTCAACTCGCAGGTGCTGAAGGATGTCATCGTTGCCCTCGACGATCTGGAGAGCGATCCAGGCATCGGTGCAATCCTGCTGACCGGCTCCGAGCGCGCTTTTGCCGCCGGCGCGGACATCAAGGAGATGCAGCCGCAGACCTACATCGATATGTTCGGCAGCGACTTCTTCGCTGGCTGGGATCGGTTGGCGTCCGCACGTAAGCCGACGATCGCCGCGGTTGCCGGCTACGCACTCGGTGGTGGCTGCGAGGTTGCGATGATGTGCGACATCCTCATTGCTGCGGACAACGCGAAGTTCGGTCAGCCGGAGATCACGTTGGGTGTAATCCCCGGCATCGGCGGCTCGCAGCGGCTCACGCGCGCGGTCGGCAAGGCCAAGGCGATGGACATGGTCCTCACCGGCCGGACGATCGACGCCGAAGAGGCCGAGCGCGCTGGCCTCGTCAGCCGCATCGTCCCCGCGGATCAGCTGCTCGACGAGGCGCTGAAGGCAGCAGAGAAGATCGCATCGATGTCGTTGCCGGTCGCGATGATTGCGAAGGAAGCCGTGAACCGGTCCTTCGAGACCACTCTCGGAGAGGGCCTTCGATTCGAGCGCAGAGTGTTCCACTCGCTGTTCGCGTTGGAGGACCAGAAGGAAGGCATGGCCGCCTTCGTCGAGAAGCGCAAGCCTGAGTTCAAGCACCGCTAGCGTTCTTCCGCCGAGCGCATAGTTTTGCAGGCAAATCCGCCGTCTGGAGCATGCAAAACTATGCACTCGGCGGTATCTAGTGGAACGGATCCTTCGGTATCCCGGCTATTTCCATCGGAGTCGGCGGGCCACCTGTTGTCGGTTCATCGGAGTCATCCTGTGACAGCATCAATCCAGCGATTGTTGCGGCCAATATTGCGGTGACGGCAAAGGCTGCCAACAACTTTCGCCGGGACGCTGGCGAGGCTTCGGGCGCGGCGGCACTGATTGCGCGTGCGACGCGCACCACGCGCGCGGGCGGGTCACCTGCAAGGAGGACTGCGCCGCGGGCGGATACAGTCGCCGGCTCACGAGCGACCACTACCGGAATAGGTAGGTTCGGCTCCAGCCAGTCCTGCAGCTGAGGATTGTTGGCGCAACCACCGAGCAACAGTACTGCTTGCGGAATAGTGCCCGATTCTTCGATCAGATGCTTGACGAACGACGCCGAGTGGTGCACGCCTGGTGTCTGAAGGTCAGCAATATCGTTGCGTGTCAGCACTACTCGGCTACCGGTCGACGGATCCTCGACGGTGACAACGCGTTCCGAGCTCAATGCTTCCTTCTGCTCCGCGCTCGTCGGCAGATCGACTTTGACACTGTTGTGGGCAAGATGGCGCTGCAATTGGCTGTTGTACTCGTCGCCGCCGAGGACTGCGCTTCGGCGGGAACGAAGTGCGTCACCTGACCCGCAATCAGCGTGCGTGAGTGTCAATCCCGAGCTGCCGAGGTCGTAGAGGACGACGGTGCCGACCTTGGGCAGTTGCCCTGTGAATCGCAGATAGCGCAGCTGTGCGGTCGTTTCCTTCACAAGCCGCGTCGGCGTGCAGCCGGCAGTGTCGATCGACGTCCGGATCTCGTCCGCGTGCACATCGCAGCGGTGTGTCACGGCGATCGCGGTGATCAGTTCACCGCGAGTGGCTGCCCTTGCCTCGATCGCTGTGATGGCCTCCGCGACCGGCTCTCCGACTCCCGCACCGGGTCGGCGCGCAATCGTGCAGTAGTCGATTGGCATCTGATGTGGCTGATCTGAGTGCGCGAGGACCGCTCTGGCACCGCCAGAGCCCGCTGACACCCCCAAAACCAGCACCATGGCTCCTATCTTGACTCCTCATCGGCTGGAAACCAAGATCGGAAGTTGATCTTGTTAACTAGACCACTTGGTCGGCTTCTCGCTTGCATCGAAGTCGCCGGCGTCCTGCCGCAATTGGGCGAGGATACGGACGAGAGTGTCCAGCTTGTCATGCTCGAGCCCCGGATTCGCGAACACCTTGGCGTTGAGCATGCCGGTGGCTTCGAGTGCCAATGTCCTTCCGGCTTCGGTAATTTCGATGAGCGTCGCGCGTCGGTCGCTCGGATGGGGAACGCGCTTCACGAGTTTCGCCGACTCGAGCCGATCTACAGCATTGGTCACGCTGGTCGGGTGCACCTGCAGTTGAGCGCTCGCCTTCGCCATCGGCAAAGCTCCATATCGGCTGAAGCTCAACAGAGTTAGCAATTCGTAACGGGCGAATGTCAGGCCGGTCGGTTTGAGGACCTCGTCGACCCGCGCCATCATGATTTGCTGCGCCCGCATCAGCGACGTCACGGCCGCCATACCGTCCGCGACTTCGCCCCAGCCATGTTTCGTCCATTGGCGGTGGGCCTCCTCGATCGGGTCGAGGGGAAGTGGATGGGGTGGCGGCATGGTTCGATCATCCCATGGACGCCGAATCGTCCCCGGCCTATTCGGGTTCGCAGTCCACCGTGACGCCGTGGTCGCAACACTCGTTGCTGCACGCTGTCTTCTTCCTGATGGGTGC
>JBBSKP010000330.1:0-4506 GCA_038256175.1 Mycobacteriales bacterium
CTCGACAACGCCGTCATCGGACGCGACAAGATCGGCACGATCGTTCACTCCGACAGGGGCAGCCAATTTCGTTCACGAGCCTTCGTCGAACGGTTGAAGCACCACAAGATGGTCGGGTCGATGGGCCGCGTCGGCGCGTGCCTGTTATCTGGCCAATCGGGTCGATGTGATGCTGCCTGAGGGTTGATTTCATTGGGTTTGGGCTTGATTCCGGGGTGCTGATTCGTTACAAGTGGAGGGGTGTCTCAGGACGGTTTGTTCCTTGAGCCGTCCGAGTCGGGTTGGGTTCTCGCTGGCGATCGCGTCGATCGTTTCGCGTTGGCCAACGACTACCTCAGCTACCTCGTTGATCGGAATTACTCGCCTCGCACGATCCGCACGTACGGGTTCGGATTGTTGGCGTTCTGCCGGTGGCTCAACGACGAAGACATCGAGCTGTCGGCGGTGACGACGGATGTCTTGTTGCGGTTCTTGGCGGCGTGTCGGATCGAGCGGGTGACGGGTCGGCCGGCGGGTTCGAACGTGGTGCGCCTCGATGGTCGACGAGCGGACAGTTTGTCGCCGGCGACGATCAACTTGCGGTTGGCGGCAGTGTCGGGGCTGTTCTCGTTCTGGTCGATGCGCGACCCGAACATCGCAAACCCGGTCCCGAAAGGCATCGAAGCCCGACGGCTGTCGGCGGGTGAGCGCGGCGGGATGTTGGCGCACGTCTCTCGGGCGCCGAAGCGACGCTCCGCGCTGCGAGTGCGTGACGCGCACCGGCTCCCCAAGACTTTGGACCGCGACGAGGTCGTGACGTTGTTGGAGAGTCTGCGGACGTGGCGCGACCGGGCGATCGCGGGACTGATGGTGTTCTGCGGGTTGCGCTCAGCTGAGGTCCTCGCCCTCGACGTGATCGATGTCGACATCGGCGGTCGTTGGTTGAAGGTGTTGGGCAAAGGCAACAAGGAACGCAGGGTCCCGCTCGATGTCGATGTCGCCGGCGTGATCCAGACCTACCTCCTCGCGGAACGACCCGACACCGTGTCGGGCCGGTTGTTCATCGTCGCGAAAGGACCGACGCGCGGTCAGCCGTTGACGTCGGCGGGGTTGCGCCGGATCTTTCGCTATCACCGCGAGATCTCCGGTGTTGCGGGAGCGCATCCGCACGCGTTGCGTCACACGTTCGGCACTGCGCTGGCCGAGGCCGGTGTCGATCTCGCGGTGATGCAAGCCCTTTTGGGCCATGCCCACATCGACACCACCGCCCGCTACGTCCATCTCGCCCCGACCCATGTGAAAGCCGAGTTCGATGCTGCCCGCAACCGTCAACGCGCCAACACCTGACCGCCAGCCACCGCCGCCGGCGACTGTGTTGCTGGACGCGTGGCGCGACCGTCAGACGGCGACCGGGCGCGGGAACCCGGCGTCGGACTACGAGGCCCGCCGCTTCTTGGAACGCTGGCCGAACCCACAGTCTTGGGCCGCCGAGCCGCTCGAGCTTCGTCTGGCGTTGCCTGCGTCGGCGACGTCGCTGGTGATGTTCGTCATGTGTCGCGGCTGGCTGCAGCCGGGATGGGACTGGCTCGTCGCGCGCAAGTTGTCGAGTTTCTGGCGCGAGATCATCGACACGCCGATCGAAGCGGACATGGTCCGCTTCGTCGAGGTCGCCGAGTCGATCGGGTTCACACCGATCCAGTCGAAACGAGCCGCGTCGCAATCGGTTGGGCGGTTACTGATCCAGACCGGACGGCCACTCGACCAGCTCGAGGTCGCCCATCTCAACGCGCTCACCGACGCGTGCCGTCGGCGCGAGGCTGCGACTGGGCAGGGGTGGCGGCACTATCGCAGCGCAATCGTGTGCGCTCATCAGGTGCTGTTCCACCTCGACATCATCGACACGCCACCCGAGCCGGCGTCGAGGCCCGACTCTCTCGATGATCGCTTCGCCGACTGCTCGCCAGTGTTGCGGCCGTTGTTCGTCGGCTATCTGGAACGCAAGCTCGGGACATGTCGTCCCAAGACGGTGTCGAGCCTCGCGACCCGACTCGCTCACTTCGCCCGCTTCCTCACCGAACACGATCCCGACCTCGACACCCTCGCCGGCCTCGATCGACAGCGTCACATCGAGCCCTACCTGAACTCGACCGTCACCGCCATCTCGACAACCAGCGGCAACACCGTCACGATCGCCGACCAGGACCGGCGCATCCGAGCCGTCGAAAACATGTTGTCCGAGATCACCGAATGGGGCTGGACCGACGCACCAGCACGGCGGCTGATCTTTCGATCCGATCACCCTCGACTCCCCAGACCTTTGCCGCGCTACCTGCCCGTCGACGCCGACCGCCGCCTCGCCACAGCGCTCGAATCATCCGACTACCGCCTCGCCGCCGACGCCCTACTCCTTGCCCGAGCGGTCGGGTTGCGCATTGGTGAACTGTTGGACCTCGAACTCGACTGCGTCCACCAGATCGTCGGACACGGCTCCTGGCTGAAGGTTCCGCTCGGCAAACTCGACACCGAACGCATGGTTCCCCTCGACGACGAAACCGTCGGCCTTGTTGACCGGATCGCCGCGACGCGCAGCGCTGGGCGGCCGCTGCCGCACCCGCGCACCGGCCGGCCAACCCAGTTCTTGTTCACCCACCACGGCCGGCGACTCTCACAAACAGCGGTGCGCGCCGAACTCGCCCGCAGCGCCACCGTCGCTGGGATCAGCCACGTCACCCCACACCAACTCCGACACACCTACGCCACCGCGCTCGTCAACGCCGGCGTCTCGCTTCAAGCCCTGATGGCTCTGCTCGGCCACGTCTCAGCCGAGATGAGCCTGCGCTACGCGCACCTCTTCGACACCACCGTCAGAGCCGAATACGAACGAGCACTCACCCTCGCCAAGACACGCATCGGACCAATGCCCACACCCACCGGCCGCACCACGATCCCCGTCACCACTGCCGAAGGTTGCGGCGGCGGGTGCGGCAGCGACGATGACTGGCGTGACGCCCCGGTCATCAAGTCCCGCCTCGCCGGCGGCCACTGCCTTCGAGCACCAGCACAAGGCGCCTGCCCCTACGCCAACATCTGCGAACACTGCCCCAACTTCGTCACCGACACCGCCTCGATCGCAGTCCTGTCCGCGCAACGAATCGACACCGCAGCGCTCGCCGACGACGCCGAGCAACGAGGCTGGATCGACGAAGCCGACCGGCACCGCAAACTCCTCGCCCGCCTCGACACCCTCATCGCCCACACCGCATGAACAACCTGACCAACGTCGAAGCAGCGTGCCATCAACTCGCCCGCGACGACGCCCCAATCACGTTCACCGCCATCGCCGAGCGCACCGGCATCAGCCGCACCACCCTCTACCGCAACCCCGATCTGCGCGCCGTCATCGAAGACCACCGACAACACAGCAACGACCCGCGAACGCTCACCGGCCTCACCGCTGAGATCGCTCACCTCCGCACCGGTCTCGAAGCTCTCGCCGATCGGGTCCGCCACCAAGAAGAACGACTCCGACGCCTCGAAGCACCCCACCGCCGCAAGTCAGGATGACCACAACTGCGCCGCAAGCATCACACCATCCCCGGCCACGATTGGCCGGATAATGCTACGACAATGCCGTCATCGAGTCGTTCTGGGGGCGGATGCAGACCGAGCTACTGAACCGCAAGCGATGGAACACCCGCGTCGAGCTGGCCTCGGCGATGTTCGAATACGTCGAGGTCTTCCACAACCGGCAACGCCGCCACAGCTCCATCGGAATGCTCACCCCGATCGAGTATGAGAAGATCCACCACACCAAAACGGCATGACCGATCCCACCATCCCGAGGTCACGGAATCGGGGGCACATCAAGATGTCAACCAGAGCGGGGGCAGACCCTTCCGCGAGTGGGTGAATAGGAATGTTCCGACGGGCCGACGGCGTGAGGGCTCGGCATATCCTGCTTTCTGAGCCTGGATCCACCGGGCGTGTAGCTGCGTGAGGTAGGTCGCGACCTTGCTCGCAGAGGTCGGCGACCCGTTCCGGTTCGCACGGGAGTCCAAGTTCGCCCGCTGGTGCGGAACTGGTGCGGTCGCACTGTCATCGGGCGAGGGTGACGGTCGCCCTCGAAAGCACCGACTCGACTACGGCGGCAACGGCAGGATCAACAGCGTGCACTAAATCGCCAGCGTCGTTCAACACCGCGATCTGGCTGACGCGACGATCTACATCGACCGCAAACTTGGGGAAGGCAAGACCCGACGCGAAGCCCGAAGAGCCCACAAACGACACCTCGCCAACCGAGTCATCCGACGCATGTGGAAGGACGAATCAGCACGCCGAGAACCCCCATCAACATCGCGGCTTGACAAGGGAGCGTCTGACAGTCCCAGCCGGGGCCAAATCAAACGGGTTCTACGCGGCTGAGCGTGGTGGGTGGCTTCGCAGTCGTGCGTGGTGAGTGTGCCAGTCGGTGCCGGCGTGGAGCTAGAGGCGGAGTTGGTAGTTGTCGAAGTTGGCGAAGCCGTGGCC
>JBBSKP010000331.1:0-4476 GCA_038256175.1 Mycobacteriales bacterium
GACGGCCGAACGAAACTCAAGTCTCCCTCGGGAACGCTGTCCACTGCCGAGGCGATCTCGGTGATCACCAATGGCATCGCGCTCTCGGCGCACTTCGGCGACGGCGTGCTGCGGGCCTCGGACGTGGCTGCGGGGATCCTTGGCTCCGTGATCAAGGATCCGGTCGCTGATGCCGTGGTTTGGGACGAGTACCTCGAAGCTGTTGTCCGCGAACGTAAGGACTGGGCGGACTTCTACCGCGCATGCCGCGAGGTCAACGGGTGACCTCAGGCGAAGATCTCGCACAAACCCGCGTATACGGAATCCGGCATCACGGGCCGGGATCGGCGCGCTCACTGCGCGCTGCGCTCGACGAGTTTCAGCCCGACACCATCCTCATCGAAGGCCCCTCCGACGCGGATTCACTCGTCCCGCTAGCCTCCGCATTCGATATGTTCCCGCCGGTCGCGTTGCTCGCCTACGCGGCCGCGGAGCCTTCACGGGCGGCGTTCTGGCCGTTCGCTGTCTTCTCCCCCGAATGGCAAGCGCTGCAATGGGCCGCCGAGCATCGTGCGACCGCCCGGTTCTGCGACCTGCCTGCGGCGCAGGCTCTGGTCGCCAAGGACACCGACCGCGAGGAGGGCGATCCGCTCGAACAGCTCGCCTTCGCCGCAGGATATGACGACGCGGAACGATGGTGGGACGCCATTGTCGAATCAGGTTCCGACGCCGCCACATTCGAAGCGATCGCCGAGGCGATGGGCGAGCTCCGGGACGCCTCGACAATCGATGAACACACGCTCCGACGAGAAGCCCACATGCGGCAGGTCATGCGCAAGGTTCGCAAGGAAGGTGCGCAGCGACTCGCTGTGGTCTGCGGCGCCTGGCATGCCCCTGCGCTCGCCGGCACTCTCGGGCCGGCGGCAGCAGATGCACGGCTGCTCAAGGGAATGCCGAAGATCAAGACCTCGCTTACCTGGGTACCGTGGACGCACTCACGGCTGGCGACGTCATCCGGTTACGGCGCCGGCATCACGTCGCCAGGCTGGTATCACCATCTGTTCACCGTCCAGGACCAACCGACCACGCGGTGGCTCACCAAGGTCGCCCGCGTTCTGCGCGCCGAAGATCTCCCCGTATCGAGCGCACACATCATCGAAAGTGTGCGGCTCACAGAGACTCTGGCCGCGATGCGATCCCGCCCGCTCGCGGGTCTCTCGGAAGTCACCGAAGCAACGCGTGCGGTGTTGTGCGACGGCGACGAAGTGCTACTTGCTCTTGTCACGCAGCGCCTCGTCGTCGGGGAGGAACTGGGTGCGGTTCCCGAGGAGACCCCGACCGTGCCACTGGACGCGGACCTGCGCGCGCGAGCCAGGACATTGCGGCTCAAGCAACTACCGTCCGCGAAGGCTGTGAACCTCGACCTGCGCAAGGACAACGATCTCGCGAAGTCCAGGCTGCTGCATCGTCTTGCGCTGCTCGGAATCGACTGGGGCACAATCACGGACAGCGAGGTCCGCAACACCGGAACCTTCCGCGAGACGTGGACCTTGAAATGGCGGCCGGAGTACGCGGTCTCGGTGATCGAGGCGTCGATGTGGGGAACCACCGTCGAGTCCGCGGCTGAAGCGAAGTTGCTCGATCAGGCGCAGCAACCCGAGACGACGTTGGGATCGTTGACGTCGTTGCTCGAGCAAGCACTCGTCGCGGACCTCAGCGGCGTCCTCGACAAGCTCCTGACTCTTGTCGAATCGGCAGCGGCGATCGACCATGACGTGCTGCATCTGCTGAGCGCAATTCCGCCGCTGTCCCGAACGCTCCGGTACGGCGATGTACGCGGAACCGACACTGCCGCACTGACTCACGTCACCGACAGCCTCCTCGTCCGCATCTCTGCGGGACTGGCCGCCGCGGTGACCAGCCTCGACGACGACAGCGCCGCCGAGCTGCGCACGCTCATCGACGACGCACACAGCGCTGTGATGACACGCGACGACGCCGATGCCGCGAATCGGTGGCTCGCCACGTTGTCCCACATCGGAGAGCGCGACGATGTACACGGTCTGGTAGTCGGCAGAATCGTCCGGTTCCTCCGCGATGCCGGCACAATCACCGAAGCCGATTCGGCAACAAGGCTTTCCCGCGCGCTGTCCGTCGGTTCGACGCCGGCTGCGAAAGGAGCCTGGGTCGAAGGATTCCTCGCCGGTGGCGGACTGCTGCTGGTGCACGACAGAGAGCTGCTGCGGCTACTCGACGAGTGGCTGAACAGCTTGGGCGAGAGCGACTTTACCGATTCACTTCCGTTGCTGCGCCGAACCTTCGGCTCGTTCGACCCCGCCGAGCGCCGTTCGATCGGGCAGTCCGTTCGCGGACCGGACGCGCAACAGGCAGTCGCCACATCGCAGCTCGACTCCGAGCGTGGGACGATCGCGATGCGCGCTGTCGCCGAGATCCTGGGGGTCGCATGACAACTGACGCGGATCGGCTGCGGCGATGGCGGCTGGTGCTCGGTCAGGCCGCCGAGGAAGGCACCGGCGGGCTCGACACGGGCGACGACCAGGCGATGGACGGCGCGCTCGCAGCGTTGTACGACTCCGAAGGCCGCGGCTCGAGCGGTCAGGGAACCGGGCGGTCTGCTGGCCTCGGTGGGTCCGCGCCACGAGTTGCCCGATGGCTCGGCGACATTCGCACGTACTTCCCCAGCAGCGTCGTCCAGGTGATGCAACGCGACGCCATCAATCGCCTGCATCTCACCGAACTCTTGCTCGAACCCGAGTTGCTCGATGCCGTCGAGCCCGACGTCCACCTCGTCGGAACGTTATTGAGCCTGAACCGTGTGATGCCCGAAAAGACCAAGGCCACAGCGCGAATGGTGGTGGAACAGGTGGTCCGCGAAATCGAACGGCGCATCGCACAAAAGACCGCCGCCGCCGTCACAGGTGCGCTCAACCGATCCGCACGAACGTCGCGTCCGAAGCTGCGCGATATCGACTGGAACCGCACGATCCGCAAGAACCTGAAGCACTACCTGCCCGAGTACAAAACGGTGATACCGGAGCAGCTCGTCGGGTACGGCCGCCGATCGCAAACGGTCCATCGTGATGTCGTACTCGCGATCGATCAGTCCGGTTCGATGGCGTCGAGTGTCGTCTACGCATCGGTGTTCGGTGCCGTACTCGCGTCGATGCGATCGTTGAAAACGTCTCTCGTGGTGTTCGATACGGCCGTCGTCGATCTGACCGACAAGTTGACCGATCCCGTCGATGTCCTTTTCGGCACCCAGCTCGGCGGCGGAACCGACATCAATCGCGCGATCGCCTACAGCCAGACCTTGATCACCCGGCCGACCGATACGTTGTTCGTGCTCATCTCCGACCTCTACGAAGGCGGGGTGCGCGAAGAGATGCTGCGCCGAATCAACTCCATGAAGGAATCGGGCGTACAGGTCGTCGTGCTGCTCGCGTTGTCCGACGATGGCGCACCGTCGTTCGATCACGACAATGCGGCGGCACTCGCGGCGCTCGGTGTGCCCGCATTCGCGTGCACTCCTGATCAGTTTCCCGAGCTACTCGCCGTCGCACTCGACCGCGGTGACGTCGTTCGCTGGGCGCAGGCCAGAGGTTAGCGGAGTTCTTTCACCCGACGCATCAGCATCGCGCTCAACAATTCGGTGGTGCGGTCATCGAAACCGATCACGTCGACGCCGGCTGCCCCACGCTCGATACCCGTGCACACCTGATCGAGCGTCTTTGCGACCGCCCGGGACGGGATATTCAATCGCTCACCCGCTTCCAGAAAGTGCTTGCGGGACAGCCGGTTCGCTCGACCATGGAGATCCAAGGCCATGGGGTCACGCCAACCCACGTACGGCTGAGTGCACAGCAAGTCGTACGCGGGTGTCGCTGTCCAGAATCCTGCGGTGCCTGCAAACACCGAGAAGTTCTTGCCGTGCAGATCACCGTTGCCAATTGCGTATGAGTACGCCACCAGCCGCATAAGCTCCAAAGATGCGAGCCTTGCCGAACCGCGGCCGAGCTCGCACACCAGCGAGAGGGATCTGATTACCTCCTCCGTCTTGAGCCGATACTTTGCAGCCGGATACACGTCCATCACCTGGCAGGCGTCCTCCTGCGGCAGCCGAACGAAATTTCCTTGCGCGTCGGTCGCGCGATCGAACCGCGAGACCAGCAGTCCCGCATGCCCGCTCCGGTCGTGAATGAGAATCTGCCGGGCTGCCGTCAACCCGCACGATGCCGCAAGGTCCATAAAGAAGTGTTCGTTCTCGACAAGTCGCGGGAACCCGCGATCCGGCGCGAGCTTGAGAATCGCCGGACCCTTACTTGTCGCGATCGGCGTCGAGTACATTTCCGCCGACACCTTCGCTTGCACTCCAGGCAACGCCGCCGGGTCCATGTCAATGGTCTCGGCTCCGGCGACTCTTTCGAAGATCTCACCAAGATCTGACGTACCGACATGGTCAGGGTCGAAAGCCGGTGC
>JBBSKP010000332.1:0-4454 GCA_038256175.1 Mycobacteriales bacterium
ACACATTCGTGATGATTTCAACGACCGCGAAGCCGCAGTCACCAACAGGCCGCGGCAAGCAGCCGGTGTCCTCGGCGATCCTGATCGCGGTGCTCGGTACGGTCGGCGTCGTTGTGTCGCTCATGCAGACACTGGTCATTCCGCTGATCCCGTCGCTGCCTGGCCTGCTCGACACGTCTGCGTCGAACGCGTCGTGGGTGATAACAGCGACGCTCCTTGCCGGAGCCGTCGTCACGCCGATCAGCGGGCGACTCGGCGACATGTTCGGCAAACGCCGCATCCTGTTTGCCAGCCTGCTTGCCCTGGTCGTGGGTTCGGTGATCTGTGCGCTCTTCTCGGCACTCATCCCGGTGGTCATCGGTCGGGCCCTCCAAGGCGCGGCGGTCGGTGCAATTCCGTTTGGCATCAGCATTATGCGTGACGAATTGCCAGCGGAACGGGTCGGTTCCGCGATGGCGATCATGAGTGCGACGCTCGGCGTCGGTGGCGCAATCGGGCTGCCGGTCGCGGCGATCATCGCGCAGAACGCCGACTGGCACATGCTGTTCTGGACGTCCGCCGCACTCGGAATAATCTGTGCACTACTGGTTTTCGTGTTCGTACCGGAATCTCCGGTGCGCACGCCTGCCCGGTTCGACTTCGTCGGCGCGATCGGATTGTCGATCGGGCTGACCATGCTGCTGCTCGCAATCACGAAAGGCGGCGATTGGGGCTGGGGGAGTCCGACGATCCTGGCCTTGTTCGGCGGTGCTGTCGTAGTACTGCTCGCGTGGGGTGGCTACGAGCTGCGCAGTAAGTCGCCACTCGTGGACCTGCGTGTGTCTGCGCGCCCGCCTGTCCTGTTTACCAACCTCGCGTCCATAGCGGTCGGATTCGCCTTGCTGGGAATGTCTTTGACGTTTCCGCAACTCCTGATGTCGCCCGAAGCAACTGGATACGGGCTCGGCCAGTCGATGGTTGCTGCCGGATTAGCTTTGGCGCCAGGTGGTTTCGTCATGATGCTGCTGTCGCCGGTGTCGGCTCGAATCTCGGCGAGTCGTGGGCCTAAGTTCACCCTCACCCTTGGCGCCGCTGTCGTAGGGCTCGGCTATCTGAGCGCGTTGGTGCTGATGAACAGCGTGTGGGAGATCGTCGTGGCGTCGATGATCATTGCAGGCGGTATCGGGCTCGCATATGCGGCAATGCCTGCACTGATCATGAGCGCGGTTCCGATCAGCGAGACCGCGGCCGCGAACGGGCTGAACTCGTTGATGCGCTCGATCGGTACGTCGTCGTCAGCGGCGGTGATGGCGGTGGTGCTCGCCCACATGACGATGTCGCTCGGCGACCACGTCGTGCCGTCGCGCGCCGGATTCCAGACCGCGTTCATCATCTCGATAGCGGCGGCGGTCCTCGCTATCGTGCTGACGTTGTGTATCCCTGCGCGGAAGCCCGCTTCAGCTCTGCCCGCAACTGCATGAAGCGAAACACACCCGCTTTGCCGACGATCTGCTCGTAGCGGTTCACCACAGCCTCGACGAAGGCGTCCACATCAGCAGCGTCGAGGTGCGAGGTCCAATCGGTGAATCCGACTGTGCACCAACCGGTGAAGCCCTCTCGCGAACCGAAGTCCCACTCCTGATCGACCACCGTCTGTGCGGTAATGCTCAATCCCACCTCGTCCGCGAGCGACGTGAGCGACGGGGGGTCGATGTGCACGAACGGTGCCGCGAATCCGCCGAAGGCATCCGACCATCGCGCGTCCCGTGTCACGTCCATCGCGACTTGTTCGACGCTGCGGCGTGCACCGGCGCAGACGAACTGCACAATCAGCCGGCCGCCAGGGCGCAGTGCGGCGGCAATATTCGCATACGCAGTCGCCTGGTCGTGGACCCAATGCAAGGCGTTGAACGACACCGCAAGGTCGAACTCGGAGTCGAACGACATCGTCGTGACATCCCCGATCTCGAACCGCACGTTGTCCGACGGCACCGCTGCGGCGATCATGCGCGGAGAGGGGTCTATTCCCAGGACGGAACCATCCGGAAGGCGATCGGCAATCAGCCGCGTCACGTACCCGTCGCCGCAGCCGATGTCGAGCACACGCTCGTCCCCTCGGACAGTGACCGCGGCAAGCGAGTTCGACGCCATCGTACGCTGCAGATCGCTGATGTGGCCGTATCCGGCACCGTCCCAATCGACCATGATTGCATCCGTTCGTGGTGCCCGCTACCGACGTTGATCATCGTATTCGCCCTGCATCATCGGCGTAATGCTGTTCTACTGGCGACATGGTTGGAGGTGGCGCACTTACCGCGGCGCGAGATCGGCTCCTGACATTGGGAACGGCTGCCGGTGGTTGGACCAGGCGCGCGAGCTATCTGCAGAAGTGGCTCGTGCTCGGTACTGCCATCGGAGTCACGGCAGGTTTGGGTGCGGTCGTGTTCTTCGTGATGCTCACTCAATCGACGCATCTGCTACTCGGGGTGATCGGCGGTTACACACCTCCGGCCGCGGTCGGGGACGGTGGCGCCGCGGGAAGCAGCGATTTCATCCGTCCGTGGGCGATTCCGCTAGTCGTCGGGTTCGGTGGATTGCTGTGCGGTTATATCGTTTTCACGTTCGCGCCCGAGGCCGAAGGGCATGGGACCGACGCCGCGATCGAGGCGGTCAACAAGAACCCGCGGATGATTCGAATGCGGGCGGTATTCGTGAAGCTGATTGCCTCCGCGATCACGATCGGATCCGGCGGGTCGGCTGGGCGCGAGGGCCCCACCGCGCAGATATCCGCGGGATTCGGCTCGCTGCTCGCCCGAAAGCTGGATCTATCCCCGCAGGACGGCCGGATCGCCGTCGCCATAGGTATCGGATCCGGCATCGGTGCTATCTTCGGCGCGCCGCTCGGTGGTGCCCTGCTGTGCGGATCGATCGTCTACAAGGACGATTTCGAATTCGAAGCGTTGATACCTGGCCTCTTCACGTCGATCGTGAGCTACACCGTCTATGGCTCGATATTGGGATTCGATCCGCTGTTCGGTTACGCCGGAACCGATTACCGCTTCGATGAGCCGCTGCAGCTGGTGTGGTTCGCGCTGATCGGCATTCTCGCCGGGTTCATCGGATTGCTCTTCAGCCGGACGTTCTACTTCACCGTCGACCTCACGCATCGGCTTCCCGGTAGCCGGATCGTCAAGCCTGCTGTCGGTGGAGTGCTTGTCGGCCTGCTCGCCTTGCTGCTTCCCGAGATATTGGGCAGTGGATACGGTTGGGTGCAGCACGCGCTGGACCGCGTTGACCTGCAGGCGATTCCACTCTGGGTTGTTCTGGTCCTGCCGGTCGCGAAGATTGTCGCCACATCGTTGTCCATCGGAACGGGTGGTTCCGGCGGCATATTCGGACCGGGCCTCGTGATCGGTGCCTTCACCGGCGCTGCTGTGTGGCGGGTGCTCGAACCGATCGCGCCCGGCGTGCCGCACAGTCCAGCACCGTTCGTCATCGTCGGGATGATGTCGTGTTTCGGCAGCATCGCGCGGGTCCCTTTAGCAGTGATGCTGATGTGTGCGGAAATGACAGGAAGCCTCACGATTCTGGCGCCGGCGATGATCGCCGTCGGCCTGTCGTATCTCATCGTGCGTCGATCCGGCGACACCATCTACCGCGCACAGATGGAGAACCGCGAGGAAGCGCGATCGGCGCGGCTGAAGCTGGGAATGCCGTTGCTGGGCAGGGTCTCCGTTTCCGACGCGATGACTGCTCCCCGTCTCGTTCTCCGTGAATCCGCGTCGGTTGCCGAGGCCGTGCAAGCGCTACGAAGCGCGGCAGTGCCGGGTGCCCCAGTCGTCGACGAACATTCGCGGTTCATCGGCTCGGCCTACCTCGATCAGCTCGACACAGTCGAGGGCATGCTCGGGCGCCGTGTCGACGCGAGCGCACCGACCGTCGCCGATACGGCCAACCTCGACGACGCGGTCGACGGGCTTCCCGAGGGGCATAGGTGGCTCACGGTGCTCGATGGGCAGCGGCAGGTGTGCGGCATCGTCGGCGTGCGCGAAATCGTTCACGGTTATCGCACTGCAGTCCAGGCCGATGCCCAACGGTTCGCAGGTGTCTCCGCCAATGCTGACCTGATCGACGTCCACGTCGGCGCCCGGTCGACATTGATCGGGAAGACCTTGGGGGAGAACGTGATTACCGAGGGTGTGATCGTGGTGTCGGTGCTACGCGACGACGCGGTGTTGCCTGGCGTCGCGACAACTAGCTTGCGCGCTGACGACTTGGTGACGCTGCTAGGCCGTGCGGGTGAACTCGCTGACGTCAGCGCGTTGCTCCGCGGTTAGCGGCAATGCCGCGCAGTTAAGCGTGTGACTGGTGTTGCAATTGTGACACGCCGTGTGAGGTGTCAGTAGGACAGCGGAACCCCCGGTATCGATGGACTGTCCGCCAAAGACGCCATCGCACCTGGGAGTTCCGCTGTC
>JBBSKP010000333.1:0-4436 GCA_038256175.1 Mycobacteriales bacterium
AGCTGAGATCGAAGGCGCATTCTTCGCTCTCGACGTCACCGATCCTGAAGGGGTGGCGGCACTGTTCCAGTACACCGTCGATGTATTCGGTTCTGTCGATATCGCTTTCAACAATGCGGGTATCTCGCCGCCGGAAGACGATTCGATCCTCACGACCGGACTCGAGGCCTGGCGCAGGGTGCAGGAAGTCAACCTCACCTCGGTGTACCTCTGCTGCAAGTATGCGATTCCGCACATGCAGCGACAGGGCAAGGGATCGATCATCAACACCGCCTCGTTTGTCGCGGTGCTTGGTGCGGCGACATCCCAGATCTCGTACACCGCATCGAAGGGCGGCGTTCTCGCAATGAGCCGAGAACTGGGTGTGCAGTTCGCGCGCGAGGGAATCCGTGTCAACGCGCTGTGCCCAGGACCGGTGAATACGCCACTGCTGCAAGAACTTTTCGCGAAAGACCCTGAGCGGGCCGCGCGCCGGCTTGTACACATTCCTATGGGGCGATTCGCCGAACCTGAGGAAATCGCTGCGGCTGTAGCGTTCCTGGCCAGTGACGACTCGTCGTTCATGACCGCGTCGCAGTTCCTCGTCGACGGCGGCATCTCGGGGGCCTACGTCACCCCGTTATGAGCGTCGACGAGGCGATTTTCCGGCCGGTCCGAAGCGGCAATGCCTTCGAGGAGACCGTCGAACGGTTGCTTGCGGCGATCCGGCTCGGAGTGGTCGCCGTGGGTGAGCGGCTCCCTCCCGAACGCGATCTGGCTGCCAGGTTGGCGGTCAGCAGGGTCACGTTGCGGGAGGCGATACGAGCGTTGCAGGAAGCTGGCTTCGTCACGTCGACGCGTGGCCGGTACGGCGGAACATTTGTCAACGCGTCCGTTCCCGATGCCGACCCCGGCGGTCGATTGCAGCTCGAGCCTGCCGATCTCGAGGATGCACTGACGTTGCGGACCGTCCTCGAGGTGGGCGCAGTGGAGCAGGCTGCCCGTTCCCCGTTGACGCCCGCGAGCCGCCGGCATCTGCTCGATACGCTCGCGGAAACGTCCGATGCCCCGCTTGGTGACTACCGGCGCAAGGACTCCCGGTTGCACCTTGCGATCGCGGAGGTAACCGAATCGTCTTCGCTGGTCAGCTCGGTTGCGGACGTGCGGATGCGGCTGAACGCACTCCTGGACGCGATCCCGCTGCTCGAGCCGAATATTGCACATTCCAACGATCAGCATGCCGCCGTCGTGCGGGCGATCATCGCGGGCGACCCGGATACCGCAAGAGCAGCCATGGCCGAGCATCTCGATGGGACCGCATCGTTGCTGAGGGGTTTCTTGACGTCGAAATCCGACCGGCTGTCTCGACGTCACATGTAGAAGTACCGCCACACACCGCTAGCCGGTGTCCGACGAAGCGAGGTGCGTCATCAAGTACATGGTGCTGATCTACAGCAACCCCACCACCTGGATGAATGAGCCGGATCTCGAGGACATCGGGTGGCGTGAACATATGCAGATCAACGCGGACCTGGCCGCCTCGGGCGAATTGGTCAGCGCAGAGCCACTCGAAGATCCCGTGCTGACGAGAACTATCCGGGTACGCGATGGCGAGGTGTCGAGTACCGACGGCCCGTTTGCGGAGACGAAGGAATTTCTGGCCGGCTACTACCTTGTCGATTGCGAGAACATCGAACGGGCCGTTGAGATCGCGGCACGAATGCCCGATGCCCGAGTCAGTGCCGTCGAAGTTCGTCCCGTTATGCAGGTCGAGGGTCTCGAGATGTGACGGTTACGTCCTGGCCGCGAGCTCGGCAAGGATCTGCACTGCTTCGGCGCCACGTTCGACGGGAACGAAGATGTGGTCGTGGTGGAAACCAGCGACGACGTTTGCGCTGATTCCGGCTGCCGCGAGCGCAACGCTGATGGCCGCGGTGAGCCCGACCGCATCGAGCGCCGACTGGATCTCGAGCGTGATCCACGCGGCAACGAAGGCGTACTCGATGCCGTGTGAATCAGCTTGCTGCTGAGGGACAATGAGCGTTGTGCCGTCGTCTTCGCGGATGACGGCACACGGCTCCAGCCCGTCGGGAATCGAGCCGGTGACGCACGCGAAGACGTAGGCGCCATTGTTGAGACGGGGTGACATTTCACGAATCAGGGTGGTCAGGTCGGATTCGGCCGGTTCGAGCCGTCGGGTGAAGGCAACCCGATCCAGGCCGGGTCCGTCGTAGTTCGGTTGAACCGGCACGCCGTTGACGATGCTGTCGCCGTCGTCGAGGGTGAAGCCGAGGGCGGTGTGGAACCTGACCGACTGCGTGTTGATCGGACCGGTGATGCATCGGACGGTCCGGGCCCCGCGTCGCGACACAAGATCGAAGAACCGCAGATACAGCGTTCGCCCGAGCCCTGCCCGGCGCAGATCCGGATCGACGCCGACGAAATGGATGTAGGCGACGTCGAGTTGCGACTGCGACCGGAACCCGATGAGGAAAGCCACAAGGCGACCGTCGGGTTGCTCGACGACGAAGCTGCTATCGGTGAAGTGCTGAAAGAACAAGCGAGGCAACAGTAGAGCCCGCTGCTGGGAGCCTGCCGCGCCGCCGAGATCACCCCACCATGCGTCCATGACGGCGAGCACTCGCGCGTGATCATCGACGACGGGATGGCGAATGCGAAGGCTTTCGAGATTCAAGCGGGCGAGATTCATACCGTCTGGACTCACAGCAGGATTACGAAGACGGCGATCGACACCGCGCAGACACCACCGACGATCGCGAGCGCGATCGCGTCCCGCAGACCGGGGCGTGACGCGTACGCGGTCAGCTGACCCGTTCCGCCGCGTGCGGTGATGGCCTCGCCCAGTTCGCCGGCCCTGCGCATCGATACCGACATCGAGGCGGTGATCAGATCGATCAAGGTGTTGTCGCGGGCGCTGTGTTCGGATGTGCCCTTCGGTCGCAGTCGACGAGCAGCGCGGAGAACACGCATCTCCTCGATGAGCAAAGGCAGGCTACGTAAGCACAGTGCGATCGCGACGGCCCACTCGTCGACGGGCAACTTGAGTTTGCGAAACGGCGCACCCAAAGTTGCGATGGCGGGGGCAATTTCGTTCAGCGGTGTCGTCCACGCGATCATCATCGACGCGCCGAGCAACAGAAAGCCGAACACCGTGACCTGCATGAACCGGATGACGGCGTCGAGTCCCATCGGCACGTTCACACCGGCACCGATGACGATGCATCCCCAGAACCACCATGGCAGTCGCGGGAGCGCACCGAGGGGAATCTTGGCAGCGACACCTGAGATCACAACGAACGCGGTCATGATCCCGAGGACGGGCCAGGTCGGGATCAGCATCAGCACCACGCTGATGGCGAACACGGCGATCATCTTGGTACCGGCCCAGAGTCGATGTACGACACTGACTTCCGGTACGCGACGCAGGAACACTGTGCTCATCGGACACCTCCGACTGCGCTCTTGGCGTCTTCGACGATGCTCTGGGCTTCTTCCACGATGCGACCTGCGTCCAGCCGCAGGATCCGGGGGCATACGGCTGCCATGCCCTCGATGTCATGCGAAATCACGACCAACGTCAAGCCAGACGCTCGCAACGACGCGAGAAGGTCGACGATCTCGCGTCGACCGCCCGGATCGAGACCGGCGAGCGGTTCGTCGAGAACAACCAATCGTGGTCGGCTGGCGAGGAGTCCGGCAAGCAGCACGCGCCGAGCCTGGCCACCGCTCAGTTCGTCGATCGTGCGGCTCGCCAGACTTCGATCGAGTCCGACGGCATCGAGGGCGCGACCGACTTCGCCCGACCCGATTGCCGGGCCTCCCCACGAGCCGATCTCGGCACCCACTGTGCGCCGCAGTAATTGGAGCCGCGAGTGCTGGAATGCCAATCCGACGAGTCCGACTTGTTTGGTCATCGGTCTTCCGTCGAGTTCGCAGGTACCCGATGTCGGCTCGATCAGTCCGGCCATCGTCCAGGCGAGCGTCGATTTCCCCGAGCCGTTCCCACCGACGATCAGCAGTCCATCGCCACGCCGGATCGTGAGGTCGATGCCGTGTAAAGCCTCTGTGGCCCAGGGGGTTCCGGCCAGGTAGGTGTGGCGAACTCCGGAAAGCTGGAGTATGGCAGCCGCATTGGCCGGCGCGGGCTCGGCGATTCCGGTCGATTCCGGCCACGCCGGGACGCTGTCGACAGTCCGCCCACCCGACAGGTGCACGACGCGGCTTGCCGCCGCTGCTTCTGCCTCGTTGTGCGTGACAAGGACCACCGCCATCTGGTGGCGCCGCGGCAGATCGGCGAGGAGCGCGACGAGTTCGCGGCGACCGTCGGGGTCGACCATCGCGGTTGCTTCGTCGGCGATCAGCAGGCTTGGCCTGCGCGCCAGCGCGGCCGCGACCGCAAGCCGCTGCTGTTGGCCGCCGGAAAGGGAACTGGTCTC
>JBBSKP010000334.1:0-4399 GCA_038256175.1 Mycobacteriales bacterium
CCGTCGGACCGTGTGCCATATCTCGCAGCCTATGCGGGACATCGAGTAATCTCACGACTCCAGTTGAGTGAACCTGCTGAGGGATCGTCTGACGAGCACTCGACGACCGCAGAGCGGACGCCCGCATGGTGCTCGCAATCGCCAAATGTGTCGCATAACCGAAGTGTCTCGTATCGCATGGCCTACGAGACGTCGGGATAGCGAAGTAACGCCCTCGAGCTTGTCCGTAAGCCGCGCGGTCATCGGGCTTAATGTCGAAACACCTAAACGGGCACCCCCGGGAAAATTGGCGGCTTCATCCCAATAACGGCGGGGAAGTGTCCGCAGCAGGTCCGGCTTACGGGACAGCGGATGAGCCCACGCGTGACGGCTGAATGTCTTCAGCAGCGTCGGAGCCGGTGGCACTTGGGAGACGCAAAGACGATCTTGAACTTGTGTCTATTGGATACAAATACGCGCCGTGAAGTAGCTGCGCGATCGTGCAGGCTCTCGACGCCGATACGCACACGACTTGGAGATCGGGGCACCGCATGACTCAGTCACGTGGCCATACCGGGCTGTGTCAAATGCTGGGGGGAATCCTGTCCTTCCTTGCCAAGGGCATCGGTGCCGGGCTGTCCTCGATCGCCCTCATGACTTTCGGAGGGCGAGCTGCCCCCGGCGACCTGCCAACATCGCCACCGCCGAGAGAGTATCGACCGTAGTCGACCGCCTCAGCGGATTCAGCTCAAGAAAATCCCTCGTCCGCGGACGGTCCTGCACCTGCCACCAGTGCAACCGGATCGCGGCGGCGTCGCGGGCGGATCACCTGTGATGGTTACGCGAGAGTGCGCGAGACAAGCATTGACGAAGATCGTCACGTTGAGCTCGCTCTCCCACTCACCGTATTTTCCAGGACGACAGGCGACGACCTCGCCGGTCAGGTGAGCCAGTCGGTGTTGCGTAACCGTCGGGTAGCGAGCAGAACGGCAATTGCGGTGAAAACGGCCAAAGACACAACCATGAGGATAATTGGTAGTGCAGGGATTGTGATGCCTAGCCCCAGGTGCGCCACCGAGAAGGCCACAGCCACGCCGATGGACGAAGCTATGAGCGCGAACGTCGTCGCCATGACAAAAGTGAGACCTGTCCGCACCGCGATTGTCTTGGCGATGAAGCGCGAGCTGACACCCACGGCGCGGAGGCCGGCTAGTTCTGGGCGCATGACCTTGGCCTGCGAGGTCGCCGACAGCAAGAGCATGACGCCTGCAATGATGGAAAGCGCGATCGTAATGGCCGATACGCGTAGTGGAGCGATGAGTTCATCCGGCGCGCGATATACCCTGACCGAATACGGGTTCAGGTCTAAACCTACTGCGATTGCGGGCGCCGTGGCCTGTTGGTGCGGTGTTATGTCGGTGTACACGTAAGACGGATCCGTAGTGGGTAGTCCAGTTTCTGCAGCTGTGGACTCAAGCACGAAGCCGCCAATGTTCTGGTAACTGGGGTCAAGGCCGTCAATACTTGCGGCGGGCAATGTCGCCCCCGCGAACTCGCCGTCCGCCGGGAAGGTGACGCTGTCACCGTCGAGGGGCTTGGTGAGCAGTGATCCGCCCTTTTCGAGCAGAGACTTCTGTTCCGGCATCAGCCGTCTCGCGATTATGCGCTCGAGGTCCGTGACACTCGCGAGAATCTTTGTCACGCCGTCTTCGCGTTCGCTCCCCGCTCCGGCATCGAATACTTGTACCGCGTCTTGAAGTCCGAGCTGCTTTTCAAACTCCATCCGGGCTGCGTCTGTGTCTTCTTGGGAATCGAGTTCCGCCTCGAACACGATTTGTCCTGGCGGCACGGAGGACTCGGAGTTGTTGTTGACCGACGCGATGGCGCTCGTTACCAGGATCGACAAGGTGAATCCAAGGACCTGCAACACTGCAATCGCGCTCACGACCGTGCTTGCGGAACGCCGTTCTGATGAGAACTTGCGGAAGGCGAGACGGCTGGCGAACGACATCGGTGAGAGTGCGCTGACCGCCATAACGGCGAACGGTACACATGCGACAATGACGGCACTCGACACCGCGAGAGCGGCGATCGACAATAGGGAGACGTCATTTGTCCCGGTACCGAGGAACACTCCTAAGGTCGCCAAGGCCACCGCCCCGGCAATGCGCAGGGTGACGCGGTTTTGCGCCTGCGCCCCAGCATCGTTGGTTCGGGCGGGCGATCGACGCTTCGGTCCGGCCAGGATGGTGCCGGCTACGGCGCTCAGGACAGCGAACGGAATGACTCCGAACAAGGGGACCATGCTGGTGACAGGTCCGAGCTCTTGAGTCGCAATGGACGCCAGGAGGGGCCGAAGCAGGTAGGCAAGCGCCAGTCCGACCCCCGCTCCGGTCGCCGCCCCCACAGCACTGGCTATGACCATTGCAAGCACGGCGGCGCCGCGTGTGCGTCGATAGGGAACTCCAATGGTCCACATGATGGTGCGCGTGCGGGCAATAAAGGCGCCCGCGAGGAGTCCCGCAAGCAAACCCGCAACGATTGGGCCGATGACGGATGCGAGTAGGAGCGGCACGTTTGTGGAGGATTTCGTGCTTTCGATCATGCGGCGCGATTCGACCGTCAACCCCCCTGACGCTGTGGCGGCGGCGTTCGCCACCGGGTCGTCCGCTACGACTCCTCTGATCGCATCGAGGACCCGGCCGGATGGCGCGTCGCCTGACCAACGGACCGCTCTTCCGGCATACTCGTCGAGCCGCGCAGCGACCTCGCTGTCGACGCTCCGCAGCGACGACCACGTTCCCGGAGCTATTAGGAGCCCGGTAGTCGCAGTAGCGAACTTGTCCACAAACGTGCCGACCACTTGCAAACGCAGAGCGCCGTTGAAGAGCCGCACTTCTGTTCCGACGGGCCATTGTCTATTGGAGCTGATGGAAACGAGAGCCTCACCGACCTGGTTTGGCCACGTTCCAGAGAGCAGGGCGAGCCGCGCCTGAGCTGACTCGGGGTGCTGCACCTCTTCGAGAATCAAATTTCCAGCGCCGCCGCCATCCGGCCGAACGCCCGATGCAATGTAGTCGATTGAGGGAGTGTGGCCGCCCGCATGCGTGACGGCTTGGGCCAGCTTGAGGTCCAGTGTCCGACCGTCCACGCCCAGCGGCGCCGAACCTGGCAGCTGGATTCTGGCGTCGGCGTTGCCTAGTGAGGAGTCAGCGCGCTGGGTGGGCGACATCTGCAGGGAATCCGCCACGCCGCTCCCCGCCACCACGCACAGCGCGGTCAGTGCGATCAGGATCCCAGCAAATCGAACTTGCCATGCTCGGGTGAAGAAGGTGGCGAGGTCGAGCGTTCGTATTCCGGCTCGGGCTCTCACGACTTCGCGCCCAGTTCGGCAGCCATGCCGTCATGCATCTGGACTACCCGGTCGGAATAGGCTTCGGCCGACTCGTCGTGAGACGCCACGACAACGCACACACCGTTGTCGGCGAGACCACGCAGGAGAGCGAAGATGGCAAGCGAATTCGTGCTATCAAGCGCGCCCGTTGGTTCATCGGCCACAAGGATGGAGCGGCCGCCGACCAGTGCCCGAGCGATGCCCACGCGCTGACGCTGCCCACCTGAGAGTTGGGTCGGCATCCGCCGACCCAACTCCCCAATGCCGACTTTCGCGAGTGCGCTTCCTGCCTCGGCCACTGCATCTTGGCTTGTGTACCCTCGCGCTCGAAGCGGCAGCTGCACGTTCTCGCTCGCGTTGAACTCGCGGATCAGATTGTTCTCCTGGAACACAACGCCCACGTGCTCGAGACGCAATGCTGCGAGCTCACTTTCATGAGCCGACATCAATTCAACTCCAGCGACCACCGCGGTTCCGGAATCGAATGGCTGCAAACCAGAGATGACGTTGAGCAATGTCGACTTGCCGGAACCGCTCGCGCCGCTCAGCAGGACAAACTCTCCGGCGCACGCAGTGAACGAGACGCTATCCACAGCGCGGACCGGTTCTGAAGCATCACTGAAAGTGACGCCGACATTGTTCAACTCAATCATCGACGGAGTGTTCCTAGCAGCCCCGGTTTCCCCGCCAACTTGACATTGAGTCATTCCAGAGAAAGCCGACGTTGGGGTTGGACGTGAGCTCGTTCATCTGCAGACAAGTTCCGCCGCCGTTCGCGTTGGTGTACCACGCAGCGTTCGTGCCCGTGTGGTTGGACCATGAACTCACCTTGTCGTTGTTGCCTGAGCTGATGTCCTGAAGCGCGAATCCCTCGCTACGCCACCCAAGCTGGGTCGAGTAGTTGATGTTGTCGTACACGCAGACTTGCGCTGATGCGCAACTTGCGGGATACGCCGAAGCCGCGGCGACGCCTGAGACTGCCAGTACCCCCACGCTGACCAGCGTGACGATCACTCTTGTGCCATA
>JBBSKP010000335.1:0-4347 GCA_038256175.1 Mycobacteriales bacterium
CGACTGGGGTGCGGCGACCTCGAACGCTCTCGGTGCGTATCCGGAAACACCGTTTCGCAAAGTCGTCTCGCTCGCAGTTCCGCCGATACGGGCACTTACTCCGAAGCGCTCTGCCAGTGAACTTGCCGTCGTCCCCCGACTACTCGCACAACAGCTTCCGAAGAGTTGGTACACAGCGTTTGTTCAGCTGCCGGTCGTACCTGAGCGCCAACTCGAACGGCTTGTGCCGTTTCTGTGGCAACGCTGGTCACCGGACTACGACGCGAGCGAAGATCTTCGACACGTCGCCAAAGCCTTGTACGCGGGCGAAAATCGTTCCGCCGCAATGGGTTACTACCGTGCGGTGGTGAGGCCTGGCCGTACGCCGAAGCGCTACCGCGACACCCATTCGGTCTGGACCCGCTCGCCCAAAGTGCCGACGCTCTATTTGCATGGCATGCGAGACGGCTGCGTGAGCGTGGCGTACGCCGATCGCGTCGGCGCCGAATTGCCGAGCGGAAGCTCGGTACAGCGAATCGACGGCGCCGGTCATTTCCTGCAGCTGGAGCAGCCGGACCGCGTCAACGCGCTCGTCGCCGCATTCATTGCGGACTGACGCAGTTCGTGGAGCGGTTCACGGAACCCCCACGAGTGTGACCTTCGTCCCGACATTAATAGACTGCTATGTCAGTCTCGTAGCGGAGATTTCCGAGATCGCAGATCGGGCCTTCGCTGAAATCGTTGAGCACATAGACGAGTTGCTCGACGTCAAGACAATGGTCATCGACTATCTGCGCAATCGACCAACCCTGATGAAAGACGTTCATCCACGGCATTGGCGCGCCGGAGTTGCGGTTCATGGTGCGCAGCGGCCTGTTCGGCTTCCCGCTCGGGATCCTGCTCGCGCTCTACCTGCAAATCCACGCGCGAATCCCAGTGTTGCTGGTCATTCCGGCACCCTTGATCGTCTCGTCGGGAGCGCCCTCGTCGGGGTCGTAGCCAACGTCACCGCTGTGCGGGTGGTGTTCACCCCAGCGGGGCCAAGCAGCCGTCTCCGCCACTCGTGGGGCCAGGCATTGTTGGCAAAACGCCAGGTAGAAGCCGCGACCGACTTCGGTCATGCGATCGCGCACGAGGTCATCACGATGGAAGCCATCGTCACGGATCTTCTGTACGGTTCGAACGGCGACAAGACGCAGGGTCTGATCAAGAACGTCATGACCGACGAGATCGACCGCATCCTCGGTCGCATGAAGCCAATGGTGCGTTTGGCTGTCGGCGGCAGGTGCCTCGAAGCGATCCAAGCCGGTTCGACCAGCAGCGCGCTCGCGCTCGTACCGGCACTGGCACTGGCACTGGCCGACGATGCAGAGTTCAGTCGCGATCAGGCGGTGAAGCTCGATCGGCCGTGCTCACAGAAGTTGCGCGAACGACCGCCCGACGAGTTCGTCGACTTGCTCTACTCGGCGATCGAGCAAGACGCATGGCTGCTGTATTTGCACGGCGGAGTTCTCGGCGTCCTCGTCGGCGCAGTGCACCTCGCCGTGTTCGGCGCCTGACCATGCCCGGGCGAACACACGGAAAGGCCCTGCGGCCCCCGACAGGCCGCAGGGCCTTTCACACTCTACTTGCCGCTGCGCCGCCGCACGGCCCTACGTCCGGAGGCGGGCAACTCGACGGCAGCCACTTTCGGCTGCCCGTAGAGGTAGTGGTCGAGCGGGAACGTCTGCTTGCTTTCGTAGCATGGTTGCTTCAGTTCGATTCCGGCGCAATGCCACCTGGACCGGGCCTATGATTTACCGACTCGAAGTCGGGACCTGAATCGACGCCCTGCCCCTGTACCGAATGCATCGACTTGTTACCGCGATTACCGATAGCCAGTTCTTCGTCCTCAGTCGCCTGGCTGGTCTGCACCCACGTCATATTGTCTGAGCCAGGCGGGTCCGATCCTGGGCGCAGGCAGTCGCGCAAGGTCATTCGAGTATCGAAATTGGTTGCAGCTCCACGAGACTCGCCCTCCTTGCCTTCTTCGACTTCTGGAGCTACGCGGCACTTGCGCGCCCATTCGTTCCGTCGCACACCCGAATCCGGCTGCATCGGTACAGAATGGGCGCTCAGGTTCCACGTGGCGGCTGGAACGGCGTCTGCTCAGCCCGTCGGCTGGCCCAGTGGCAGCGGCACTGCCGTGGCAACCCCCGGCCGCCCTACAGCGGACGAAGGAGCGCCTCCAGCGCTAGCTTTTTCCACATATCCAGATGCGGATCCTGCGACGGCCTGCGGCGTTCCATCGCGTAGGTGAGCGCAACCCCACGCATGCTCGTGTTGAGCAACTCGCGCAGTTCCGAATAGCCGACGAGACTCGTCAACTCGGAACCGAAGAAGGAATCAGTGGACTTTCGCACCATCGCACCCATCGTCCGTTCCGCCGGCAGCAATGCCGCTCGCAGATCGTCGCGCGAGCGAGCGGCCAGCCACAGTTCCATCGACGCCCAGAAGTAGGGCTGGTCGTAGGTTGCCCACATCGTCTCCACCGCAACCGAGATCCGCTCGATCTTGTCCTGGGGCCAGTCTGTTCGGCTGCCGAGATCGAGTACCGGTTCCGCGGCGAGATGATGAACGGCAGCGACGAGAAGCGCATCCCGTGACGGGAAATAGTTCAGCAGGCGGCCTCGCGACACTCCGGCTTCTTCCTGAATTCGCAAGGTTGTCGCACCGGAGTATCCGGTCTCGACCAGCACCTTCAGCGCGGCGTCGAGGATTCGCTTCTTGGCAACGCGGCTGCGTTCCTGTTCACCACGCTGTCGAGCCCCCGAGTCCCGCACCGAAGCCACCTTCTCAGCCGGTCACGTCGCGACCGATGAGACGCCGAGCGATCACCCATTGCTGGAGTTCGTTTGCGCCCTCGAAGATTTCGAGAATCTTGGCGTCTCTGTACAACTCTTCGAGCCGAACCGATTCGCCTGTCTCCGACACTTCCCGCGCGAAGCCGTAACCGCCATGAATCTGCATCGCGTCACGAACGGTGTCGACGGCAACGCGTGTTCCGAAGGCCTTCGCCATGGCGGCTTCCGGCTCGGCCGAACGATCACCGCGATCAAGGCGCATCGCCGCCTTCTGGTAAAGGCTTCGCGCACACTCGATCTCGGTCGCTCGTTCGGCCATCTTGAACTGCCAATACTGCATCTTGCCGAGCGGTCCGCCGAAGAGTTGCCGAGTCCGAAGGCGGTCAACCGCAAGGTCGACTGCCGCCTGAGCGACCCCGACTCCAGCGGCACCGATCCCGATCCGACCGCGAGTGAGGCAGGAAATCGCAACCGACAGTCCGCTTCCCGGCGCACCCAACACGTTCTCCGACGGCACGAAAACGTCGTCGAACACTATGTCGGCGGTGAGCTGGCCGCGATGGCCCATCTTCAAATCGGGTTTACCAACGCGGATACCGGGCGAGTTCTTCAAATCGATGGCCAGCATCGTCATCCGGTCGCCACTGCGGCACAGTACCGCCGCCCAGGTTGCGACAACACTGTTGGTAATCCAGCGCTTTCGACCGTTGACGACGAATCCGCCTGCGGTCTCCTCGGCGAGCGTTCGCATCACTTCGACCGACAGATCACTACTCGCGTCAGGCTCGGTTGTGGCGAAGGAAAATGCCTCTTCCCCTGAAATAAGCTTGGGTAGCAATCGATTTCGCAGCTCGGGCCGAGCAAACGTGAGGGCCTGCGGAACTAGGATGCACTGCCCGTCGTATACGCCCGCCATGGACGACGACTCGTACGCGATCTCCTCGGTGACCGTGCACGTTCCCAACATCGGGTACTCGAGACCTCGACCGACGCCGGATTCGAATGGGACGCCGAACAATCCGGCATCCGCAAGTCCGCGAAACGCCTCCCATGGAAAGCTGTCGACGGATTCTTCACGTTGACCGATGGCGCGCGCATGCGGCGCCAACTTGTCTCGGACGGCTTGGCGCGCATGCGCGCGCAATGCGACCGTCTCCTCCGGCAGCCAGACATCGTTCGACATACGGTCCTGCGTTCGATCCACCTGCGACATGATTCGGAGCGTAAGCCCAATCGCACTAATCAGTCAACTCTGACTGCTTAGCGCGCACACAACGAAGTCAGGGGCACACTCACTCCATCAGCGAGGGTCAGGGGACCACCGACTCCAACTAGTTGGTCGGCACTTCACCGTCATCAGGGCCAGGGGCCACCACGTCTGTCTGCTGCGGCAATAGCGGCGCGACGGCGAACCGACCGAACACCGCATCTACCGGAAGAGCCTCGATCGCTCGAACACCGGCACGCGTGGCTATCCCATCTAGCTGGGCTGACGTGCCGCGGACAACCAGTCCCACGATGCAAG
>JBBSKP010000336.1:0-4340 GCA_038256175.1 Mycobacteriales bacterium
CTGATCGCGCTCGGGAAGACCCGTGCCATGCTCGCCGCCGCCCGTGAGCACCCCACCCAAGGACCACCACCACAGGATGCGACACCGCTCGAAGCCATGGCACACCGCCTCCGTACACCCGAGGGGCGCGCCCTCTACAACCAGCGCAGCCATATCGCGGAAACCCCGTTCGGCCACGCCAAACACAACCTCGGATTCCGCCGCTTCACCAGCCGCGGAAAAACCAGAGCCGCAGCCGAATTCGCCTTCCACGCCATGGTGCACAACCTGTTCAAGGCAATCGGAACCGGGCACCTCACCCCTGCAGCCTGCTAAGAGGGACGCTCCGCCGACAACATCACCGACCACTGCCGATCCATCACCCGCCGCGCACACCAAGAACCGTTGCACTATTCTGAAACAGCCCGTTTCCCGTCGATTCGAACCAAGAGTGGGCGCTGAGGTGCCATATGTCAGGAGGCGATCATCGGCGCTTCGCCGACGAATGTGCCGTCATCGAGGCAGGCGAGCATGAACGCCGCAATGTCACCACGGGTGACCGTGCTCCAGGGGCCTATTTCCAGCCGGCCGGTACGCATATGACCGGTCGGGTCACCCGACACCACACGCGGGGCTCGAACTATTGTCCAGTCCAGGTCGCTGTCGGCCACGGATCGTCCCATCGCGGCGGCATGTTTGACGATCGCAGGCGCGAATGTCTTCATGATCGGCCCGATCAGTCGCTTTCCCACGTTGCGCGGATCGTCGTCGATGTGGAGGTGGAAACCTTGCATGATGACGATCCGACGCACGCTGTGACGTGACATCGCCTGCATGATTGCTTCGGTTCCCGCGCTGAGGCTTTCGGGTCCACGGAAGCCGCCCAATGTGCTCAGCACAGCGTCGGATCCTGCGACGACACTGTCCACGGCTACGGGGTCGCATGCGTCGCCGACCATGATCGACAGGTGAGGTGATCGGTTCGCCAGTTTATCGGGGGACCGGACGAGGGCGCAGACGTCGTGTCCCGAGTCGATTGCGAGATCGAGCAGGACGCTACCGACCGTGCCTGTGACGCCGAACATGGCAATTTTCATGCTTGGGACGTTATGCCGCATAGACGACCGCGAACATTCCACAAATCTGGAATCCTTGCGCGGCTGCGTGATCGCGGTCTACATCTAGTCGCGCGCGGAGGCGCTGAATGGCTATGCGGAGTCGGGGCGCCGGTACAGGTGAGCGATTCCTGAGTCGAGATCGACGATGCCGTCCGCGGTCATGCTGTGGTCGCGCAACATCTGCTTGCTGCGGATCTCCTCGGCAGTGTGGCGGCTCGACGGACTGAACAGATTCTGCAGCTCACCGAACATGCCCCCGCCACCTCCGGCACTCGATGTCGTCTTCCGCCAGCGCAGCCAGGCGTGCCGTTCGAGCCACAGGAATAGTTGATCCAACGCGAAGCCGGCGACCACCAGGGCCGCTACCGCAAGTAGAGCTACGCCCATGATCGAAACCCCTCGTCGACTCGAGCCCCATGCGGGATGTGTCCGCGCCCTCGTGATTCCACGATAGCTGAGTTGGCCAGTCAGCGCCGCAGGCGGAGTAGTCTGCGGGATCTGCTTGTGGCGCCATGTATTTCGATGTGCTCCCGACCGAGATGTAGTGTCGGTGCATGGGGGATATGGGGCTAGATCGTCATGTTTGGGCGAGTCTGCGGCAATCGGCGAGGACGTACAACCGGCAGCACGCTGCTCGACGAATTGCGATTTCCATCCGCTTTCGTCAGTCGGTCAGTGCTCTCGACCGGGGGAGGGCCATGCCGGCAATTCGAAATCTCGCCGTGCTCGCGTGCCTCGTCGGGATTTGCGCTGTTCGTTGGGTTCTATTCCCGAATTGGTCGTCGACCGGCGTCGCCATCGGGGCCTCGCCGCGATGACCGTCGTGGTCATCGTCGTGTGGGACCGCCGCAATTCGATCGTGCTCGGTGACCACCGCTGCGGATATCTCGGCCTCCGGCGGGCGCATGGTTGCGTCGAAGTCGTTGGCTGGCAATACCTTCCGAAATCTGGCCCGCGGCGGAATGCCGCCCGGCAGTCGGCTTACGACGTTGCGTCCACGTTCGTCCGATGGGCGGACGACAAGGGCATTTGCCTGGCAGCGACACCGGCCACGGAATGGCATGCCGCCCTGTATCGGGAGATGGACTTTCGATCGCCGCAGGGCAAGGGTCCTTGTGTGACAAGCCTGTCGAAGGTTCGAGCACTTTGCCGCGGCACGCCCGCCGCCTCGATTCGACTCCCGCGAGAGGGGATGTCGGCCGACCAGATCGCAGCGCTTGGCGCGACGAGCTAGTTCTCACGCACCGGGTGATTGGCTCGGATATTGCGTCCTGCAAGGTCGACCGTTGCCTCGATCCGGCGTTGCCGGGTGTCGGGCCGCTTCGCCTTCGCTATCCACTCCAAGATCAAGCGTTTCGACGACGGCGGGAACTTCTGGAAGTTCGCGTTCGCGGCTTTGTTCCGCATCATGAGCACATGGAGGTCGGTGGGCATCTCCGACGACGCGTCGTCCGAGACCACTTGCCAATTCCCGTTGGATTTGGCCAGGTCGATGATCTCCTGACCGTGCGCGGTCATGAGACCTTGCTCGATCATGTTCGCCGCACGCTCGCGATTGATCTTGCTCCAGGTGCTCGTCGACCGTCGTGGGGTGAAGCGCAGTCGCGAACTGTCCGCGTCATGTTTGCGATGCAGGCCGTCGATCCATCCGAAGCAGAGCGCCTGCTCGATAGCCTCGTGGTATCTCACGCTCTGAATTGCGCTGTCTTTGTGATGGATGATCAGCCAAATTTCCTTTCCGGATCGGCCGTTCTGCGCCAACCAAGCGCGCCAACTGTGTGCGGTGCTTGCCGCAACGGTGTTCATCTCACGAACCATCCTTCAACCCGAGAATGTCGAGATAGTGCTGGTTGAACATGACACCCAGGATGTTTCCGAACGGATCGACGACGGATGCGGTGACGAATCCGGGCCCCTGTTCACGGGGGTTCTGATGCACCGCGGCGCCCACGTCCACAAGCTTCGCGAAGGCAGCATGGACGTCGTCCACGTGCCAGTAGGTCATCGTGTTGGCCGCTTCGGGTCGCCTGGGTGGAGCGAATCGACTGTCGATGATGCCGAGTTCGTTCTGGTAGTCACCGATCCGAAACTCGATATACGCGGGCGCCCCATCGACCTCGCGCACGAAGTATGGCTCGATGCCGAGGAGCTCGGTGTACCAATTCTTGGCCGCCGTGAGGTCATCGGCGAAGTGGCTGACGGTGGTAAGTCCTCGCAACATTGGTTTTCCTTCCTTTGGTCAGTGATGTTTATCAGTCTGCCGTCTAAAGTGCTCACCAATTGAGCACTTTGTTTGAGAGGCTGTGAGACATGCGCGCTGACCGACTCGTCGCCGTCCTTCTGCACATGCAGAGCCGTGGTCGAGTGACAGCTTCCGAACTGGCCGACGAGCTCGAGGTGTCCGTGGCCACGGCTCGTCGCGATCTGGAGGCGCTGTCGGCAGCCGGCATTCCGGTGTATCCCCAGCAAGGACGCGGTGGCGGTTGGTCACTCGTCGGTGGCGCCCGAACAGATCTGAGCGGGTTGTCGGCGACCGAAGCGCAGGCGCTGTTTCTCCTAGTCGGGCCCGCAGCGACCGTCTCGGACGACGCCAAAGCAGCGATGCGCAAACTTGTCCGGGCACTGCCGCAGACCTTCCGCGCCGACGCTGAGGCTGCTGCAAACTCGACGATGATCGATCCCACTCGGTGGGGTGAGCGAGACCGTCGCCGTCCCGAGGTGGTCGACTTACTGCAGGCCGCGGTCATCCGCCGGCGGAAGGTGCGGTTGACGTACGCCAACAAGGCCCGCCAGCGAAGTGAAAGACTGGTCGACCCTTGGGGTTTGGTGGACAAGGACGACGTCTGGTACCTGATCGCCGGCACCGAACGCGGGCAGCGGACCTTCCGGGTCGATCGCATTGTCGGCATTGAACCAACGGAAGAGCCTGCCAACCGTCCTGACGACTTCGTTCTCGCTGCGGCGTGGGATGACGTCGTCGGCGAAATGGAGCTGCGCCGTTCGCGCACCTGGGCGACAGTGCTGATCGAGGAACGGTTCGTGCCGATACTGCGTGACCATTTCGGACGGCACTGTCACACCGAAGGCGTGCTCGATGGACGTGCTCGGATCCGTCTTGCTGCACCCACTCCGTTGGACATCGCCCGAAACCTCGCGGGCTGGGGCTCGATGGTCGAGGTCGTCGAACCGCAATCGGTACAAGCTGAGCTGGCGCGGATAGGCTCCGAGCTCGCCAGTGTGTAC
>JBBSKP010000337.1:0-4290 GCA_038256175.1 Mycobacteriales bacterium
CACGGCGACCAGAACGATGAGCGTGACGGACACCGATGTCCTCCTTGGCCAGTGGCAGCACGTCGCTGCGGATTTCAGCATAGGTGCAGTCCCAGGGCAATTTGTCGCGCTTGCGGCGGGCGAACTGGGCGGGATCGGGGTGACGGCCGCCACGGCTCTACTCTGGACGCATGGCATTATCCGAGGTCGCACATTCGACGCGACCGGCACCGGCGCAGCGAGCAGGCGCCGCTCCCGTATTCGTCGTCGGATCGCTGGTTGCGGCTATGGTCGCGGCACTCGTTGTCGGGTTCTCGGCGTCGCAGGCGCTGGTGTTGCTCGGCATCCCGGACCCCGGACCGCTCACGACGTACGGCCTTCCTGCCGTTCGCGCTCTCGGCGAGACAGCAGCGGTCATCGCGATCGGGTCGCTGTTGTTGGCGGCGTTCCTCGTTCCGCCGCAGCGCACCGGAGTGTTGGACGTCGACGGGTACCGCGCGCTTCGGACCGCTGGACACGCCGCGACAGTGTGGGCGGTATGCGCTGTTCTACTCGTGCCGTTGACTCTGTCCGACACCTCTGGCAAGCCCGTATCTCAGGTGCTGGATCCAGCTGCGTTGTGGCGGACGCTCGATCAGGTCGAGATTGCGAGTGCGTGGCGGTGGACGGCGATATTCGCAGCCGTTCTCGCTGTCGGCTGCCGGCTCGCACTGCGCTGGGGTTGGACTCCGGCGCTGCTCGGCCTCGCCCTTTTCACCCTGATGCCGATCGCGGTGACCGGGCACTCGTCGGCGGGCGGTTCGCATGACCTCGCGACGAACAGCCTGATCCTGCATCTCGTCGCCGCGTCGTTGTGGGCCGGCGGGCTCTTCGCGCTGTTCGCGCACGCACGCCGAAACGGTGCGCACACCGATGTCGCGGCACGTCGGTTCTCGCACCTGGCCGGCGTTGCATTCGTTGTGATGGCGGCCAGCGGCGTGATCAACGCGCTGGTACGGCTGCCCTTTTCCGACCTCTTCACCACGACCTACGGCCGCTTGGTTGTGGCCAAGGTCGTCGCGCTGTTGCTGCTCGGCTGCCTCGGATTGCTGCAACGCCGCCGGTCGCTGCCCGCGCTCGCCGCTGACCCCACATCGCGCGGGGCACTCGTGAAGTTCGCCGGCATCGAAGCGATGATCTTCGCGGCAACCATCGGCCTAGCTGTCGGGCTCGGGCGCACCCCGCCGCCGGTGGACGCCGCCATCGACCCGACGCCGACCGAAGTTCAGCTCGGCTACAACTTGTCCGGCCCACCCAGCGTGCTGCGGCTCGCCTTCGAGTGGCGATTCGATCTGATCTTCGGCACGTTCGCAATCGTTCTCGCGCTCGGTTACATCGTCGGGGTGCGGCGGTTGCGTAAGCGCGGTGACGCATGGCCCGTCGGCCGGACGGTGTCCTGGTTGCTCGGCTGCGTCGTGTTGCTGATTGCGACGTCATCGGGCATCGGCCGGTATTCGCCTGCGACGTTCAGTGTCCACATGGGCTCGCATATGGCCTTGTCGATGCTGGCACCGGTATTGCTGTCCCTCGGCGGTCCGATCACACTTGCACTTCGGGCGCTGGACCCCGCGGGTAAGGACGGCGTTCCTGGTCCCCGGGAATGGCTGCTTGCCGGGCTGCACAGTCGCGTATCTCGATTCCTGACGCATCCGATCGTCGCAGCGGTGCTGTTTGTCGGCGGCTTTTACGCTTTGTATCTCGGTGGCATCTTCAGCGCGACCGTCGACTCGCACGCCGCGCACCTGCTGATGACATTGCACTTCCTGCTGAGCGGCTATCTCTTCTACTGGATCGTGATCGGGGTCGATCCGTCCCCACGCACCGTTGAGCCGATCACCAAGGTGGCCATGGTGTTTGGATCTCTGCCGTTCCACGCGTTCTTCGGCGTTGCGTTGATGAGCATGGATACGGTCATGGGCGGCTGGTTCTACCGCGGCTTGGGATTGTCGTGGAATTCCGACTTGCTCGGCGATCAACGGCTCGGCGGTGGGATTGCCTGGGCGACAGGCGAAATCCCGCTGGTCCTCGTGATGATGGCGCTGCTGATCCAGTGGTCGCGCACAGACGATCGCGCCGCACGCCGATACGACCGGGCAGCCGATCGAGACGACGACGCCGAATTGGCAGCTCACAACGCGATGTTCCGCGAACTGGCCCGACGGGACCGGGAAGCCGGACTGTGATCGACCGCGCCGACGTCGACGCGGCGCAGGCGAGGCTCGGTGATCGACTGCGGCTGACGCCGGTGCTCGATGCAACGGTGACAACGCCGGGCGGCGCGGTTCCGGTGATATTCAAGTTGGAACAGCTGCAATTCGGCGGTTCGTTCAAGACTCGCGGCAGCCTGAATGCGTTGCTGCACAGTGCCGCTGCGGGATCGGCGCCGGCGGAGGTAGTCATCGCTTCGGGCGGCAACGCAGGTATCGCCGCGGCAACGGCTGCAGCGATGCAGGCAGTTCGGTGCGTGGTGGTTGTGCCGGTCACGGCGCCGCAGGCGAAGGTCGACACATTGCATCGCCTCGGCGCCGAGGTCTTCCTTCACGGATCCACCTACGCCGAATCATTCGAACGGGCAACAGAACTCGCACAGCAACGGCGTGGGTTGCAACTGCATGCCTACGACCTGCCCGACATCGTCGCCGGTGCCGGTGTGATCGGCCTCGAGCTCGACGAGCAGGCTCCTGAAGCCACGTCGATACTCGTTGCGGTCGGTGGTGGTGGCCTGATCTCGGGGATTGCAACAGCCGTCGGGTCCAGCCGCAGCGTCATCGGCGTCGAGCCAGAAGGTGTTCCTACGCTGCACGCCGCAATCGCACACGGAGCCCCAATCGAGGTGGCGGTCAACAGCATTGCCGCGGACGCGCTCGGCGCATCGAAACTCGGCGACATCGCGATGAGCGTGGTGCAGCGGGAGGATGTGCAGTCGGTTCTGGTCTCCGATAACGCAATAGCGGCGGCCCGCGCGTACCAGTGGACGGAGTTTCGCATCATCGTCGAGTTGGCGGGTGCGACCGCGTTGGCCGCAATCATGAGCGGGCGCTACGTCCCCGCGGCCGGCGAGCGACCTGTCGTCGTCTTGTGCGGAGCCAATACCGACCCAGCGGCAATTTGACCTGCCGGCTCGACCGTTTCGGACCTACGATGTTCGGACCTGCGCCGGAAGGGCCCTGATGCGCGATGTGGTTGCGGACCTCATGGCGATCTGGCGTGCCGGTGGTACCGCCGGCGTGGGAACCGTTGTCGCAACGTTCCGTTCGGCCCCACGGCCGCCTGGAGCGTCGATGGTTGTCGCTCCCGACGGAAGCGCGAGCGGATCGGTATCGGGCGGCTGCGTCGAGGGTGCCGTCTACGAGCTGGCTGCCGACGTGGCCCGCACCGGTGTTCCGGTGTTGCGACGCTTCGGAGTCAGCGACGACGACGCCTTTGCCGTCGGGCTGACCTGCGGCGGCACGCTCGATGTGTTCGTCGAGGCGGTATCGCAGCGGACCTTCCCGGAGCTCGATCAGATTGCCGACGACATCGAGCAACACCGCCCCGTTGCGGTCGCCACCGTGGTGTCCCATCCCGATGCCGCGCACATCGGCCGGCGGCTGGTGGTCGGACCCGACAACGCGCTCGGTTCGCTCGGATCGCAGCGGTCCGATGCGGCCGTTATCGACGATGCCCGTGGACTGCTTGCGGCCGGGCACTCGGCTGTCCTGACCTACGGGCCGGACGGTCAGCGGCGCGGTGAGGGCATGCGAGTGTTCGTCGCGAGCTACGCACCCCGGCCGCGCATGTTGGTGTTCGGGGCGATCGACTTCGCCGCGGCAGTTGCGCAGCAGGGCTCGTTCATGGGCTATCGCGTGACAGTGTGTGACGCTCGCCCGGTCTTTGCGACGAAGGCGCGGTTTCCGACCGCGGACGAGGTGGTCGTGGACTGGCCGCACCGCTACCTGACTGGGCAAGCGGAGGCCGGTGACCTCGACAGCCGGACGGTGATCTGCGTGCTCACGCACGACCCGAAGTTCGACGTTCCGCTGCTCGCGGTCGCATTGCGCCTACCTGATGTCGCCTTCGTCGGGGCGATGGGATCCCGTCTGACACATGGCGATCGGGTGGCTCGCCTGCGCGAAGCTGGGGTGACCGATGCCGAACTCGAGCGTTTGTCGAGCCCGATCGGACTGGACCTCGGAGCGCGAACACCGGAGGAAACAGCGGTGTCGATCGCCGCGGAAATCATCGCGCGACGGTGGGGTGGCAAGGGCCGACCGCTCACGGAATCCGACGGTC
>JBBSKP010000338.1:0-4283 GCA_038256175.1 Mycobacteriales bacterium
GCGCACGCGTCGGGTGTGCGCGCCGCGGCGGCGGCGAACATCGACGCCAACGTCGCGGTCGGGTCGACGTCGGATGCGGTGTCGTTCCACCGCTCGAGGACCGTCGCACGTTCGGCGGCGTCGAGCAGCTCGATACCACCGACAGCTGCAGACGGATTCTCCACGAGCGCAGACACGATGCGCTGCAACCGCTTCGCCATCATCGCAACGGTGTTCTCGTCGAAGAGATCCCGCAGGTACCCGGCCCTGATTCGGAGCTGTGTGTCCAACTGCGCGATCAGCGTGAGCGGGTAGTGGGTCGCGTCGGCGGCGTCGACACCAGTGACCGACATGCCGTCGATGGAGGCGGCTTGTTCCCTGATGCCCGCGGCATCCACCGGATACGACTCGAAGACGAGCAAGGTGTCGAACAAGGCGCTCAGCCCTGCTGCCGCCTGGATATCGACCAATCCGAGGTAATGGTGGTCGAGCAGATCGGCCTGCTCGCCCTGAATCCTGGTCAGCATCGCGGTGCCGGACTCGCTCGGATCGAACTGTGCCCGAACAGGAACCGTGTTGATGAACAAGCCGACCATCGCCTCGACGCCGGACAGCTCGGCGGGCCTGCCCGACACGGTCGTCCCGAATACGACATCGGTACGCCCGGTGGTGCGGGCGAGCAGCAACGCCCACGCGCACTGCAGCACGGTGTTGACGGTCACGCCGAGGGTCGCCGCCAGATTCGATATCCGACGCGTTTCGTCGACGTCGAAGCCGAACAGGTACTCGCTGGACAGGGCCGAAATCTGGCGACCGGAGTCCATCGGAGCCAGCAAGGTCGGCTCGGACACACCGTCGAGCGCCTTGCGCCATGCATTGGCCGATTCGATCCCGTCCCGGCGGGAAACCCACTCGAGGAAGTTGCGATAGGACACCACAGCGGGCAACACCGACGCGTCACCACGAACGGCATACAGGACGAGAAGGTCCTTCATCAGCAGTGGCATCGACCATCCATCGAGCAGGATGTGGTGATTGGTGACGATCAACCGCCATTCGCCGGCACCCAGTCGCACCAGTGTGAACCTGATCAGCGGCGGCTGTGCCAAGTCGAACCGCTCGCGTCGATCGTCGGCGAGCAGTCTCTCGAACTCCTCGTCAGCGCTGCCAGGGCGATCGCTCAAATCGATTTCCACCCAAGGGGTTTGCATCGAATCGAGTACCAACTGAACCGCCGTACCGGACTTGTCGGAGATGAACGCGGTGCGCAGGTTCGGGTACCGCTCGACGATCGCAGTCGCTGCGGCTCGCAGTCGGGCCGGATCGACCGTGCCTTCGAGCGACAGCACAACCTGCGCCGTGTAGACATCCACCGACGCCGACGCCAGCATCGCGTGGAACATGAGTCCCGACTGCAGCGGCGCCAACGGCCAGACGTCGGTCAGTTCGGGGTAGTCCCGCTCCCACGTGTCGATATCGGACTGACTCACATCGACAAGAGCGAGATCCGACGGTGTCCGTCCACCTGCGTCGGGGCGCGACGCATGTCTCGCGATCGCCTCGAGCGCATCGGTCCACAAGTTGGCGAGTTCCTCGACGTCGGCGTGATCGAGCAGCGTGTCGGGGTATCCGAAGTTCGCGGACATCGCGCCGTCGACCACGATCGCATTGATATCGACCGCAGCCATCGCCGGCATATCCTGATCCGCCTCGGCAGGCAGCTCTCCGATGTCGCTGGCAGGAATCCAGCCGAAGCCGGCCCACTGTTCGGGAATGTCGGTTGCCGAGATCTGGCCGAGGTAGTTGAAGCTCACCTGTGCGGGTGGAGCAGCAGGCAGTTGGCCCGCGGTGTCGGGATTCAAGTAGCGGAGCATCCCATAGCCAATGCCCTTGTCCGGCACCGCGAGTAGCTGCTCCTTGACAGCCTTGATCGCCGCACCCACGGCTAGCTCACCGGCGAGGGCAGCATCGACGTCGATACCGCTGAGATCGAACCGGACCGGGAATATGGCAGTAAACCAACCCACTGTGCGTGACAGGTCGGCGCCAGGCACTATCTCCTCTTCACGCCCATGACCCTCCAGCCGGATCAGCGTCGAATCGACGTCGACCCCGCGGCGCGCACGCCACTTCATCACCGCGAGAGCGAGAGCGGTCAGCAGCGCGTCGTTGACGCCGCCGTGATAGATCGACGGAACAGTGGTCAGCAGAGTTCTCGTGATCTCGGGAGCGAGTTCGACGCGAATCTTTCGCACGGTCGGCTCGACATCGATCGCAGGGTCGAGTGCACGCGCGCCGAGCAACGGGTCCGGCCCGTCGATGACGTCCTGCCACATAGACAGCTCGGCAACCCGGCGTTCTTGTTGCGCCTGATCGACGAGAGCATGCGCCCAGCGCCGCATCGACGTTCCCGGCGCAGCCAATACCGGAGACTCTCCCGCGGCAAGCTGCGCCCACGCGGACACGAAGTCCGGCACAAGGATTCGCCAGGAAACGCCGTCAACTGCGAGGTGATGCGCAGCGACGATGATCCGACCGGATCGCGGTGCGGCATCGCCGACTACCGCGGGGTCCAGCCACACGAACTGCACGACGATCCCGGTGGCGGTATCGAGCCTTCCCAGCGCCGAATTCAGCTCGACGGTCGCGAGAGCGGTGAGCTCGGCGTCGGTGAGCGCGGGTTCGAACTCGACCCGATGCACCGCAGCGTCGACATCGACCGAACCGGGTGCACCAACCTCGAGGCGCCACTCGCCCGCATCGTCGGTGAAGAGTCGTGAACGGAGCATGTCGTGGCGATCGACAACGGCTGCGATCGTCGAGACCACGCCTGTCCGGTCGATGCCAGTGGGAAGCTCCAACACGATCATCTGATTGAAGCGGTCGAAAACCCCGCCGCGTTCGGCCATGAACCGAACAACAGGGGTGAGCGGAAGCTCGCCGACGCCGCCGCCGTCGAACTCCTCGAGAACTTCTCGGGCAACCGTCGACGCGTCCGCAGATTGCGCGACAGCGGCAAGGCCTGCAACGGTGCGCTGCTCGAAGACGTTTCGCGGCGAGAACACCACGCCACGAGCCTTAGCCCGCGACACGAGCTGGATGGACACGATGCTGTCGCCGCCCAGCGCGAAGAACGAATCATCGATGCCGACGCGATCGAGTCCGAGAACCTCCGCGAAGACTGCTGCGATGGTCTCCTCGATCGGGGTCCGCGGCGCACGGAATTCCACGTCGGCAGCGAAGACCGGTTCGGGCAGCGCGGCGCGATCGAGCTTGCCGACCGGGGTGAGTGGAATCGCGTCGAGAACCATGATCGCCGACGGCACCATGTGCGACGGCAATCGGCTCTCGACGAACTCGACCAACGACGATACGTCGATCGAATGCCCTTGTGTCGCGACAACATACGAGACGAGAGAGACGATGCCTGCGGCATTTCGGTGCCCGACCGTCGTCGCGAATCCGACGCTGTCGTGCGCTGCGAGCGCCGCGTCGATCTCCCCGAGCTCGATGCGGAATCCACGCACCTTGACCTGGAAGTCGCTGCGTCCCACGTACTCCACGACGCCGTCGGTCGTCCATCGGACAACGTCACCGGTGCGATACATCCGTGTGCCGGCCGCGAACGGGTTGGCCACGAATCGATCTGCCGTGAGACCCCTGCGCGCGTGGTAGCCGCGGGCCAGCTGAATGCCCGACAAATACAGCTCGCCGACAACACCGACGGGTACCGGACGCAAGCGACTGTCCAGGACCAAGGACTGCATACCGCGGATCGGCGCCCCGATCGCGATGACCTCGCCCGGCACCAGCGGATCGCTGATGTTGGTCATGATTGTCGTCTCGGTCGGGCCGTACCCGTTGAAGAACTCGCGTCGTCCCGCCACATCGGTTGCGGCCCACTTCGCGACCAGTTCCGGCGGGCAAGCCTCGCCGCCCGCGACAACAACGCGAAGGTCGTCGATTCCAGTCGGATCCAACGACGCGAGCGCTGCCGGCGTGATGAACGCGTGCGTGACTCGTTCGCGTCGTAGCAGTTCCGAGAGTTCCTCGCCACCATAGATTCCCGGCGGTGCGATCACCAGCGTGCCGCCCGCGGCAATCGCGAGGAGAAACTCGAGTACCGAGGCATCGAAACTGGGTGACGCAAAATGTAACGCTCGCGTCTGCGCATCAAGCCCGTAACGAGAAGACTGCTCCGCGCTGAAGTTCGCCAGGCCGGCGTGTGTCACGACGACGCCCTTCGGCAGACCGGTCGAGCCGGACGTGTAGATCACGTACGCGGGATGCTGCGGACGCAGCGA
>JBBSKP010000339.1:0-4264 GCA_038256175.1 Mycobacteriales bacterium
CAGTGTTGGTAGTCACAAGAAGCTCCAAAACTAGACGTCGAGAACGATGCGACCACCGGCAGCGGCACGCGATACACAGATGAGCATCTCGTCGCGTTGCTCCTCCGACGTGAGCCGGGTTTCGCGGTGGTCGGGATTGCCGGAAAGGACCTTCACCCGACAGGTGCCGCAGAATCCTTGTTGGCACGAGTACCCGATATCCGGGACGCGCTTCTTGATTACCGACAGTGCGGACTCGTCGGCCGGCACCCGCAAGACCTCGCCGCTACTGATCAACTGCACCTCGAACGGCTCGCCACCCGCGATCGGCGGCGCACCGAATCTCTCGAAATGCAGTGCGGTGGAATCTGTTTCGGAAAACGATGTCCTGACAAGTGCCAGCATCGGCGTCGGACCACAGCAGTAGACGGCGCCGCCGGCCGGCGCACGGTCGAGCAGGTCCGCCTGCGACGGCACGCCGTACCGATCATCGGGACGGACGAAAACCCGCTCCGGATCCCACGACTCGATCTCCTCTAGGAACGGCATGGAGTCGCGGGAACGCCCGGAATAGACGAACTGCCAATCCATTCCGATCTTCTGCGCGGCGCGGACCATCGCAATGATCGGGGTGATGCCGATCCCTCCTGCGATGAACAACGCACTTCCGTGGCCGACGAAGGGGAAGCCGTTTCGGGGTCCGCGCACAGTGACCGTGGTTCCCGGCTCGAGGGCGTGCATCTCGATCGAGCCACCACCACCGTCCGGAATTCGGCGGACCGCGATCGTGTACGACTGCTCGTCCGCCGGATCACCACACAGCGAGTACTGCCGGCGAAGACCGGACGGCAGATGAAAATCCAAGTGGCACCCGGGCTGCCACGCCGGCAGTGCCTCGCCCGCCGGCGACGCGAACGTCAGCTGCGCGACATTGTCATCGTGGGCGACGATCTTCCGCTCGGTGACGACGAGAGTCCTTGCGCTGTCCGGGTTTTCACCCGCAACCTTCTCGTCGTAGTCGGTCCGTTCGATGTGCGACAGGTAGGCCCGCTCGACGACCTTGCCCAAGACCGACAGCACTCGATCGGCTCTGGGTCGACCACGCAGATCGCGTGGCGGATTGTCACTGACCCGATATCGCTTGCCCTTGCGGCCTTGCACACTCATCGTCATCGAGCCGCCGCCCGAGCGGCCGGCGAACTCGCGAGGTACGCGACCGCCTGCGCGGTGGAACCCTCGTTGCGCGGGTGATAGCTCAGATGGAAGTACGTCGACATCCGCTTCGCCAACTCGATCGGTCCAGGCAGAACTCCACGTTGGCTGCCCCGGTACCAATCCGACCAGTGTGGCTTCCGTCGATGCGCGGGCTCCCCGACCAGTTCCGGATCGTTCGCCATGAGGAATCGCACACCACGGATCCACAGGTAGACGATGACGGGTGTCACCAAGGCCTGGGTACGGGCGCGGCGGATGTAGCGCTTGTCGAAATAGCACAGGACGTCGTAGGCGACCGCGCGGTGCTCGACTTCTTCGGCACCGTGCCAACGCAGCAGATCGAGCATGGTCGGATTCATCCCGGCCTTGTCCAGACCGTCCGCGTTGAGAACCCAGTCACCGAGAAAAGCTGTGATGTGCTCGATCGCAGCGATGAGCGCGAGACGTTCGATGAGGTAGTTCTTCTTTTTCAAGCCGGTAATCGGGCGCGGCCCGAGCAGCTTGTCGAAGAGCCAATGCATCTGCTGCGTGAACGGCGTGGGATCGAGCCCGTTCCGCGCGAGGTGCTCGAGAACACCCGCATGCGCGCCGGAATGAACGGATTCCTGACCGATGAAGCCGATCACGTCATCGCGAAGCTTCTCGTCATCGATGAACGGCAGCGCTTCTTTGAAGGTTTCGACGAACCAGTCTTCGCCTTCGGGAAGGAGAAGGTGCAGGACATTGAAGGCGTGGGTGGTCACAGGATCACCTGGAATGTGGTGCATCGGTACGTCCGACCAGTCGAAAACGACCTGTCGTGCCTGCAGCACCAGGTGATCGGGTTCGACCATGCGCGAGTCAGTTGTCTCCGTTGACATGGAAGTTACTGTAACACCGCGTATCATATACTGTCGCTTAGCCGTAAGTGTCCCGTGGGCCACGACCCTTCACATGTCTCTCACCTTTTCGCCAGCTCGGCGCGGTCGGCCCGGAAATTTTCAGCGACTTCACCACACCCTGGCCGACTGCGGCATTGATCTTCGCCAGAATCTGCGCCTGCATCATTCGCAGCTGGGTGGCCCACGCTGTCGATTCCGCAGCGATGGTCAGCACGCCATCCGTGAGTGACGTCGGTTCGGCATGGGCGGCAATATCGTCGCCGACGACATGCAGCCAGCGCCCGAGCACGGTGCCTTCCGCGACATTTTCGGTCCATCCTCGCGATTTCGCGATGGAACCCGTCAGTGCGCCGAGCCGCTGCGGATCGCGATCGTCAGGGCCCGAGCCCGACCAGCCTCTACGCCGACCCGACCCTCGGCGTGGAACAGCGCGTGGCGACGCCCTGCCTTGGCCGACGGACTTACCGCTCGCGCGTGCGGCGGCACGAGCCTCCTCGAGCGCTCGTCGGGCGAGATCGATGCCCTTGAGTTCGGGTTCGGGATTCTTCGCTGCCGATGGCTTGTCCGGTTCATCGTTTACGGTCATCCGTCAACTCCTCACGCTGGCCAAGCAAACTCAAATACTAGCCACGATGGCCGACACCCGACCGCTGTCGGTAACCGCCGCTTCGACACCGATGCGGCGCGCCTCGAGCTCGACCGGCACATCCTCCGGCACGGCGGCAGTGATGAGTACTTGCTCCGCGCCTGCCGCAACTCGAGCCAATGCGCCGCGACGACGACGATCGAGCTCGGCAAAGACATCATCGAGGAGCAGAACCGGGTCCGATCCGTCGACTCGGAGCAGCTCGAACGATCCCAGGCGCAGCGAAAGCGCAAAGGACCACGATTCGCCATGGCTCGCATAGCCTTTCGCCGGCTCGTCGCCGAGGAAAAGTTCCAGGTCATCGCGGTGCGGCCCGACCAGGCAGACGCCACGCTCAAGCTCCTTGGTCCGCATAGCAGCGAGCTCTTGCAGGAAGACAGCCTCCAGAACTTCGATGTCGTCTGGCTCAGGCGAACGCGTGACGTCGAGAAACTCCGGCGGTAGCGACGTGCCGAGACTGCATTTATAGCGGACCGACGCAGGCCGAGATTCCGGAGCGATCGAGCGGTACGCCTCGACAAGGAAGGGCGTCAGTTCGTGTACGAGTTTGAATCGTTCAGCGACCAAAACCGCACCATGCACCGCAAGATGTCCATCCCAGATGTCCAGAGTCGCAAGTTCGCCGCGATGACTCCGGGACGCGGTTTTCAGCAGCGCGGAGCGCTGCCGCAGCACGCGATCGTAATCAGCACGGACACCCGCCATCCGCGGCAGGCGAGCCGTCAGCAACTCGTCGAGAAAACGTCGACGCTCGGCCGGATCGCCGCGCACCATCGCAAGATCTTCCGGGGCGAACAGGACAGTGCGCAGGATTCCGAGGACTTCCCGCGGCCGTCGAACCGGGGATCGGTTGATCATCGCGCGATTCGCAGCACCCTGATTGATCTCGATGTCGACGGTCAGTTCTCGGCCCAGATTGACCAGAGTCGCGCCGAACTGGGCTCGCGTAGCCCCGCTACGAATCAGCGGAGCATCAGTCGATACCCGATGCGACGACAGGTTCGACACATACCCGAGCGCTTCGAGCAGATTCGTCTTGCCGTTGCCGTTCGCACCGAGAAACACCGTGCGCCCTGGCTCGAGGGCACTCGAGACGTTCTCCCACGACCGGAAGTCGCGCAACGAAAGCGAGCCTATGAACAACCGATACGCCGAGAAACGTCAGCCGGGCAGGCGAACAGGCATCAGCAGGTACGTGTAGCTGCTCGAGGGCGCCGGGAAACTACCCGATGTCTCGACCGGGACGTCGTCTTCGCTTGCCGGTCGAAGAACAGCGGGGCGGCTCGGTGTCGTGAAGCCGAAGGACACCCGATCGCTGTGCAACGAGCCGAGACCATCGATGAGATATCCCGGGTTGAACGCGATCGTGAGTGGTTCGCCTCGGAAATCTGCGTCGAGACCCTCCTCCGCGCGACCGGCGTCGTCACCGCCGGCGGACAACAGCAGTCCGTCGGACGAGAACTCGAGCCGCACCTGCGCGCCACGTTCGGCGACCAGAGCAACACGCTTGATCGCTTCGATCAGGGGTGCAACATCGATCGTC
>JBBSKP010000340.1:0-4242 GCA_038256175.1 Mycobacteriales bacterium
GCAAATGATCCGAAAGGCGACATCACGCGTACACAACCGTTCCAGCACCCGCGAGGACCGTTGCCCTTGCGCCCAACCCCAGATCAACACCGTCAACAACATGTCCGGGTCATACCCGGCGCGGCCGACCCCGCCGGTGCGGCGTAAGCGGTGCAACACTGTGGTGTCCAACCGGTCGACCACCCCGATCACCAGCCACACCGGATCGGTATCGGACAACCACTCCCGCATATCAGGCGGAAACGCAAACAGTTGATCCCGAATCACCGGACGATATCCCTTGGCCACCAACACATTATCGACGAAACACCAGGTCACAGCCCCGCGCCACGCCGACACTCAAATTGAAACAGCCCGGAAAACGGTCGCAAAACGCGAAGAATGGGCAATCAGGTGCCGCCGTGTGGAGCCGAGCACACCTCGATCCGGCTCACGATGAAAAGTCGCGCCCGCGTAAGTTCGAGGGATGGCCAACCTCGATCATGGCGACCCAGGCGATGCGCCGACTGTCGCGCCGCCGCTGACTGCAGTCGCCGACTCCACCCGTCCGTCCGCTGCCGAGGAAGCAAGGACCCTCGCCGCGGGGACGAACATCGCAACGCTCGCGAGCCTGACTACCGATGGTGACCCGTGGGCATCGTTCGTCACGTACGGCCTGCTCGAGGGCGCGCCTGTGCTCTGCGTGTCTCGGATGGCCGAGCACGGTCGTAACCTCGCCGCCGACCCTCGAGCCAGCCTGGCTATCGTCACGCCAAACCCGCCGGCTGATCCCCTCGCAAGCGCTCGCATCACACTCGCTGGAATTGTCGAGCGACCCACAGGCGATGAACTCACCGCAGCGCGGGATGCTCATCTGGCCGCCGTACCGGCTGCTCATGTTTACGTCGATTTCAGCGACTTCTCACTGTGGGTCTTGCGCGTGCAGCGAGTCAGATGGGTCGGCGGATATGGGCGAATGGACTCGGCGTCCGCCGAGGCATACGCCGACGCAACGCCGGATCCTGTCGCACCATCTGCGGCCGGGGCAATCACGCACCTCAACGACGACCACAGTGCGGCCCTGCTCGCCATGGCGCAAGTGCTCGGTGGTTTTCCGGACGCGACGATCGCCACGTGCGAAGGCGCCGACAGGTATGGCCTCGACCTTCGCGTGTCGACGCCTCGCGGATTTGCCATGACGCGCGTCGGCTACACAACACCGATCGAGTCGATCGGCGAATTGCGTGCAGCGACAGTCGATCTGGCGCAGCGCGCCCGGAAGACCTGAACTAGGCCGGCACGGGCGGCAACGTCAGCACGTGACCGGCGTATGCGAGCCCAGCTCCGAACGCCATCACCAGCGCGGTGTCGCCCGGCTTCGCCTCGCCTGAACGCAGCACTTGTTCCATCGCGAGCGGGATCGACGCGGCGGACGTATTGCCGGATTCGATGATGTCCTTGGCGACAACGCATCTCTCGGGCAACTTCAGCACTCGTGTGAGGGCGTCGGTGATCCGAATGTTGGCCTGGTGCGGGATGAAGACGTCGATATCGTCCATGGTCAATCCCGAACGATCGACCGCAGCCCGGCATGCCTTCTCGAGAAAAGTGGCCGCCCAACGGAATACAGCGGTCCCTTCCATTCGAATATACGGCCGTTCGCTGCTTTCCCCCGCGGCTTCCGCTGCAGCGACCTCGTCGAAGTAGCTTCCGAAATCCTTGTCCTGCCGAATCGCTCGCCACTGACTGCCGTCGGAACCCCATGCGACGGGTCCGATGCGCTCGACGTCAGAGGGTCCTACGACAGCAGCTCCCGCGCCGTCCGCGAAAATGAACGCTGTTGTCCGGTCGGCACGGTCGAGTAGATCGGACAGCCGCTCGACGCCGACAACGAGTACGTGCTGGGCGGAGCCTGCGCGAATGAGGTCGGAAGCAAGAGTCAGCGCGTGGCTGAAGCCCGAACATCCCGCGGAGATATCGAATGCTGCGCAGTCGGACATACCGAGTTGATGCGCCACCTGCGGCCCCGCTGCGGGTCCGAGCACGAGCATCGACGACGTCGCGACGATTACGCAGCCGATTTGATCGGGCGCAATTCCACTCGCCTCGAGCGCTTTTCGGCTGGCATCGACGCTCATGCCGACGATCGTCTCGTCGTCGTCGGCGAAACGCCTGCTCTTGATGCCGGAACGGGTCTGGATCCACTCGTCCGTCGAGTCGATCGGTCCGATGATTTCCGAGTTCGGCACGAGCCGTTTCGGTCGGTAACAGCCGAGTCCAAGAATCTGAGTGTGCTCAGCGCGGGCCAACGTAGCGATACGAGGGGGCATTCTGTGCTCCTTTGGTGTGCTGCCGACTGCTCTGCCGACGCATCGGGTCACAAACCACAGATCGGCCCGTTGATCGAGACTTAAGGCTCGATCAGCTTACGCCGCCGTAGGCAGACCTCGATTGAGGACGCTGCCGACCGCTATGCCGGGCGCGCAGCTCCGGGTGCAACCGTCCGGGCGAGAATGCCGAGGGTTGCCCGAAGCGCGCCTTCGGAGATCACAGGAAAGATCGCTCGCTCGCGCCACACGGGATCGATGGACGACCAGTCGTAATACGACGTCACCATCGTGGCGATGCCGCCATCCGCGGTCTCGATCGGTTCCAGTCGGTACCCATAGACATGCCCGATCTGCGGCCTGATCCGTCCAACGACTGTCCAGCCGATCTCCTTGTCGGGAATGAACGTCTCGATTCTCACCGTCACGTCGTACAAACCCAGGGGGAAATCGTTGAGCGCTTCGCGATCCATGTGCACGACAAAGGTGTCGCCCACACTGGATACCGCGCCGCCTTCGGCGGACATCAACATCCCAGAACTGTCGATCGATACATGCCCGTTCGGATCGCACAGCAGCCCGAAGATGGTCGAGGGCTCTGCTGCTATGGCTCGCTGCACTTCAAGTCGCTCAATCGTCACCCTCGCATTGTTACTCTCGGTTGTACGAAGCCGAGCAAGTGGCATTCCACAACGAGGCGAGGACAGCACATTGAACATCTCCGGATGGCCGGCAAAACTAGCGGTCACAGGACTCGTCGCGGCCGGCGTATCTCTGACGGGTTGCAGCGAAGTCGAAACCGCCGTCAACCGAGGCGGCGACACGCCGTGTAGCGATTTTGTAGGCCAGGACGCACACGACCAACGTGTCACGGTGACGAAGTTCTTGAACGAGAACAACAAAGAGGGCACCGAGCCGGCGGGTGTGGTCGTCGACGGAACAATCGTTGCGGTCAATCTGCTCTGCGGTGTTCAAGGCAACGCTGATGTTCCGATTCGAAAGGCTGACCTAGCGGGCGTCTTCGCACCCCCGGCAGGAAAATGACCACCGACGACCTGCTCGCGGCACGGTATCCGCGGGTCCCCATCGGCCGGCAGCACTACGAGAGCATGTACCTCAAGGCCAGCCACCCCGACGCGGCCCTCGGAGTATGGATTCGGTTCACGATCCGTAAGGCCCCGGGTCGCCCGCCGATCGGTGCGATCTGGTGCACACTCTTCGAACCCGACGGTCCGACGGCGGTCAAGGTGAGCACGGAAGACGTCGCCGCATCGGCAACGACAGCGATCAGAATCGGCGACTACGGCCACTTGAGCGAGCACGGCACGTCCGGAACCGTGAGCGCATCGAATACCAACGCAGAGTGGGATATTCGGTTCGTAGGCGAGGAACAGCCACTGCGGCACCTACCTTCGGACTGGATGTATCGAGCGCCTTTGCCTCGAACGAAATCGACGAGCCCCAAGCCGCACATGCGACTCGCCGGATCGATCGCAATCAATGGTCGGGAGATATCGGTCGACGGTTGGCGTGCCATGCTGGGCCACAATTGGGGAACCGAACATGCCTACCGCTGGATCTGGCTGCAGGCCAGCGGTTTTGCGGACCATCCCGAAACCTGGCTCGACGTCGTATTCGGGCGGCTGCGCGTCGGACCTGTTACGACGCCGTGGATCGCCAGCGGCGTGATCAGTCATAATGGAGTCCGTCATCGCGTCGGCGGGCCGGGCCGTGCTCGTCGAACCAAGGTACGCGAGTTCGCCACTGGCAATGACATCGTTCTTCCCGGCAATGACCTGACTGCCGCAGTGCACGTCGAGGCACCGCGCGAGCAATTCGTGGTCTGGCGCTATGCCGACCCCTCCGGCGGTGAGCATCAGGTTCGTAACTGTTCAATCGCGGCGTTGTCGCTGACCATCGCAACTCCGCAGAGCGC
>JBBSKP010000341.1:0-4191 GCA_038256175.1 Mycobacteriales bacterium
GATCGGTACTCGCTACATATTTGACGCCGAGCGCACTGCAGTCGAATGGCGCTTCGCCAACCTCGAGATCGCACCTTTGTGGGAGTGCGTGAGCTAGCGAAGGGCCCGCTTCGCCGCCGCGATGTGTGGTGCGCGCCTAGGCTGGCGAAAGAGGATAGCGGTCCTCGAGAGTCCCTCCCGAGGGGAGTTGAGGAATTGACCGAGCAGATCGACGAACATTTCGTCGACGCGGTGAGCCGCATGTCCTCCCGCGGTGGGGTCCGTGCAGGCGGTGATCCGGTCCGCGAAGACACTCGGCTGACGGTGTTGCGCTGTGTGGACCTTTTCGATGCGCAGCTCGGCAGTCGCCATCTCGATCTTGCAGCCAGGTGGCTCCGGGCACAGGGTAAGGGCTTCTACACAATTGGTTCCGCAGGGCATGAAGGAAATGCCGCCGTCGCGGGTGCGTTGCGTGCGACGGATCCGGCATTGCTGCACTACCGGTCCGGCGGTTTTTTCCTCGAACGCGCCCGACAGGTCGGCGGATCGGATCCGATGCGCGACGTTCTGCTTGGCATCGTCGCAGCAACTGCCGATCCGATTTCCGGTGGGCGGCACAAGGTGTTCGGTCGCCACGACCTCAACGTGATCCCTCAAACATCCACTATCGCATCACATTTACCACGCGCTGTCGGAGTCGCATTCTCGATTCACCGAGCGGCGAAACTGAGTGTCGACGCGGTCTGGCCGTCGGACGCCGTCGCCGTCTGCAGCTTCGGTGACGCGTCCGCCAATCATTCGACGGCCGTGGGCGCGATCAACACTGCGATCCACTCCGCCTATCAGGGGCTACCGCTGCCGTTGCTGTTCGTGTGTGAGGACAACGGGATCGGGATCAGTGTGTCGACGCCGCGAGGCTGGATCGCGGTGAACTATTCCCACCGTGCTGGGCTGCAGTACTTCGAGGCGGACGGATGCGACGTGGCTGCGGCGTTCGATGCCGCCACCGATGCCGCGGATTTTGTCCGCCACCATCGTCGACCGGCCTTCCTGCATCTGCGGACTGTCCGACTGATGGGTCATGCGGGCTCCGATTATGAACTGGCATACCGCACTCCGGCAGCGATCGCCGCGGATCTCGTTCGCGACCCGCTGCTCGGCACCGCGCGGCTGCTTGTCGAGGCCGGATACTTCACGTCGAGTGAAATGCTCGACGTGTACGAGCGCAAACGCGACGTCACATTGGCGCTCGCCCGCGAGGTAGCGGGACTACCGCAATTGGACAGCGCCGCAGCCATTATGGCGCCGCTGCGACGGCCCGATGGCGATGCGGTCGCGAACGAGAGCGGCCAGCTGATCGATAGGGCCACTCGTGCAAAGCTCGTCGGCACTCCATTTCCCGAGCATGAGGGGCCGCTCACCCTCGCCCAAGCAATAAATCGGTCGTTGCTCGATATTCTGGCAAAGTATTCGGGCGCAATGGTTTTCGGTGAAGACGTCGCGCGCAAGGGTGGTGTGTACGGAGTCACTCGCGGGCTGCAGGCCAAGGCCGGTTCGGCTCGCGTATTCGACACCCTCCTCGACGAACAGGCGATCCTCGGGCTAGCGCTCGGCGCAGGGGTTTCCGGCTTGCTGCCGATTCCGGAGATCCAGTACCTCGCGTATCTGCACAATGCTGCCGACCAGATTCGCGGTGAAGGCGCTACGTTGCAGTTCTTTTCGAACCGCTGCTACGCCAATCCGATGGTGGTGCGAGTCGCGGGGTACGGCTACCAGAAGGGCTTCGGCGGACACTTCCACAACGACGACGCCGTCGCCGCGCTGCGCGATATCCCAGGCATTGTGGTGGCGTCACCGGCGCGGCCCGACGATGCCGCGTCGATGTTGAGCACGTGTGTGGCCGCCGCAGTGACCGACGGCGCATTGTGCGTCTTCCTCGAACCCATCGCGTTGTATCACACGCGGGACCTGCTCGCTGAGGGCGACGAGCAATGGCTCGCGAATTATCCCGACCCGAATCATCCTGCTGAACACCATGTTCCGATCGGTAAGGGGCGAACGTACGGAGACGGACGTGACCTGACGATTGTCACGTTCGGCAACGGTCTGCCCATGAGTTTGCGTGTAGCGGATCGCCTCGCCAAGGCTGGCATCGACGTGCGAGTCCTTGACCTGCGTTGGTTGGTGCCGTTGCCGGTATCGGACGTGATCCGCGAGGCAAAGGCGACCGGCCGAGTTCTGGTCGTCGACGAGACGCGGCGCTCCGGCGGTGTCGGCGAAGGTGTTCTGTCCGCGCTGATCGACCGGGGGTTCACAGGCGGCCTCGCTCGCGTCGCGAGCGAGGACAGTTTCATCCCGCTCGGCGACGCCGCCCGGCACGTGCTGCTCTCCGAAGCGACCATCGAGTCGGCTGCCTTGAGCCTGGTGGGTCTGCCTACGCGGTAGATTCACGCTCCGTCGAGCAGTATCGAGCGCGGGCGAGAGATGGTGTGCGGTAACCACAATGCCTGGATTGGCACCATCGGTGGATCCGATAGTTGTCGCACTTCGACTCGACCGGAGACGGCGGGACCCGGAGCGGCGGTGACCAATGCGACGAAGTCGTTTCCGACGACCCCCGTCACCGGCGGGGTGCCCTGCAACTTGTTCACGACTATCGTGGGCTCGAAACCTGCTCTGCGACATGCCGATATCAAGAAGTCGGTGTAGAAGGAGAATCCTGGCGGGGCCCACACGAGCAGGGTGTAGTCGGCGATATCGGTCAAATTCACGTGTTCGCGGTTGGTCAGCGGATGTCCGGCGCGTACAGCGATGCGGAGCTCGTCGTAGCCGGTTACCGCTGCGGCCAGATCATTCGGAGTAGTGGCGCCCCGTCGTAACCCGACATCGATCGAGCGGTCGAGTAGTCCTGCGTGCATCGCGTCCGGGAACATCTGGCGCGCGGTCAACGACAGGTCCGGCAGTGCTACTCGCACGGGTTCGATGATCGCGAATACCTCCTCGGCTGTGATTGCCGGTGTATGTCCGACGACGAAGGTTGGCTCCGTTCCCGCGGCGATCTGGCGCGTCGCAGCGGTCAGCGCGGCTGCGGCCGCGAGTAGTGGGGGAGCACCCTCGCGAAGCTTCTCGCCGGCCGAGGTCAGGACGAGCGCTCGTCCACGGCGATCGAACAGTTCGACCTGAAGTACGTGCTCCAGCTGGCGCATTGCGCTGCTCAATGCCTGTTGCGTGAGGAACAGATGTTGCGCGGCCTCGGTCAGATTCTGGTGATCGGCGACCGCCACGAACTGGGACAACCGTCGGAGGTCTATCGGCTGCTCTTCCGGCATATGTTGCCCTTCGATGTACAACTATCGATTGTTGATTGACCAATATTCGTCGTTATCTATTTGTGGATGGTCAGCATAGCGTCGTGGTGTCGGCATTTTATGAACAACAACGAGGGGACACAACGCGTGACGAATTCATTGGCAGGCAAGAACGTTGTAGTGGCGGCGGGGGCGAAGAACCTTGGCGGACTGATCAGTACCTCGTTCGCCGATCTCGGGGCGAACGTCCTCGTCCACTACAACAGCGCAAGCACCGAGGTCGATGCTGACAAGACCGTCGACGCCATCCGCGGGCATGGGCGCAAGGCTGCGAAGTTCCAGGCCGATCTCACCGTTCCGGCGAACATCGAAAAACTCTTCGAGGCTGCCGTCTCCGAACTGGGCAGCATCGACATCGCGATCAATACCGTCGGCAAGGTCTTGCGGAAGCCGATCGTGGAAACCACTGAAGCCGAATATGATTCGATGTTCGATATCAACTCCAAGTCCGCGTACTTCTTCATCAAAGAAGCGGGCAAGAGGCTCAACGACAACGGCAAGGTGATCTCTATCGTCACCTCATTGCTTGCGGCGTTCACCGACGGCTACTCCACCTACGCTGGCGGCAAGAGTCCCGTCGAGCACTTCACGCGTGCGGCGGCCAAGGAGTTCGCCGGGCGGGGCATCTCCGTCAACAGCGTGGCCCCGGGTCCGATGGACACGCCGTTCTTCTATGGACAGGAAACGCCGGAGCGAGTTGAGTTCCATAAGTCGCAGGCATTGGGTGGGCAGCTGACCAAGATCGAGGACATCGCACCGTTGGTGACATTTCTCGCCGACAAGGGCTGGTGGATCACCGGGCAGACCATCCTTGCCAACGGCGGCTACACCACCCGTTAGACCC
>JBBSKP010000342.1:0-4161 GCA_038256175.1 Mycobacteriales bacterium
CCAGCGTGAACGCGAATCATCCGGTCCGAACTCGGGCCGTCGAATCCGCAAACAAGCACCTGCACAAGGGGTTCCGCCAACACAGCGAGTGCGCGGTACAGGTTGTCGTCGAACTGCTTGCGTACCGTCTCCGCGGCGCTGCGGCGTTGCATGTCGTTCTCGACCTCGGTCGGTGCATCGCTGAGAAACGACAGCGGGAAGGGCAATCGATCCCGACCCATGTGCTGCCACGCGACCGAGAACTCGAGCGCCGTGAACCGCCAATTCGTCACGGCCACGCTCATCCGCCGAGGACCGGAGGCGCAACCTTCGGCAACTCGCCGATCAGTTCGTTGCCATTGTCGACGCTGATGAGGTAACTCGGAGTCTTGTGCTCCTTGTCCTCGTCACCCTTGCCCTTACCGGCACCCGGCGCCATTCCGCCACCGGGAGCACCTGCGCGCCCAGCGGCGGCCGCGGACCCACCCACTGCACCGCCGGGGCCCGATGCTGCGCCGGCGCCCATACTCGCTGAGCCAAGCGAAGATCCGCCGAGTGACCGACCACCGGCGCCGCCGCCACTGCCGGATCCCGAGCCACCACCACGTCCTGCTCCGCCACCGGATCCGAGAGAGGCCGCGAGGGGTGATGTCACGCCGGTCGATCTGGTTTGATCGCCTGTCGATGAGCCTGCGCCGGGGAGTCCGGACGCCGGTTGACCGGTGCCCTGAGTGTTGCTCGGCACCGTTGCTGCCGGATCTGTTGAGGCGGGAGTTGTTTGGTCTGTGGACGGTTGGCCGGTGTCGCCTGGACCGGAGGGGGTGATGTCCACGCCTTGACGTTGGTCGCCGTTCGTCGGTTGGACATTCGGTGGAGTCCCTCCGGGGGTGGAGGGATCGGTAGGACCTGCGTTAGGAGTTGCGATGGGGTTGTACGCGGCGGGTAGGACAGGAACGCCGCTGTCAGCCTCGTAGACCACCGGCTTGTAGACCGTATTCATGATCTCGCGCGCTTGAGCCTGAGCCTCGTTGCCGTCATCGACGATCTTCGAAATGCCACCGGGCATCCCGAGGACGGTCATCGCTCCCCCACGGAGAATATCGGCGAACGAACGGGAATCAGGTTCGGGCAGAGTCCGTTTGGTCTGGTCGAATCCCGTGTAGGCCCATTCGAGTTTGCTACCAACGATATTCAGCGCATGGCCTAGATTGTCGGACTCGGAGACGTACTTGTTGACAGCAGTCTGCGCACGATTGGCTGCTTCACCCTCCCAATCGGGCGCAATGATGTTTTGGATATCGTTGCGGAAGGTGCTGCTGAGTTCGGTGAAAGCCTTCTCGACGTTTCGCCACGACTGCGCGCTCTGTAGTACGTCGCCGGGTCCTAGCGTGTCGACCAACCGTTTGATCTCGGTATGGTCCATCGCATCGAAATTCTCCATTTGAGATCCCACAGCCGGACCAAGGACATCCTTCGAGTCCAGTGCCCTCGACTCACGTTCCAATTCGCTGTTCAGGCCAGAACGGTAATCGTTCCCTTCTTGCTGGATGTCGCGATCGCGCGCCCACCCAAGGGTGTCCTGCCCAGTGACGGCGTCGTAGGCCTGCAGCGCGGTACGTTGCATTCCGCTAGCCGTGTTGACGAATTCGGCTGTCTTCCCAGCGATCGTGTCGCCGAGGCTCGACAAGACCTCAGTTGGAAATGGAATCCCCATCGTGCTCCCCCTCTCGAACTACAGCTGCGAGCCAGCGGCGTCGAGCGCCCCGCTGGTTGATTGATCGGTCGCTTTATAAGCAGCGCCAGCCTTGGTGAAGACGTCTCGCATCTGCATCGCGGCGTCGATGTGCTGTTGGATGACGGCTTCGAAAGAGCCATCCCCGTCAGTGGCTAGTTTGAAGAACTTCTCACCAAGCGCCTTGGCGGAGTCGAGCTCCCCGAAACCTTCAAGCCGGACAATGTCACGCCCGGTGCGCTTGAGTTTGTCCAGCCCGTCGATGTAGTTGGTGCACACATTTGCGCAATGCTCAGCTGCTTCGTTGTCCATCCGCAGCCGACCAGCGGCGACGTCGCCGGCTAAGCCTTGGAACTCGCTGATCATTCCCGACGAGTCGGTCATTCGCTGTTCCCCCTGCCAAAGCGACTGGACTCATCCAGCGCGGAATCAGATGTCTTCAACGCGGGATTTCGCTATTCAAACTTGCGGCGGTCCGGACAGCGACGACACATGAGTCTTCACCTTGAGACTTCGACCCCTTTTTGCCCGCTCTCACAATCACCGCCCCCTTATCTGCCGCGAACGCAACGTCACAGACCTCGTGATTCTTGTCGCTGACGTCCAGGTACGTCACGGCATCGCGGCCGGGAATCTGCGCTGCTCGGAAGTCGGTGCTTTTTGGGTTGGCCTTGATCTCGTCCAACGAGTGCGTAGTCGACAAAACAGTCACGTCATACCAGCTCCCGCTGTCCCAGGCACATGCCTCCCACCCCGTGCGCTCAACGCCTGCGAAATCCGCATCCTTCGATGCCGGATCCAACCCAGCAGCCTGGATTGCAGCGGGCGGTATGTCACACGGCTCAAACAGCCCAGCGTTGAGCGCTGTCGTCGATGTAGCCGTCGGACTCCCGTCAACAGAGTTGTCCTCACACCCTGCTACCAGCAACGATGCAGCTGCAAGGGCTACTAACGCGCCCAGTCCAGATCGTCTCCGCACACCGACTCCCAAAGTTCGACAACACTCGTCTAATTAGTTGGACGCCGCGAACAGCGTTTCGGTTCCACGAATCGCGGATGCGCCGTATCCCCCCACGTCAAAGTATGGCAGGCCGTGTCATACACACGCGCTACCGTCGAGCAATGAACGACAGTGCAGGATCCGACCGCGACGAGGAGCTGCAATAATCGCTCCAGCAATCCAGTCGCAAGGGGGTTCATGGATGGCTCCGTGGACCGCGGACCAGGTGACCGCGCTGTCCCCCGATCCCGCGTCCCTCGCCGCTGCGCGCAAGCTCATCGCAGCCTGGCTCGACGCCGGCCACCACGGCGACGCGCTCTGGGGCCAGTGCCGCGGGAGCGGCGCCAAGCCGTACGAGACGGTCGTCGATCTGGCCGGACCCGCGTTCAAATGCTCGTGTCCGAGCCGCAAGTTTCCATGTAAGCACGCGCTGAGCTTGTTGCTTCGCTGGTCGGATGGCGCTGTGCCCGAACGGGATACGACTGCCGACTTCGCTGCAGCGTGGATCGACACCCGCCAGAAGAAGGCCGAATCACCCAGCGGTGCAACACGAGTGGCGAATCCGCAGACTGCCATCCAGCGAACCGAGCGGGTCATCGGCGGCCTGGAAGAACTCGATACCTGGCTCACCGATCAGATCCGGACGGGGCTGGCGCAGTCGGATCGTTCGTTGCGAGCATTCGAATCCATCGCCGCACGCATGGTCGATGCCCAGGCACCCGGAATCGCGTCGACCCTTCGCCGTATCCCCTACACCGTTGCCACGCGCGAAGATTGGCCCGAGCGGCTGCTCGCCGACTATGCCCAACTGCACCTGCTCGTCACCGCTCACCGCCGCATCACTGAGCTACCCGAAGCGCTGCAGGCTTCGGTGCGGTCACACATCGGCTATCCCGTCTCGGCGGAAAGCGTGCTGGCACAACCGCCCGTGCGTGATCGCTGGATGGTCCTCGGGATTCGGGTGTCCGAGGAGAACAGTCTGTACACCCGGCGGGCGTGGCTTCGTGGCCGGGATCGGGCGCGTTGGGCTGTGGTCCTTGACTTTTCGTATGGATCACCAGCATTCCCGCCGGACCTACCCGCACCTGGCGCGCTCATCGACGCCGATCTGCACTTCTATCCAGGCGCAGCGGAACTACGCGCGAAGCTCGGCGAGCGCCACGCCAGCCCCGAACCGTTCACCACGTTGCCGGGCGAGCGAATCGACGAGGCACTCAACGCGTACGCGGCCGCGCTAGGTGCGGATCCATGGCTGCGCTCCTGGCCACTGTGCCTAAGCGATGTCGTCCCAACAACAGCCAACGGTAAATGGCACGTCGTCAACGACACCGGTACTGCCCTATCGATCACGGCCGACGACCTACCACCCTGGCGACTCCTCGGCGTGTCCGGCGGTCATCCGCTCACGCTGATCGGCGAGTGGACCGGATCCGGCGTGGTGCCCGTATCG
>JBBSKP010000343.1:0-4143 GCA_038256175.1 Mycobacteriales bacterium
GCGTGACCTGCTCGATGGCGTGTGCGACGCCGAGCGCGCGCAGGTCGTTGCGGAGCGGTGCGACGACCTGAACGCCGATCGGCAGCCCAGACTGGGAGAACCCGACGGGCACAGCGGTCGCGGGGCACTCCGTGACCGACACCAAGATCGCAGCCTGCATCCACGAGAGGTAGTTCTCCACGGCAACGCCGGCGACGCTGGTCGGGTATTCCAGGTCGGCGTCGAACGGGAGTGCCTGGCACGAGGGCAAGACAAGCGCGTCGTACTCGGCAAAGAACGCCAGGACCCGGTTGTAGAGCGCCGCGCGCAACACGTTGGCACGCGCAACCTCAGGACCTGTCAGTGCGCGTCCCTGCTCGACGTTCGTGCGGATCGTCTGCTTGACCATGTCGGGGGCCTGGTCTATGAGCGCACCGAACATCAAGACGTAGTTGAGCGTGCGCAAGGTCGTGAACACTTCGCTTGCCCCCGTGAAGTCGAGGCAGTCTCGCACTACGGTCGCGCCCAACTCCGTGAGTGTGGCAGCTTGCGCATCAACCAGTGCCGCGACCTCGGGATCGACCACAACGGCGCCACCGAGATCCGGTGACAACGCGATTCGCATGCCGTCGAGGCGGGTGGGCAAAGCGGCGGTGAAGATCGAACCCGGCTCTGGCAACGACACCGTCGGGCGTGGGTCGGGGCCGGCCTGAACCGAGAGCAACAGCGCGGCGTCGGCCACGGTGCGCCCCATCGGTCCTTGCGAGGCGAGGGTGAACCACGGGTCTTGGACCGGCCACGTCGGTACGCGCCCGGGCGACGGTCGGTGCCCCACGACGTTGCAGAACGACGCGGGGTTTCGCAACGACCCACCCATGTCGCTGCCATCCGCCAGCGACACCATCCCGCACGTCAGTGCCGCCGCGGACCCGCCGCTCGAGCCGCCGGCCGATCGGTCCAGCGCATAGGGATTGCGGGTCAAGCCGAATACCTTATTGAACGTGTGGGAGCCCGCGCCGAACTCGGGGGTGTTCGTCTTGCCGACGATGATGGCGCCCGCGGCCCGCTCTCGCGCGACGAGCAGTTCATCGGCGTCCGGGACATTGTTCGCGAGAACGGGCGACCCGTAAGTCGTACGCAAGCCGGCAGTCGCATGCAGGTCTTTGACGCCGAGAGTGAGGCCATGCAGGGGTCCAAGCAGGCGGCCGGCCGAGTGCGCTTCGTCAGCGGCGCTGGCTGCCCTCTCGGCCCCCTCGACGTCAACTGTCACGATGGCGTTCACGTCGGTGTTCGTTGCCTCTACTCGGGCGAGACACTCTGCCAGCAGCTCACGCGCAGAGAGCTTTCCGTCCCGGATCAGCGCGGCTTGGTCGGTGGCAGACAGATCGCACAGGCTGGTCATCGAATTCCTCCTATTCGGGACGTCAACTCAGGTCGAGCCGCATCAGGACTCGCGGGAATGTGGCGAGAACAGAGGTCGTGTCGGCGGCCTTGACGAAGCCGGCCTTCTCGAAGAGCCGGCGGGTGCCGACGTAGGCCATCGTGAGGTCGACTTTCGCGCCGTCGCTGTCGACGGGGTAGCCCTCGACAGCTGGGGCGCCACGGTCGCGAGCGAATGCCGCAGCGCCCTCGAGTAAACGATGTGAAATCCCCTTGCCCCGATGACCGGGACGCACCCGCAGGCACCACACCGACCACACCGGCAGATCGTCGATATGCGGGATCTTTCGGTTGCGCGCGAACGACGTATCGGCGCGCGGCGCGACTGCTGCCCAACCGACGACGGTGTCGCCGTCGTACGCCAACACCCCGGGCGGCGGATCGGACCGCACGAGGTTTTCGACGCGCTCCGCCCGCGCGGGACCGCGAAGCGCGACATTCTCTTTGGACGGAATGCGGTAACTCAGACACCAACAGACGTTCGCGTCCGGACGCTTGGGACCAAGCATCGTGCGCACGTCATCGAAAGCGGTCGCCGGCCGCGTTTCGATCATCATGAGGCCAGGATGCCACCGTTACCGTGAGCCCGGGCCGAATCGCTTATCCGCCGCTGAGCATCAACATGCTTTCGGGATGTACCCCGTCCGCCTTCATCGCCTCGGCGGCCTCGTCGGACTGCAGAAACTCTTGGAAGGCAGCCAGATCGGGGATCTCGAGGAGCACGCCGACTCGCTTCGAACCAGCGGGGTCGGTAAACGTCCGGTGCGTGACGCCCAACCGAGCGAAAACCTCACCGCGTTTCGTGGATTTCAGCCAGTGGTCGACGTCATCGACTTCATGGAACACCAGATATGTAGCCACGATTGCTGTCCTTCCAGAGGTACTGATGTGCATAATGTGCGGACCAGAATCGATCGTAAGTCGTTACCCGCAGCCGAACCTCGTGATCGAAGATTTCCTGCCCTGCGAGGAGCTGTTTGCGTGTGTGGACGTCTTCGTGACCAACGGGGGCTTCGGCAGCGTGCTCGCAGCTCTGTCTCGAGGCATCCCAGTTGTGTGTGCGGGTAAACGCGAGGGCAAGAACGACATCAACGCTCGCGTCGACTACAACGGCCTCGGCGTCGACCTCCGTACCGAACGCCCCAGTGCGCGCAAAATCGCTGCCGCGGCGCGCCGTGTCATCGCCGACCCCACGATCACCGACAACGTCGCTCGACTGAAATCCGAACTCGCGTCATACCAACCGTTGACCATCATTCGCCGCCGCATCGAGGACGCCGCAGAAGTCGACAAACGACTGGCGACGCGGGCAGTCACGTGACAGTCCCGGCTACGCGGGCAGGATTCGGTTTCCGGCGCGTAAGGCGTTGCGCTTGAGCCGGTCCGCAAGACGGCCGACAGACGACTCGAGGGTCCCTTGCCGAGCCGGCGGTTCGAAGGAGATGGAGTCTCCTTCCCTCAAGATTCCCGGCCGCTCGACGTCGGCGTAGACGCCTAAGCATCGGTCAGCATGCTTCGAGATCGTCCGCACGACACTGGGATCGGGACCGAGTCCGAACTGGGGTTGCTCGCGCAGCGGAATAGAACAACGGACGGTCGGGATTTCGATGGCGATCGCGGCGTCGGGAGCCCGCAGTATCCCGCCGAGCCATTCTTGTTCGACCAGTCCGCCTGCGTCACCGCTATCGATGACGACGTTCGGCCGGAACCGCCGGACGTCGAAGTCGCCGCCGGGTTCGTGCGCTGCCATCGCCTGGAGGCTTGCGGTCGTGATGATGTGCAGCGAATACGCGTCCGCGAAAATGCCTACAGGAGTGGCGAATACGGCCAGTGTGGCGAGCTTGCGGACAGGAAACATCGAGAAGTCGGGTAGCTCGGCGTCGTCGTCGAGTGCGAACTGCCGTCGCAAATCTCGCTTCGACGCGCGAATGCCCCGGAAGGCAGCTTTGTCGCTCATCGGAGGCAAGGGGACGAGCGAGACGTCTTTGCCGGTCAGCTCCCCCAACCGGGCATCCATTCGTTCGCGGTCCTCGGTGGTTACCTCGGTTCCGTCGGGGAATGTGACAACTACGTCGGTGACCTTGCCCGGCCCCGCGTCGGCAGGCGGCTCTGTGACAAAACGCGCTGAGCAGCCCAGCAGCATCGGCAGCCGCCGTGCGGTGGTGACGGTGCCGAGCTCGAGGTCACGTACAGCCCACAACCGGTCGGCGTGTAGTGCGCGCTTATCGACGGACGTCTCGGCCAACCGCTCGCCGCCCATCGACTTGACCGGGTAGCGCCACAGTTGCGCAATCATTCCGACGACCATCCGATCAACCTACCCGCGCGGTAAGTGGAGGCCTCGAATTCGTCAGAAGCTGCACATTTTCACGACACCGTTTTCGTAGATCACCGAGTGTCCATCCGTGTGGAAATCACTGGGCGCTCCCCCGTTCAGAGATGTCCGGATGTCGTATCTGATCTCCCGGCTGGGTCCATTCGGCGTCGAGACATCGAATCGAAAGTCCTCGAACCGGAAGTTGCCACCTTGACCAGCGAGTTCTGCGCGTATCCGTTTCTGCCATTCCTCGAAGTAGTACGACGGTGTCGAACAGAAAATGGCGGCGAGTGCGGCTTCGTCGCGGGCGTTGACCGCGGCATAGAACGCCTCGATCACTCGACGGCCGTCCGCCTCCGACGGAGCTGCAGGTTTGCTGACAGATGTGGGTGGCGTCGTTCGGGCAA
>JBBSKP010000344.1:0-4129 GCA_038256175.1 Mycobacteriales bacterium
CGCCAGCCCACATCCGGGAAGCGCGCGCAACGCCATGCCTGCGACCCACGCCAGGGTTTCGACATCGAGCGACGTCGCACTCAACACGCGGTCGGTTGCACTGTCGTAGATGACTGCGCCGTTTCCGCACACCGTGAGGGGGGCAAAGCCCAGACCGTCGACCACCGGCGCGATCCAGCGCGGCGGCCGGCCCGTGGCCAATACGAATGGCACGCCATCGGCGACGACTGCTGCGACCGCCGCCTTGGTTCGCTCGCTCACATTCTCGTCGTGATCGATCAGAGTGCCGTCGACATCACTCGCGACAAGGCGCGGTTTCGAGACTGGGATTTCGGGCATTCGTCGTGGCACCGGACCAATACTGCCCGATCGCACGTCACCGCCTGCACATCCCTATGATTCGTAGGCTAAGGGGGCAGACTGCGAAGGGAGACGATGGCCGGTTTCCTGCTGCGACGCTCGCTCAACTACGTCGTGCTGCTGCTTCTCTCGTCGTTCTTGACGTTCAGCCTTGCCTCGCTCACGTTCCGCCCCCTCGACAGCCTCGAGGAACGCAATCCCCGGCCGCCGCAATCCGTCATCGACGCCAAGGCCGAGGAACTGCACCTCAACGATCCGATTCCGCTGCGATACGCGAACTGGCTCGGCGGTGTGGTCAAGGCCGACTTCGGAACGACCATCACAGGTCAACCGGTCACCGACGAACTCGGTCGCCGCATTCTGGTGAGCTTGCGGTTGCTCATCATCGGGTCGATTGTGGGCGCCGTCCTCGGTGTGCTGATCGGCGCGGCAGGCGCAATCCGGCAATACAAATTCAGCGACTATTTCGCGACCGTACTGTCGCTGCTCATCCTCAGTACGCCAATCTTCCTTGTCGCGACGCTGCTGAAATATGGAGCGCTGGAAATCAATTCGATCACCGGTAGCCAGATCTTCTTGTACACCGGTGAATCGTCTGCAACAGCCGTCGTCGGTTTCTGGCCCCAATTGCTCGACCGCGCACAGCATCTCGTACTGCCGACCCTTGCCTTGGCACTCGGCAGCATGGCTGGCTACAGCCGTTACCAACGCAACGCAATGCTCGACGTGCTCGAAAGCGACTTCATCCGCACTGCGCGAGCGAAGGGCCTCACCCGCAACGCCGCACTGCTGAAGCACGGCCTGCGGACGGCACTCATTCCGATGGCGACGCTGTTCGCCTATGGGTTCGGTGGTTTGGTCACCGGGGCAGCCTTCGTCGAGAAGATCTTCGGCTGGCACGGCATCGGCGAGTGGATCCTGATCGGTGTCACCAGCCAGGACACCAACGTCGTTGCCGCGATCACGTCGTTCATCGGGCTGATCATCTTGCTGTCCGGCCTGCTATCCGACGTTCTCTACGCCTTGCTCGACCCGAGGGTACGGACATGACCGAAATCGAGATCGCGACACAAGGCACGTCGGGCGAGCGGATCGCCATCGGCCGACGCGCGTTGGTGTGGCGACGATTTCTGCGCAACAAGGCGGCCGTCGTCGGCGCACTGATCTTGCTTGCGATGCTCATCGCCAGTTTTGTCGGCCCGCATCTGCTGAGCTACGACTACAAGGACCTCGACTACACCGCCCTGCTGCAGCCGCCGAGTGCTCGACATCCGTTCGGTACCAACCAGATCGGGCAAGACGTTCTCGCACAGACACTGCGCGGGTTGCAGAAATCGTTGATCATCGGCATCAGCGTCGCGATCTTCTCGACTGCCATCGCTGCGCTGGTCGGTTCGCTGGCCGGATACCTCGGCGGCTGGCCCGACAAGGTGATCATGTGGATCGTCGACCTACTGCTCGTCGTTCCGAGTTTCATCATCATCGCCATCTTCACACCACGGCTGAAGTCGTCCGGTCAATCGGTCGTCCTGTTGATCGTGCTGCTTGCGGGTTTCGGCTGGATGATCAGCGCCCGGATAGTCCGCGGGATGACATTGAGTTTGCGCGATCGTGAATTCGTCCAAGCAGCACGCTATATGGGTGCGCCGACCCGAAAAATTATTACCAGCCACATCATTCCGAACATCGCGTCGATCCTCATCATCGACACCACCCTCAGCGTCGGCGCCGCGATCCTGGCCGAAACAGGTTTGAGCTACCTGGGATTCGGCGTGCAATTGCCGGACGTGTCCCTTGGATCCCTCATTGCCCTCGGTACCGCATCGGCGTTGACCTATCCCTGGCTGTTTCTCTTCGCCGGCGGATTCCTCATCACCACGGTCTTGTGCGCGAACCTCGTCGGCGACGGGCTGCGCGACGCGTTCGATCCCGGCGCCAAGGGCGCGCGCAAGAAGCGGAAGGCACTCCAGTGACCGGCAAGCAGCCCCTACTCGAGATCGCGGACCTGCGGGTCAGCTTTCCGAGCGAAGAGGGACGCATCGACGCGGTGCGCGGGATCAGCTACGGCGTTGCCGATGGCGAAGTGCTTGCGGTGGTGGGGGAATCGGGATCCGGCAAGTCCGTCGCATCCCTCGCCGTTATGGGCTTGCTCCCCGACCATGCGCGTGTCACCGGGTCGATCAAACTGCATGGCCGCGAACTGCTCGGCATGGGTGATCGCGAACTGTCGACGCTGCGCGGCAAGAGCATCAGCATGGTCTTCCAGGATCCGCTTTCCGCACTGACACCCGTCTATCGTGTCGGCGACCAGATCGCGGAAGCGCTACTCGTACACGGCAAAGCGGAGAACAAAGCAGCGGCGGCCGAGCGTGCGATCGAACTGCTCGATCTCGTCGGTATTCCCAATCCCACCGTGCGGGCCAAGGCATTTCCCCACGAGTTCTCCGGCGGTATGCGGCAACGAGTGGTCATCGCGATCGCCATCGCCAACGACCCATCGCTCATCATCTGCGACGAGCCGACAACGGCACTCGACGTCACGGTGCAGGCGCAGATTTTGAACCTATTGCGCAAGGCGCGCGATATCACCGGCGCCGGAGTCGTGATGATCACCCACGACATGGGAATCGCGGCAACCCTCGCCGACCGCGTAGTCGTGATGTACGCGGGTCGGATCGTCGAATCCGCCCCGGTTGCAGAACTTTTCGCCAACCCTCGAATGCCCTACACCGTCGGCTTGCTCGGTTCGATCCCACGGATGGACGGTCCGCTTCGCGCACCCCTCGTACCGATTTCCGGCGCACCGCCCGCGATGCATGCGCTGCCAACGGGGTGCTCATTCGCACCCAGGTGTCCACTGGTCATCGACGAGTGCCGTGCGGAAGAGCCACCGCTCACGGCAGTCGGATCCGCACACTCCGCGGCGTGCATTCGCGCGGCCGAGAAGTCGCCGAAGGACCTGTTCGCGGCGTACCGAAAGACACTCGATTCCGGCGTCGCATCGGAGCCGCGGCCGCCGTCCGAGGTGGCCGTTCTCCAAGTGACAGACCTGGTCAAGACCTATCCCATCACCAGTGGCGTGGTATTTCGGCGCAAGCGCGGCGAGATCCGCGCGGTCGACGGGATCAGTTTCGAGGTCAAAGCGGGCCGCACATTGGCTCTGGTGGGCGAGTCGGGGTCCGGCAAATCGACGGCGCTGACACAGATCCTGAATCTGACACCACCTGAGTCCGGCTCGATCCAAGTCCTCGGCATCGACGTCGCAACGATGACCAAGTCGCAACGACGAGCGCTTCGCCGCCGGATGCAGATCGTGTTCCAGGACCCGAACGCGTCGCTCGATCCCCGGCTACCGATCTCGGACGTCGTCGCCGAACCGCTACGAATCGATGGCCGCTCCCGAGCTGAGATAGCCCGCAGAGTCCCCGAACTGCTCGAACTCGTCGGGCTGCAGCCGGAACACGCCGATCGCTACCCGGCCGATTTCTCCGGCGGGCAGAAGCAAAGGATCAGCATCGCAAGAGCTTTGGCGCTCGATCCGGAGTTGCTGATCCTCGATGAGCCCGTTTCGTCGCTGGATGTGTCGATTCAGGCGGGGGTGCTGAACCTGCTCCGCGATCTGCAGGACCAACGCGGGATGTCGTATCTGTTCGTCTCGCACGATCTCTCCGTTGTGCGAAATATCGCTCACGACGTCGCGGTCATGCACGACGGAAAGATCGTCGAAGTCGCCACATCGCGTGAGATCTTCGAAAATCCGACTCACCCC
>JBBSKP010000345.1:0-4065 GCA_038256175.1 Mycobacteriales bacterium
CCGCTGTACGCCACGGATGATTGCCGCGGCGGCCTCGTCGGGCGTGGTCCGGGAGTACCGCTCGCACGCTGTGTTGACCTTGTCGTGATCGGCGGCACTGATTCCCCGGGCATCGCGCGAGATGTTCGTCCGGACACCGCCGGGGTGTACGCAACTCACACCGACCGGGTGCCCGGCGATCTTCATCTCCTGACGCAGAGCTTCGGTGAAGCCACGCACCGCGAACTTGGCTGCGTTGTATGCACTTTGGGTTGGTACACCGACCAACCCGAACACGCTGGAGAGGTTCACGATGTGGCCCTCACCCGAGGTGATCAGATGCGGCAGGAATGCCTTCGTGCCGTAGGTGACACCCCAGAAGTCGATGTTCACCACCCACTCGAAATCTTCCCAGGTCATATCCTCGATACTTGCAGTCAGCGCCACACCGGCGTTGTTGACGATCAGGTTCACCTTCCCGAAGTCGCTGTGCACGGCCTCGGCATGGGCATAGACCGCGTCTCGGTTCGCGACATCGAGCACATACGGAATTGCTTGCACACCAACGTCTTTACACATGGACGCGGTTTCGTCGACGGCCTCGGACTTGACGTCCGAGAGTGCCAATGCAGTCCCCCGGTGCGCCAGGTTCAGCGCCAATGCCCGTCCGATACCGGATCCGGCTCCGGTGATGACGGCGACCTTGTCGTCCAGTTTTCTCATCGCTTCGCACCGAGGAGTTCGAAGTGTGCGGGGTCCGAGTTTGCGGGTCTTGAGCCAGTACTCCCAGGTGAACCCCGGCCATACCGTCCGGTTGACACCTTGGGAATCGAGATACCAACTCACGCAACCGCCGGTGCTCCAGACTCCTTCGCGCAGCTTTGCCTGGATCTCGGAGTTGAACTCGTCTTGGACCGATTGACGCACGGTCATCGCCTGCACGCCTGTGGCATCGGTCAAGGACAGGGCCTCGAGTACATAGTTGATCTGTTGTTCGATCATGAAGACCACGGAGTTGTGACCGAGACCGGTGTTGGGCCCGAGCAGAAAGAAGGCGTTCGGGAAGCCCGCGACAGTCATGCCGAGGTGGGTTTCCATCCCCTTTTCGCTCCACTGCTCCTTCAGCTTCGTGCCGCCGACCCCGGTGATGTCGATGGTGCCGAATCCGTCTGTCACGTGGAAACCGGTGGCGTAGATGATGGCGTCCACTTCGCGCTCAACACCGTCGGCGGAGACGATACTGTTCGCCTTCACTTCCGCGATACCGTCGGTGATCACGGTGGCGTGCGACTGCGCAACAGCGGGGTAGTAATCATTGGAACCCAGAATCCGTTTGCAGCCGATCTGGTAGTCGGGCGTCAGCTTGCGCACCAGTTCCGGATCCTTGATCGAGCGTGCAATGTTGGCCCGTGCGACCTTCTCGATCGGTTTCATCAACGTCGAGTTTCCGTTGAATCCCACGGCAAATGCCTCCGAGGACCAGTAGATGCCGTCACGAAGTCCGCGACGGGTCAGGGGGATTGAACTGAACACCTTGCGAACAGCGCTGGGGATGGTGAAGTTCTTGCGCGGCATCACCCAGGCCGGAGTGCGTTGGTAGAGGTGCATCTCGGCGACGTCGTCGATGATCTGAGGGACGAATTAGATTGCGCTGGCACCTGTTCCGATGACAGCGACCTTCTTGCCGCTCAGGTCGTAGTCGCGGTTCCACTGGGCGGAGTGGAACGTAGTGCCGGCGACCTTCTCGATCTCGTTGAGCTTGGGGACATTTGGGATGTGCAGGGCCCCGACCCCGGACACCAGGAACTGTGCGATGTATTCCTCGCCGTCCTTCGTGCGGACGTGCCAGCGCTGCTCGGTCTCGTCCCACACCGCGCCGTCGACGACCTTCCCGAAGTGCGTGTTGGTGTACAGGTTGTGCTTGGTGGCAAGGCGTTTCAGGTAGTCGAAGATCTCGGGTTGGCCCGACCACATTTGCGACCAATGCGCGTTCGGCTCGAATGAGAACGAATACATGTGGGACGGAATATCGCAGGCGGCGCCGGGGTAGGTGTTCTCGCGCCACGTGCCACCGAACTCGGTGGCCTTTTCCACGATGATGAAGTCGTCGGAGCGGTGCTTCTTGAGTTGGATGGCCATCCCGATACCGGAGAAGCCGGTGCCGATGATCAGGACACGGGTGTGATGAACGTGTCTGCGTGATTTCCTGGCCGAACGTATCTGAGTCGTCGGTGATTCAGTGGTCATTGTCGTACTCCATTCGGTTCGGTCGAAAGTCAAGGTGCGCGATCATGCCGAGCAGGCTGCGGGTGAAGTGTGCGAAGCGTTGCGGTGTGAACTGCTCCGGCTGGCACAGCACCATTCGTGCACCCTGCTCCCCGATGGCGAGCAGGGAGATCGCGGCGAGATCCAAGTCCAGTTCCGGCAGCCCATGCCGCCGGTCGCGACCCCATTCGAGGAGGGCGCGCAGTTGGGCGAGCGCGAACTGCCGACCGGTTTCGAAGTCGTCACGGACCTGTGGTGGCGCATCACCGGCAGGCATCAGGAGTGGGCGCCACGACTCCGGATTCGCCGCGACGGCCCCCAGGAGGTTCGCCGCCGCCGCAACCAAGATGTCGTCGAACTCCGCACCGTCGTCGAAGGCCGGCATTGCGTCGGTCAGCGTTGCCATTGCACGTTCTCGTTCTCGTTCGAGCAAGGCAACCAGCAGTGGTTCAACACCCGGATAGGCTGCGTAGACACGGGGTTTGGCAAGTTCGACCTCCCGCGAAACTGCTTCCATCGTGACTGCTGCATAGCCTCCCCGGTTGAGTAGCCGCAGCGCCGCGTCGAGAACCTGTTCGCGCCGCACCTCGATGAGCATTCGGGGCTGGCGAGGCCGTTTGGCGGCTGAATCGGCCGTGGGTGCCGTAGTCATCGTCATCCTCAGTAGTAGTTACGCGACCCCGGGCGTGGCACCGGGATCTGCAGTGGGCCGTTGGCGAGCCATGCCCCGGCCGGCCACACCAGCGGCGCCACCCGAGACGCGATTGATCGCTTGACCTTGTTCACCGGATCTGTCCCACGCATCTGCCGCAACGCCTTGGACGAGATGTCGCGGTTGTGGATACCCCACTTGCGGCCTTCGTCGGCACAGCGCTCAATCAGCTTGCGGCGCTTGACCGGATCGCTGGTAGCTGATGCGGCAGCGATTGCGGTGGCAGCATCGGTTGCGTCGAAGACACCGGAGTTCAGACCCCGTCCGCCCCAGGGTGCGAACAGGTGCGCCGCCTCGCCAGCGAGGAGCACCCGCCGATGCTCGTCGGTGTAGGAATCCGCGACGACCTGATGGAAGCGGTAGGTCGATACCCACTGCACGTGGTCGCCGTACCACGGGCCCACCATCTGGGAGACCCATTCGCGCACGCCCTCGGGGCTGGAGAGGTAGTCCACGTCATCGGTCGGCAGGCACTGCAAGTCGACACGCATACCTGTCGCGAACGGCATGTGCATCACGTTGCGGCCGCCAACCTCTGGGCTGTTGTAGCCGAACATCCCCACCATCGGTGTCGAGCCGTCCGGGTGTTGGTCGACGTCGACGATGATGAAGGGTGTCTCGTCGGTGACACCCTCCATGATGACGCCGATCGCCTTGCGCACGACCGAGCGGGCGCCATCGGCACCGATCACATACGATGCGGCAATCTGCTCCCCGGATTTCAGGGTGATAGTGACGCCGTCCGGATCGCTCTTGAGTTCCTCGACTGGGCTGGCCCAGCGAAACTGCACGCCTGCCTTGATGCACTCGGCGTAGACGATCTTCTCGGTCGTCCGCTGCGGCAAACTGCTCGCGATCCGCCATTTCGACGGGACCGTTTGGCTGAAGACCCGGCGGCCGTCGTAGAACGCGTCGTAGCCGGTCGGCACAACGCCTGCGGCGGCGACCTGATCGCCGAGTCCCGGTAACACCTGGTCAAGGCGCTGCAACGTCGGGAACATCAGCGCGATTGCACGACTTCCCGGACGCTCCCGATCCTGCGGTTCCGCTTCGAGCACGATCACTTCCAACCCCTTGCGAGCCAGCGCGAGCGCGGCGACCAGGCCAAC
>JBBSKP010000346.1:0-4024 GCA_038256175.1 Mycobacteriales bacterium
GCGTTGGCCGCTGCGGCAACCTCGCCGACCTGCTCAGCCGAGGTGTGCGAGTTGATCAGATAGTTCGGCGGAAACCTGTTGCCGTAGTACGCATCATCGAGGCTGAACTCCGCCTCGTGCACCAGAATGTCCGTGTCTTTGGCCAGCTTGATCAAGTTGTCGGATTTGGTGGTGTCGCCCGAGAACGTGACCGACTTACCCGAATTCTTCAAATCGAAGCGGAAGGCGAAGGCGGGATAGACGTCGTAATGGGACACCAGCGTCGCGGTGACGACGACGTTGTCGTCCGACGCGACAGGGAACGGATCCGTTTGCGGCGACCTGTTGCGGTAGTCCGAACCCGGTGGCACGGTGATCTCGGTGACCTCGAACGTGTCCTGAATGTCGACCGTTCCCATATCGCGGATGAAGAGGTTGCTCGTGTAGGCGTACGCCTGGACCAGTGCGTCGGTGGTAAATGCCAACCCACGCGCTGGGTTCTCGGGATCGACGGTGGGTGGATTTGGGTTGCCGACCTGACTCGCCGGCAGGCCGCCGGCTGGACCAGGACCGTAGACCTTGACCGCCGCCTTGTCGGGTTTAGCCGTATAACCCCCCGACAGGAAGAAGCTGAAGTAGTCGACCATATGGTCGGTGTGGAGATGGGTGATGAACATGGCATTCAGATTCGCGAAGCTCAGTCCCGCGTTGGTGAATGCGTTGAATGAGCCAAGGCCACAATCGATCTGGTAGATGTCGCTGCCAACCTTCAGCGCCGAGGAGATTCCAGTCCTCCCCACGATTGGCGGCGGGCCCGCAGCGACGCCCAGAGTGATCAGGGCAGTCTCCGGCAACTTCGGGGCCGCCTTGGGTGACGGTGCCACACTCGTTTCAGACGCCGACTCGGAAGAATCCGAACTGCACGCGGCTGCGCTGAACAGGGCGCCACCGACAACGGTCGCCATCGTTCCCGCAATTGCTGACCGCCGTGTAATGCCACCCATTCCATGGGCCTCGCCGTGGTGGAAATGCATGTGCATCAGCGTAAATGGCTCAGCGCGTTCGCCGAGGCGAAATGCGACCAGGCGCCCTCCAAGCCAGCCGCAAAAAAGATTCGCCCCCGGTCGCACGCGGAGTCGCGTCCGAAGCAATACTGGTAGCCGCCGATGCAAAGCGGAGTTTGTCAAAATCTGACCGACAGTGACGCCGGGAGCCCACCATGAATGCCCAGCAGCCGACCATCATCTACACCCTCACAGACGAGGCGCCGCGGCTCGCGACGTACGCGTTTCTGCCGATTGTGCGCGCGTTTGCCGAGCCCGCGGGCATCAAGATCACGACGAGCGACATCTCGCTCGCGTCGCGCATCCTCACCGAGTTTCCCGATTACCTGACCGAGGCGCAGCGCGTGCCGGACAACCTGGAGGAACTCGGTCGGCTGACACAGCTGCCCGACACCAACATCATCAAGCTCCCGAACATCAGCGCGTCCGTGCCGCAGCTCGTCACCGCCATCAAGGAACTGCAGGCCAAGGGATACAAGCTGCCGGACTACCCGCAGGATCCGAGGTCCGACGAGGACAAGGCATTGCGGGACCGCTACGCCAAATGCCTCGGAAGCGCCGTGAATCCAGTTCTGCGCGAAGGTAACTCTGACCGTCGTGCGCCGAAGGCTGTGAAGGAATATGTGCGCAAGCACCCGCACAGCATGGGCGAATGGTCGATGGCCTCGCGCTCTCATGTGGCGAACATGACGCACGGCGACTTCTACCATGGCGAGAAGTCCATGACGCTGGACCGCGCGCGCGACTTGAAGATGGAATTGGTGACGAAGAGCGGCGAGACGATCGTGCTCAAGCCCGAGGTCTCCATGGGCGAAGGCGACGTCATCGACAGCATGTTCATGAGCAAGAAGGCCCTGTTGGAGTTCTACGAGGCGCAGATGGAGGACGCGCGCAAGACGGGCGTGATGTTCTCCCTCCATGTGAAGGCCACGATGATGAAGGTCTCGCACCCCATCGTGTTCGGCCACGCGGTGCGCGTCTTCTACAAGGACGCTTTCGCCAAACACCAGGAACTGTTCGACGAGCTGGGCGTGAACGTCAACAACGGTCTGGGCGACCTGTACGACAAGATCGAGGCGCTGCCCAGCTCGCAACGCGACGAGATCGTCAAGGATCTGCACGACTGTCACGAGCATCGTCCGGAGCTGGCCATGGTCGACTCGGCGAGAGGAATCTCGAACTTCCATTCGCCCAGCGACGTGATCGTGGACGCCTCTATGCCCGCGATGATCCGTGCCGGCGGCAAGATGTACGGCGCCGACGGACGGACCAAGGACGCCAAGGCCGTGATGCCGGAGTCCACCTTTGCGCGCATCTATCAGGAGATCATCAACTTCTGTAAGACGAACGGCGCGTTCGATCCCGTCACGATGGGCACTGTGCCCAACGTCGGCCTCATGGCACAGAAGGCCGAAGAATACGGTTCGCACGACAAGACATTCGAGGTTCCCGAGGACGGCGACGCCAACATCGTGGACATCGCCACCGGCGAAGTGCTGCTGACACAGCATGTGGAAGCCGGCGATATCTGGCGGATGTGCACCGTCAAGGACGCGCCGATTCGCGACTGGGTGAAGCTGGCCGTCACCCGCGCGCGCAACTCCGGCATGCCGGTGTTGTTCTGGCTGGACCCGTACCGTCCGCACGAGAACGAGCTGATCAAGAAGGTTCGTACATATCTGAAGGATCACGACACCACCGGCCTCGACATCCAGATCATGTCGCAGGTCCGCTCCATGCGATACACGCTGGAGCGCCTCATCCGCGGGCTCGACACCATCGCTGCGACCGGCAACATTCTGCGCGACTACCTCACCGATCTGTTCCCGATCCTGGAACTCGGCACGAGCGCAAAGATGCTGTCCATCGTGCCGTTGATGGCTGGTGGCGGCCTCTACGAAACGGGTGCGGGTGGTTCGGCACCCAAGCACGTCAAGCAACTGACCGAGGAAAATCACCTCCGCTGGGATTCACTCGGTGAATTCCTCGCCCTGGCCGCAAGCCTGGAAGACCTGGGCATCAAAACCGGCAACGCGCAAGCCAAGATCCTGGCAAAGACGCTGGACGCCGCGACCGGCAAGCTGCTCGACAACAACAAGAATCCGTCGCGGAAGACCGGTGAGATTGATAACCGTGGCAGCCAGTTCTATCTCGCCATGTACTGGGCGCAAGAACTTGCCGCGCAAACCGACGACCAGGATCTGCAGAAGCGTTTCGCGGCACTGGCGGAGACGTTGTCGGCCAATGAGGATGCGATCGTGCAGGAATTCGGCGCGGTGCAGGGCGATCCGGTCGACATCGACGGCTATTACGCGCCGGACACCGACAAGACCGCAGCGGTCATGCGGCCGAGCAAGACGTTCAACGCCGCCCTGTCGGGATAAATAACTGTCGGGGTAACTAACTGCCGTCAGGTGCTTCCCAAAGCAGGCAAGGATGGCAGAGGATCGTTGCATGGCGACGACGTCCGAGGTGCGCGATCCACTGCCGACCACGCGGGACCGGCTCTACGACTGGAAGTCCGCTTCGCCGATCGACCGGTCACTGGTCCCGGCCACACCGATCGAACTTCCGCCTGGCCCACGTGTTCCTGGGCTCTGGCAGACGCTTCAAATCTGGGGTTTTCGCGCGCAGTTCATTCCGAAAATGCACCGGCGATTCGGTGACACGTTCACGGTGAACTCGATGCCGATAGGCCGGCTTGTCGTCACGCGCAATGCCGACGCGATTCGGGAGATCTTCCACAGCAGCCCTGAGGTCGTGCATGCCGGCGAAGGTAATGCGCTTCTGCGGCCACTCGTCGGCCGCAACTCGGTGCTAACCCTCGACGCGCCACAGCACCAGCCAGCCCGCAAACGCATGCTGCCGCCGTTCCACGGCGCACGCATCGCGCGGGTCGTGTCGCTGATGGAAGAGGCAACGGAGCGTGAGGTAGCGACGTGGCCTATGGGTGAGAACTTTCCACTGTTGGAGCGGACCCA
>JBBSKP010000347.1:0-4016 GCA_038256175.1 Mycobacteriales bacterium
AAACGATATAGGCGCCGTAGTCGATGGATCTGCTCATCGCCAACTGGGTAGCCACAACTCCTGGTTCCACATCGACGTCGAGATGGGAAGCCCGGTGAGGATAGGCCAGAGCCAGATGAAGTTCGCAATCACGATGCCGAGGTACAGGCAGACGGCGAGCAGACCCGTACCGCGGCGTTCGTCCGAATTGCTTGCCTTACCAAGGATGTCGCCGAGTACCAGGGCTACCGCCATCACGAGGAACGGTGCAAGCGCGACCGCGTAGAAGTAGTACATCTGCCGGTCCAGGGTGAGGAACCAGGGAAGTAGCGCGGCGCCGTACGCGACGAGCACGATGCAGTATCGCCAGTCCTTCTTCACGAATGTGCGCCACAGGCCCCAGATCAGGACTGGGAAGGCGAGCCACCAGATCGCCGGAGTTCCGATCAGCATCACGGCCTTGACGCAACTCGCCGAACCGCAGCCCTTGATCCGCTCGCCGTCGGCGAAGTAATACAGCATCGGGCGAAGCCCCATCGGCCACGTCCACGGCTTCGATTCCCACGGATGGTGATTGCCCGCCGAGTTGGTCAGCTCTTCGTGAAACTCGAGCACGTTGTGGCTGTAGTACCACAGCGAGCGAAGTGCGCCCGGGATGAACGAGAACGTGCCGCCTGTACCGATCTGGTTACCCACAGCGTGCCGGTCGATGCCGGTCTCGCTGGCGAACCAGGCCCAGTACGTTGCGAGATAAACACCGAGCGGTACGACGACGAGCGCGTACAGCGCAGGGACGAGATCTCGAATTGCGGTGCCGCGCCAAGGTTTGCGCACCCCATACGCCCGGCGTGCCGCGATATCGAAGCCGATGCAGGCGATGCCGAAGAACGCGATGAAATAGATCCCCGACCATTTTGTGCCACATGCGAGCCCGAGCAGGACGCCGGCACCAAACCGCCACCAGCGGACACCGAGACGGGGACCGTAACCGGTCACATCCATCCGTCCCTGGGCCCGAACTCTGGCCATTCGCTTGCGCACGTCGTCGCGATCGACGACGAGGCAACCCATCGCAGCGACTGCGAACAGCGTGATGAAGATGTCGAGCATGCCGAGTCGCGACGAGACGAAGCTGACGCCGTCCGCGATCAGGAGTACGCCGGCAATCGCACCGATCATCGTAGAGCGGCTCAGCCTGCGCACTATTCGCACGACGAGTAGGACGAGCAGTGTGCCGGCCAAAGCCGAAGCGAAACGCCAGCCCCAGCCGTTGTACCCGAACAGCGCCTCCCCCATCGCGATCAGCTGCTTGCCTACCGGCGGGTGCACAACGAGGCCGTAGGCGGGGTTGTCCTCGATCCAGCCGCCGGTCAGAACTTGCCAGCCCTGTGGCGCGTAATGCTTCTCGTCGAATACCGGAGTTCCGGCGTCTGTCGGGTAGTTGAGCAGGGTGAATCGGGTGACGGCAGCGATCGCGGTGATGAACGCCGTCACCAGCCAGCCACGCATGCGGTCGGTCGGCCCGAAATTGTTGTCGGGCGCGAGTGGTCCGGAACTGGCGATCGTGCCGGTCATGGCCCGACTTTCCGGGGCGAGAGCAGTTGCGGGAGGCGTCACAGGCGCTCGTCCGTCAGCTGGGTCACGCCCCCGATCGTATGCTGTGTCGAATGGATGCCGGTCGATCGGAGCAACGCGGACGCGAGCACAGCGGACTCGACGAACCCGGCCGGCTGGTCCTTGCCGGTACGCCGATGGGTGATGTTGGTGACGCGTCCCGACGGCTGTGCGAGGCGTTGGCAACCGCCGACGTCGTTGCAGCCGAGGACACCCGTCGCACAAAGACTCTGGCGAAGTCGCTCGGGGTCACGATTACCGGACGAGTAGTCAGCTTCTACGACCACGTCGAGACCGTCCGAATCCCGGTTCTTATCGAGGACATCACCTCCGGTAAGACAGTGCTGCTTGTGACCGATGCGGGGATGCCGTCGGTGAGCGATCCCGGGTACCGCCTCGTCGCAGCATGCGTTGCGGCGAACCTGGCTGTGACATGTCTACCTGGACCGTCCGCGGTCACGACGGCGTTGGCGCTGTCCGGGATTCCCGTCGAACGGTTCTGTTTCGATGGTTTCGCCCCTCGTAAGCAGGGTCAGCGGAAAGCGTGGCTGGCGACGCTCATCGCCGAGCCGCGTGCGTGCGTCTTCTTCGAGGCTCCGCACCGTCTCGCGGATTGTTTGACCGACGCCGCAACCGTTCTCGGTGACGACCGGCGGGCAGCGGTGTGCCGGGAGCTGACCAAAACCTACGAGGAAGTCGTCCGCGGCACCCTGTCCGAGTTGGCGATGTGGGCTGCAGATGGAGTGCGCGGCGAGATCACCGTTGTTCTCGAGGGCGCGCACGCCGTCGCTGCGGATCCAGTCGATCTGGTCTCAGCGGTAGAGGCGTTGGTTGCGTCCGGTGTTGGGCTGAAGCAGGCCTGCGCCGAGGCCGCCACCGCCGGCGTATCCAAGCGCGAGTTGTACGAGGCCGTCCTCGAGGCTCGCCGGTAGGACTAGCGTCGCCCTGCGATCGCGGTACCCGGCGGCGCGAGCGAGGCTCGGTCGGCTGCTGCGTTGCCGGCGTTCCAACCGTCCGGATCGATCGATCGTGCCAGCGTCGCCTGGGTCGAGGGAAACAGCCGGTCGAAGGTCGCGTCCACTGCGGCGGACTGACGTGCGAGAACGGGCAACAAGTCCGTCACGTCTATCGATGACTCCGCAGCCGCGGCAACCGTCGCCTGGTTCCCGGCTTCGCGGAGGCGCTGGCCGATCCGTACCGCGAATCCGTACAGGAACGCCTTCCGGTACGAAATCGATGATGACGTCGCGTGTTCGTACCGGCCGGCATCCTGCATCGCCCTCGTCACTTGAACGAGCAGCGAGGTGAACAGCAGCTCGACCTGTTCGACGTCGATAGCGGTGCCGACAGCGGTGGCGATCGCCAGCTTGCTGAACCAGACCGTGCGAACCCGGTTGGCGTCGCCGATCTCCGAGAGCAGCAGCGCCTTTTCTTTGACATACGGATTGTCGAGATGAATCCGGAGAGTCCGGACAGTTGTCGCGCCCGAACCGTTGCCGCGAGCGTGCAGGAGCGCCGCGCTGACGGCGTGTTTGGTCATCAGTTCTTGTGCCTTGGCCGTAAAGGTCTCTGCCTCTTCGGTGAACTCGGTTCGCTCTGCCTTGGCAAGTAGACCGCGAATCCGGCTGAGCACCTTCGGGTCTGGGGCCGCGGAGCTGGCCGCTGGCGCTCGTTCGCTGTCGTCGCGTCGCGTCGGCCACTGCGAGGGTGGCGGGCAGTCCGTGGCCAGCCGAGGCAGGTGCTTCCAGAGGTGGGTGACGGCCGTCCGCTGCAGCACGGTCGACCCCGAATTTCGCGGATCGGTCAGCTGGCTCGATATCGCCTGCAGATGATCGAGCCATTCCTGCGGTGCGCGCTGAGCTGCCCGCGAGATTCTTGCCTCGTGCAAAATCGCCCAGATCGCGAGGCGGACCTCGGCCGCACCGAGCGTCCGTCGCGTGATGTGCACGACGTCGGCCGGCTGCCAGCCGCGCTCGTATGCCCCGATCAGGGCTTGCAGCACAGCCGTGCCATCGGCCGGGTGCGTGGCGGACTGACGACGGTAGCTCGCTCGAACATATGTTCTATTTCCCATGATTGGGAGTGTGCACCACGCCACCGACACAAAGTTGGCATCCGCTACTCGGGCTCGACATAGCGGGGGAAGACCGGTGCCGGAGCGGGCAATGCAGTCCCTGCCACGATCGGATTGGCGATGTTCGCGAACTGGCGTTCGTCGGCCGTTTGGCCGAGCAGCTCGAGGATCTTGGCGCCGGAACCGGGCATGACCGGCTGGACCAGAATCCCGACGATGCGAACGACCTCCAGAGTCACGTAGAGCACTGTGGCCATCCGCGCCGGATCGGTCTTGCGCAGCACCCACGGCTGCTGAGCGGAGAAGTATCGGTTCGTTTCGCCGAGTACCGACCAGATGGACTCGACCG
>JBBSKP010000348.1:0-3993 GCA_038256175.1 Mycobacteriales bacterium
TACGCCTTCTTGATGTCGTCCGCAGACGCCGAGGAGGAGACCCCCAGGTCCTTGTAGAAGTCTTTCTCGATCCACTCCCGTTGGCTCACGGACTCACCTCGCTGGCGCTCGGAGACCCCGCAAGCCATAGACGCTGCATCACTGATTCACTCGCACGCTCGTTCACGGGACCGTCTCCTCCTCTCGCGCTCTTATCGTTCTTCGGATTCGGCGTCAACGCCGGCATCCGTTGCTGCATCCGGGTCGATCGGCGTGAACCCAGCAGGGGTTGCGCCGGCGGCGGCAAGATCGGCGACCGCATCTGTCACGGCAACCATCGCGTGCCGAAGCACACGCTCACCCATCCGATAACCCTTACGCATGACCGTCCCGATGACCGGGTTGTGCCCTCCACCCTCGTGCTGCACGGCCTCGTGCAGCGTCGGGTCGAAAGCGTCACCCTCGGTACCGAATTCGTTGACGCCCTGCTTGTTGAGCAACGCGTCGAGCTTGTCGGCGACCGACTTCAGCGGGCCTGTCTCCAGATCACCGTGCGCCTTGGCGCGCTCGAGATCGTCGACAACACCGATCAGTTCGGAAACGACCGAGGCCTTGGCAGCCTCGATGTCGGCCTGCTTGTCGCGAGCGATACGGCGCCGGTAATTCGCATACTCGGCGCTCAGTCGCTGCAGGTCAGCAGTCCGCTCGGCAAGCTCCGCAGCGAGCGGATTCACGTCCGCAAGTGCCCCTTCGTCCACCGATCCGGGCTGCGGCGCAGCGCCGGTCCCCGCGAGGGGCTCCGGCACTGCGTCACCTTCCCGTACTTCACCGGTCTCGGGGTCTATCTTTCGCTTGTCGACGAAAGTGACCGGTTCATCGGTGTAGTCGCTCACTTGTGCTCCGAGTCGGCAGGCTCGTCGACGACCTCCGCGTCCACAACATCGTCATCAGCTGCGTGCTGCGCTGCACCATCGGCGGCAGCGCCGTCTCCGGATGCAGCGGACTCAGCAGCGGTCGCTTCGTAAATCGCCTGACCGACAGCCTGCGACTCGGTGGCCAGCTTCTCGACGGCAGACTTCACCGCGGAGATGTCGGTGCCCTTCAACGCCTCGTTGGCTTCGGCGATAGCTGCCTCGACCCTCGACTTGACGTCGGCGGGAACCTTGTCGTCGTTGTCGGAGATGAACTTCTCGGTCTGGTGCACGAGCGACTCGGCCTGGTTGCGGACCTCGGCCTCTTCGCGACGGGCCTTGTCTTCCTCGGCATGTGCCTCGGCGTCCTTGACCATCCGATCGATCTCTTCCTTGGACAGACCGGAGCCGTCCTGGATCTTGATCGTGTTTTCCTTGCCGGTGCCCTTGTCCTTCGCGGTCACGTGCACGATGCCGTTCGCATCGATGTCGAAGGTGACCTCGATCTGCGGGACGCCGCGCGGTGCCGGCGGAAGACCGGTGAGCTCGAACGATCCGAGCAGCTTGTTGTGCGACGCGATCTCGCGCTCGCCCTGGAACACCTGGATCTGCACGGACGGCTGGTTGTCGTCGGCCGTCGTGAAGGTCTCCGACCGCTTGGTCGGGATGGTGGTGTTGCGCTCGATGAGCTTGGTCATCACGCCACCCTTGGTCTCGATACCCAGCGACAGCGGGGTGACATCGAGCAGGAGAACGTCCTTGACCTCGCCCTTGAGCACGCCAGCCTGCAAAGCAGCGCCGACTGCGACGACCTCGTCGGGGTTGACGTTCTTGTTCGGCTCACGGCCACCGGTCAGCTCGCGCACCAGATCGGAGACAGCGGGCATACGAGTGGAACCACCGACGAGCACGACGTGGTCGATGTCGCCGACCGAGATGCCAGCGTCCTTGATCACGGACTGGAACGGCGCACGGGTGCGGTCGAGCAGGTCCGAGGTGATCTTCTGGAACTCTGCGCGGCTCAGCTGCTCGTCGAGGAACAGCGGGTTCTTGTCCGCGTCGACCGTGATGTACGGCAGGTTGATCGAGGTCGACTGGCCCGAGCTGAGCTCGATCTTCGCCTTCTCGGCAGCCTCACGAAGACGCTGCAGGGCCATCTTGTCCTTGGTCAGGTCGATGCCCTGTGAGGCCTTGAACTTGTCGACGAGCCAGGTCACGATGCGCTCGTCCCAGTCGTCGCCACCGAGGTGGTTGTCGCCCGACGTCGCGCGGACCTCCACGACACCCTCACCGATCTCGAGCAGCGACACGTCGAACGTGCCACCACCGAGGTCGAACACGAGGATGGTCTGTTCCTTGTCGCCCTTGTCGAGGCCGTATGCCAGTGCAGCCGCGGTGGGCTCGTTGACGATGCGCAGCACGTTGAGGCCGGCGATCTGTCCGGCTTCCTTCGTTGCCTGACGCTGAGCGTCCTCGAAGTACGCCGGAACGGTGATCACGGCGTCGGTGATTTCCTCGCCCAGGTACGCCTCTGCGTCACGCTTGAGCTTCATGAGGGTGCGCGCACTGATCTCCTGCGCGGTGTAATCCTTGCCGTCGATCTCCACTTTCCAGTCGGTGCCGATGTGGCGCTTGACGGAGCGGATGGTGCGATCGACGTTGGTGACCGCCTGGTTCTTGGCGGGCTGGCCGACCAGCACCTCGCCGTTCTTGGCGAAGGCGACGACCGACGGTGTGGTGCGTGAGCCTTCGGAGTTGGCCACGACTACTGGTTCGCCGCCCTCCAGAACGGAGACGACCGAGTTTGTGGTTCCGAGGTCAATACCGACCGCACGAGCCATTGTGTTCCTCCCAATTGTTGCGAGCTGCACGTTTGTGCCGCCCTGTACTACTCTGCATCCATGCTGAGCGTGTTGCGCTCAATCTTGCCCGTCCCGAAGGTCTGAGTCAAAATCTAACTTGAGCGTAGTGCACTCAACGCTGTCGTAGGAGTCAACGGGGGCCGTGCGGATTTTGTTCCCGGGTTGCGCTTCTTCGCCGAGCACGGACTTTCGGTTCGCTCGATCTTGGGCGATGTGTCAGAAAGTCCGGTCGCTGAGCGCCCGCTAGGCTCCGGGCATGCGCTGGCTACTTCTACGTGGATTCACTCGCGAGCAACGCCATTGGGGAGCGTTTCCCGACATCTTGGCGGAGTCTCTCGGCGAGCAAGTGGTGTGCATAGATGCGCCCGGTTTCGGCACCGAGGTCGACCGCCGCTCGCCGTTTTCGATTCAGGCCATCACCGACGACGTACGCGCGAGGTTCGCCGACATACGTGGCGACGATGAATGGTCGGTGCTCGGGATCTCACTCGGCGGCATGCTCACACTCGATTGGTGTGCGCGCTATCCAGAGGACTTCGTGCGGAGCGTCGTCGTTAACTCCGGAGCCGCCAACGTGTCGCGACCCTGGGACCGATTCAGCGTGCCGGCACTGAAGCAGCTGGTCGGGAGTCGGTTTCTCTCCCCGAAGGATGCAGAACAGGCAGTCCTGAACATCTCGTCGAACCGCAAGGATCTCGACTTCGACTCCCTCGCAGAAACATTCGCCGAATGGAACGCCGAGAGACACCCGAGTCGGGCAAGTGTCGCCGGTCAGGCGATCGCCGCGGCATCGTTTCGTGCGGCTTCAAAACTTGGCGTGCCGCTGCTGGTGCTCAGTTCGAGGGCCGATCGGCTTGTCTCGTACCGCTGCTCGGAAGGCCTCGCGAAACGGTTCGATGCAGCACTGCAGTTGCACGACACCGCCGGTCACGACCTGGCACTCGACGACCCCGACTGGATCTGCCAACAAATCATCGAGTGGCGGGCGCGCGCGACGCAGCAGTGAGACTGCACTTCTTGGCAATGTGCAGCGAAGTGTGCGTGCGGATTCCGAAAGCTCACACATCCATTGCAGAGCTCCCACACCTATTAGCGACCGAATCGGAAGTTGTCAACCTGCCTGAGACACAGGGAGGTTGATTCCGGTTGGTGAGGGTAGGGCCGGTGCGGTTGGTTGGCGTCGGAATCGTTCAGGGTGTTTTTCCCAGTACCGATCGAGTGCGGCCTGTCGTTGTCCACGA
>JBBSKP010000349.1:0-3987 GCA_038256175.1 Mycobacteriales bacterium
GACACGATTGCGCTGGACGGGAAATATGCTGCGGCCCAGGTGGATTTACCCGCAGCACCAGGACCTACGAGGACGATCAGCGAAGGCTCGGGAAGAGTGCGTTCCGGTGGCTCGTCCATCCTTGCAGCCTAGCGATTCTGCTGAACAAACAACCTGACCATGGTGATAGCGGTATCGACGTAGCGCGAGCGCTCGTCCAGGGGACAGCTGCCTCGAAGCCCGCGAATGAGGCCACCGATCGCAAATCCGGTGAGGCCGAGCGCAACCGAGGGTGTGTCGACAGTGCTATCGATGATTCCCTGCTTCTTGGCCTGGTCGACATATATCCCGACGGTGGCAACGAAGATGTTCGCAAGTCCAGTCATTCGCGACATGATCGCCTCGTCGATCATGCCATTTTGGAGGACTACCGTCGACATCTCGGGGTTCTCGTCGAGCAGTGCGAACAGTCTTTCGCCGACGCCGCGAAGCTGCTGCTCCAGCTCGTCGATCGATGTCAACGTCACCGGCTCGCCTCCGCCGGCAACCGCGGCCAAGAACCTCTCGATGACGAAATCGATTACGCCGTCCAGTATTTCGCGCCTGTTGTCGAAGTAGAGATAGAACGTTCCGCGGCCGAGCTTCGCGGCCTGCATGATTTCGGTGATCCCGATGTTGTGGAAACCCTGTTCCGCGAACACTGCGTTCGCGGCTTCGATGATCTGACGGCGCCGGCGTGCGGCGAGTTCATGGACGGGCGGACGGCCAGGCGCTGGCGGGTCGGCGGAGCATCGACTGCGTCTCGATTGGGTGCTGCCACTCCCACAGACTACCTTGGGGCCTCCGTTTCGCGTGCCGTCGCATCGGTCCGGATACTGAGGTTTACCTGCGGTTACTTTGCCGGTCGTGGCGTCAGGTCACGTCCGCAGGACATTCAATCCGCCGGGCTGTCAGGACAATTCCAGCAACGCGCGGTGGCAACCGGGGAGTGCGCCGGGTCGTCACCGACGCAGATTTCTGCGCTGGGCGAGCTGGCTACGGGTGCTATCACCGGGCCGTTGGATGCGTCGAAGTTGTACACCAACATGTTCAACCCGCACGCAACCTGATTCGATCAGAGCCTCTCGATGATGGTCGCGTTGGCCAATCCGCCTGCCTCGCACATGGTCTGGAGAGCGTAGCGGCCACCGGTCTGCTCGAGGTGGTTCAGCATCGTGGCGAGAATTCGTGTGCCCGAGGCTCCGAGTGGGTGGCCAAGTGCGATTGCGCCGCCTCTGGGGTTGAGCTTGGCAGGATCGGCATTGACTTCTTGTTGCCACACCAGCGGTACCGGGGCGAAGGCTTCGTTGACCTCGAATGCGTCGATGTCATCGATGGTGAGGTTCCCTCGAGCGAGAGCCTTCTGGGTTGCGGGGATTACGGCGGTAAGCATCAACAGCGGATCGTCGCCGACAACGGAAAACGAGTGGAACCGTGCGCGCGGCTTCAGGCCGAGTGCTGCGGCCTTCGCCTCGCTCATGATCAACGCGGCTGATGCGCCGTCGGACAGGGGGGAGGAGTTGCCGGGCGTGATCGACCAGTCGATCTCGGGGAACCTCGCCGCGAACGCGTCGTCGGCGAAGGCAGGCCTGAGGCCGGCAAGGCCTTCTGCGGTAGTCGACGCACGTATGGTTTCGTCGCGATCGTGGCGCACAGGCTGCCCATTGGCGTCGACTGTGTTGACAGCGACGAGCTCGTTGGCGAAGCCGCCGCTCGATGCCGTTTCGGCCGCCAGTCGATGCGATCTGGCCGCGAACTCGTCGAGGGTCGTACGGTCGAGCTTCCACCGCGAGGTGATGATCTCGGCAGCAATGCCTTGGTTGATCAGGCCTTCGGGGAATCGATGGGCGAGAGGGCCACGGTTGGGGTCCTTGCCCTGCGCATTGGAGAACATCGGAGTGCGGCTCATCGACTCGACGCCACACGCGATCGCGATGTCATACGCGCCGGCCAGGACACCTTGGGCAGCAAAATGGACCGCCTGCTGGCTCGATCCGCACTGGCGGTCGACCGTCGTGGCAGGAACCGAATCAGGGAATCCGGCGGCGAGTACCGCGGTCCGGCTGATGTTGTTCGACTGCTCACCGCTCTGCGTGACGCAGCCGCCGATAACGTCGTCTACCAGCGCCGGGTCGAGATCGTTACGGGAGATGAGTTCCTGCAGCACACCTGCGAGCAGTGTCGCGGGGTGCACGTTCGACAGCGCACCACCGATCTTGCCTTTGCCCGTTCCGGTGCGAACGACGTCGACGATGACGGCTGAACTCATGAGCGTTACCTCCATGTAGCGATGAGAGACTTAAGCTGATTCTGCCTCAGCGACTCGTGGGCCGAAGACCGGGTACGAGTCACCTTGCTCGGGATGGACGAACGCGACGCTCAACGGCAGGCCCGCATGCAGATCATCGAGAGGAATCCCGACGATGCGGGCATTGAACCAAGGTCCTTCGGCGAGTTCGACGAAGGCGATTGCGAACGGGACTTGTTCTGCAAATCGCGGATGGGGTGGGTCGTGGATGACCGACCACGTCACGAGTTCGGCGGCCCCCGATGATGTGTGCCATTCCAGGTCGGAACTTCCGCAGTCGGTGCAGGTCCGCGACTCGGGGGCCAGCAGGTGGCCGCAGGAGGTGCAGCGGCGGATGGCGAGAACGTCGCGCTCCGCAGCATCGAAGAACTCCTCGCTGCGGGCATCGCGTGCGACAGGTGGACCACTTACTTCGGAGCGGCTGTTGCTCACCGGGTGCCGCCCAAGATGAGGGTCGAATGGTGATCGAGCACGCCGCCGTTGCCGCTCACCATGATTAATTCGCGCTTGTCGACTTGACGCTCACCAGCTTGACCGCGGCCTTGGATAACGGCCTCCGTGAGCGGAGTCATGCCCCACAGGTAGTACGCGGACAGCTGACCGCCACCGGTGTTGACGGGCAGTTCGCCGCCGGGGCCCGTCCGTCCATCGGCAACAAACTTGCCGCCGTCGCCCTTCGCGCAGAATCCGTAGTCCTCCAAGGTGATGAGGACAGTGAAGGTGTAGCAGTCGTACAGCTGCAGCATGTCGATATCCACCACCGTTGCGCCAGCCATCCCCAGCGCGGTCGGCCCTGCAATCGCTGCGCCGGTGCGCAATCCAAAATCTGATCCGCGTTCCATGGTCTGCACGGGATGGCCTTGACCCCAGCCGAGAATATCGACCGGCGGTTGGGCAAGATCGCGAGCGCGCTCGGCCGTGGTGACGATGACGGCCGCGCCACCGTTCGAGACGAGGCAACAATCGAGCAGGTGCAGCGGTTCGGCGATCCAGCGCGAGTTCTGATGATCTTCGAGCGTGATCGGACTGCGCATCTGGGCGAGCGGGTTCATGGCGGCCCACTGGCGCTGTGCCACCGCGATCGCGCCGAGTTGCTCGCTGGTGGTGCCGTACGTCGCCATGTGGCGACGGGTTGCGAGGGCGTATAACGCGTTGGGGTTCGTGATGCCGCTCGCGATGAGGTAGCTCGGGATTCCGACGACGGGCTTGTGGGCGCGGCCGGTATACGCCGCGCCTGCGGATACCTTGGGTTTGAGTGGGGCATCGGCGAATACGCACGCAACTGCCTCCGCCGCACCGCTGGTGACTGCCGCTGCTGCGTACGACACCATTGCGCCGGCAGTGGCCCCTAAGGCGTTCATCTCCGTGAGCAACCGAAGATCGCTCAGCCCTAGGACATTCGCAAGCCGGATGGAGACATCCCGGGTGAGTCCGCCACTGACGAGCAGTCCGTCGAGATCCGAGAGGACAAGTCCGGCATCGTTGGCCGCCCGACGAACAGCGTCCGCAGCGAAATCCGTTGCAGTGCGGCCGTACACCTTGCCGACCTCGGTGATACCGAGTCCGGCTATCGCCGCGTGCTTCGCTGCAGTCATCGGGAGCCTCCTTGTTCAATCACGATACCCACGGCCTTTACGCACGGCTTTTCACACCAACGGCAC
>JBBSKP010000350.1:0-3945 GCA_038256175.1 Mycobacteriales bacterium
ACGGAAACACCACCGCTGCAGAGCAGCTGGCGGAACTCACTTCTGAGTAGGCGGGTCTTTGTGTGCCTTGATCGGAGCGGTGCTCGGCGGTGGTAGGAACAGATTCCCTCGGAGGCTGCCTCGAGCTGTTCGGACGGCAACGAGCACCCAGGTGAAGAGCAGCCCGACGTAGGCAGCGACCGCAGCGACTCGAAACGCAGGCAAGTCCGTGTGAATGGCCAGTTGTGTTGTGCCGGTGACGAATGTACCGACGGGAAAGGTCAAGCTCCACCACGTCAACGCGAACGGCATTCCGCGCCGAGCCGTACGGATCGTCAGCGCCGTCGCCAACCCGATCCACAGGACCGCAAATCCCCAGATCGGCACTCCGAACAACACTGAGAAGACAAACATCCCATCGGCCAGCTCCTTGTCGACGGCAAGCTTGGCGTTGCTGCCCAGAAGGCCTGCGGCAGTGATGGACTGACCGAGTGGGCCGAGCACGATCCACAATGTCGGCACTCGCGCCGTGCCGGAGGTGCCGAAGTGCGCCAACCGACTCCACACCATGGTGATGATGATGATCGAGGCGAGCAATGACAGCCCGAACATCGCATAACAGCCGTAAAGCATTGTGGCTCGGCCGGATCCAGGTGGAATATGGGGAATGAGTAGCGCGCCGGTGGCCGCCGAGACCATCGGCGGCACAATCGGCATCAACCATCCGCCGAACGCGGCATCGGGTTCGACGTTGATTTGCGTAAACATCAAGTAGGGGATAGTCATTGCCGTGAACAGGCCACCGATTGTGCCTGCGCTCCACAGCACCCAGTCGAGGTTGACCGCGAGACGCTCTCCGATCAGGGGCTTCCCGATCAGGAGCGTACCGGCCCCGACGGTCAGGAGCGCCATCGGAGCTGCCCCGTAGAAATGTGCCATCTGGGGGTTGTACGCATGGCTGCGCGCGACTGTCGGATGCCGCAGCCAGTGCGCCGTAACCGCAACGATGAGAACGACCAGCAACAGCGCGGCGAGCACCCAGACCACGCGGGCGAACACTTGCAGGCCAGGCACGTGGACCGGCAATGTCGCCGCAGCGGTAGCGACGATCCCGGTACCCATGACCGACGCGAACCAGTTGGGACCCAGGTGCCCGAGCACTTGGCCGGGCGACTGCAATGAGGACAACAGCCAGGGCTGATGTCCGCCGGAACTATCCGTGTGGGTCGTGGCCATGTCTTCGCAATCAGCAGACGTGGGCAAGGTGGTCGACGACGACGTTACTGCAGCCCCGACGGCCGCGGTGTCCGATCATCGGTTGTGCGGGCGTCTTCGATCAACTCCTCGGCGAGAAGATCCATCAGCAGGCCGTCGTGCCAGATGCCGTCATTGCCGCGCTCACTTCGGCGACGGATCCCGACTGGTCGGAATCCCACTTTCGCATAGCATCGGATCGCCGGCTCGTTGTCGACCGCGGGGTCTATCTCCAGGCGGTGATGACCGTGGTCGTCGATCAGATGCCGAGCCAGCGTTCGAACCGCGTCCGCACCGAGGCCGCGGCCGTGCACCGCGGGATCGAGATAGATGTCGATGCTCGCGTATCGGTAGTCGGGTTCTTCCTCCGCCAACCACTGGATCCAGCCCGCGACACGGTCATCGACTTCGATGGCGTAGGCAGTCGAATCAGGTTCGTCGAAGTCTTCGTTGACAGCGGCGACCATGTCCGTGCCGCCCCGCCAATGCGCGTGGACTTCTGGCGTGCTGCGAATCGTCGCAAGAGCAGGGATGTCGTCTCGGGTGGCCGGGCGGAGCCGGACCCGAGCGCCCGTCAGGGTTGTCATAGCCCAAGAGTATTGATCAACAAGCGAAGTGGAAGCCTCAGGAGGCAGTGTCAGACGAGCCGCTCAGTTCACGAGCTTCAGTTGTTGGTGATGTTGATATTGGTGATGAAGCCGCCGAACGTGGCGACGGTATTCGCCAATCCGAGAGTGAAGTCGCTGCTGAGAGCAAAGAGAGCGCCGAGCATAGTGATCCTTTCGTCCGGAACTGCCGCTGGTTCGGACTGATGATCACACAGTAAGCCGGCATGCGTCGCGGAACGCGCCGTTTGCCGGTTCTTCACGAACGGTCGAGGGACGCCGAACTGAAGTGCCGTTGCAACCGTCGATGTCGGCGCCGGAAGAAGGTACTCAACATCCGCGCGATCAGCGGAGCCATCGGTCGTAGCGGCGCGCGGGGTTCGAACGTGATGCGGTCATGGATCGCGGTTCACCCATCCGAGACCGGTGCGAGGGTCCGCTCGTGCTCCCAGCGTCGCATGCTGAGCATCGTCGACTTTTCGTGAAATGTTGTCCAGGTACCAATTCCGCAATGGTGAGCAGGTCGTCGGACGGCACCATTGAATTAGGCCAACCTAACTTCTGGTCGAGCGCGAGAAGTTGGTTGTTTCCAGCGCCAGTGGAGCGTTCACTTGAATGCGTCACAGAGAGCGTTTGCGACAGCCGAGGAGGCCGATCATCATGCGATATGTCGTGGACTGCCGCGAGCAGCCGAGCGAGAACAATTGCACCCTGACCATCGCTGGGGAACAAGACGAAGTGGTGAAAGCCGCTGTAGAGCACGCCATCTCCTCACACGGTCACACCGACTCGGAAGAGTTGCGGAAGGGAATCGCGGGAGCACTCAAGCCGGAGCAGTCCGCAGCGACAACCTAGCGGTGGGCGCTCGCATAGGACTGGCTCTGCGCCGCGACCAGGTCGACGAGATCGCGCTGTGCGACGTTCATATCCAACATGTGCAAGCCCCACGTCGCGTTCGGCACGGTCGGCAACGATCCGGCCGGTGGAGCTCCCGGCGTGCCTCCGCCGGTGATCATCAGAACGTGTGGTCCCGCACCTGTCGTGCACTCTGCTGAGTATCCGTCGACCGCTCGACCGCCGACGATGCCGTGCACCTCGGCCTTGGCATTTCCCGACAGTGCGGCCGGATTGGTGCACAGCACTTCGTAATCCGGGCCGAACGGCAGTCGGCTGCGGGTGCCGGAAGTGTGGGGTTGAGTCGGCACGAATCCGTACCGGCTGTCCGGTGGCGGGACGGTCCCGAACGCCGAATACGCCACTACGCAACCATTCTGACGTGCAGCCGTGCATGCCGGCACCGACCCGAAATCTCCGCCGAGCGACATACCTTTTCGCACAAGAACATTGCCGCCCAACAGGATTGCGGACACCAACCGGTCCTGAACATCCTGTCCGTCGATGCGGTTCCGGATCAGCGTTCGCAACATTGCTGTGCCCTGTGAGTGCCCAATCAGAACGACACCGCGCCCATCATTGTGATGGGCAATGTAGTCGTCCCACGCGGCTTGGATGTCGTCGTACGCCGTATCCAGCGCGGCAGTTCGGGCAGCACCGGGAGCGGTGGCGAGCCCGAGCAATGTGCTCTGCCGATACATGGGCGCCCACACGTTGCAGTGCTCACCGAACGGCTCCGCCTGCTGCCGTGCGACTGTCTGTTCCTCGGGGCCCACCGACAGGTCCGAGTTGGTGGAAAGTTGCAACGAGACTGTGGGATACACGTAGAAGCAGTCGATCGGCGCACCCGACCGTCCGCCACAGGGATCTCCGGTACGACCGGGCTCGCACAACCACGTCGTCCCCGGTGCGGCCGATGCCGCAGGGGACACTGCAACAGATGCACCGACGACAAGCGTGCACGCCAACAACCCGAACAAGACTGTGCGAGTTCTCGTCAGTCTCTGCCAAGTGATCACACCGCGATGCTAGCGTCAGGCGCTCCGCACCTGTGCGTCGTTTAGGAGGGCGGGACCTCCTGTGATGTCTCAGGACATGTTGAACAAATGTGTCTCAGGACTTCGTGGACGATTTTTTGGTGAGCAATTGTGAGGTTACCGTTCTGTCGAGGGTCAGGGTGCGTGCGAGGCGGTCATCGACCATGATGGTGACC
>JBBSKP010000351.1:0-3927 GCA_038256175.1 Mycobacteriales bacterium
CGTGGTGTTCGCGAATCATCAGTGCTGGTCCGATCCAGCGTTGAATCAGGCGCCGCAGTTCGTCATCCGAACGAGGCGGGTCAGCCGGGTACTCCAGGAATGACACCATGAGCCGCATGATGATCTCGGCGAGAGACTCGAGGTCGCCGTCACGGATACCGATCGCATCCCAGTCGACGGGCATCCGCCCCAACATCTGCGCTCCGTGCGACATCGCGCGCGACGACGTCACTCCCCGACTGAAGACCTCGTTCTCGCCGGCCTGGAGCAGCAGGCCAACATAGGGCTCGCTCGGAATGGTGTTCAACGAGAACACGATCGACTCGGTCACGGCCTCCTGCGGACTCGTCACGTGAGCGAGGTGAGCCGCCATGCGATCCAGGAACTGCTCGGTGCCCGCCTCGGCCACGGCTGCGTGCAACTCTGGCAAGCTAGGAAAGTACCGGTACACGGTCTGCCGGGTGACTCCCAGTTCCGAGGCGACCGCCGCGATATTCGTTTTCGTCGGGCCAAGACGATCGACGCAGCGCGTTGCCGCGGCGACGATCCTGTCCCGGGCTTCCGCCTCGTCTCGAGGTAAGTCCCCTTGCCAACCGCGAGTTCTCACGCGCGGATCATCGCATGGACGCCCCGACTTCCTTATTTTCTGCCCGCTGAACTGATCCGCGGCGTGGAAACAGAACCGCCGCGACGCAGGCGGCAGAGGCAAGGAAGCAGAGCACTGTGTACGGCCAATTGCCAATCGGCGTGCCGCCGAGGGTCATGCCGTCATGCGCCCCGATGAACGCGGGCAACGCACTCGCCCAGAGCACGGCGAAAACGAGGAGGTACACCGCGGGATAGATCCGGACGAATGCATCGATCGGCGGGTCGGTCTCCGTCCGCCCCTCCAACCTCCGACCCTCGACCCATTGTCGGATGAGGAACGTCCCGCCCACGATCCAAAGCACGACGATCTCGATAGTCAATACAATCGCCTGAGCAGAGGTGTTGGGATCGTCCCCGCCGAAGATTGCGCTCGGCACACTCGCGATTGCCATAGCGATCGGCGCCAACGCTCCTGCAACCACAATGCGAGGAATCAACGATCGCGCCCGCAACCGACGGCCGCTCCACACCGGCGCGCCGATCAGTTTCACGACCAGGTAGACGATCGCACCGAACGAAACCGAGGCGAACAACACGATGCTGTTCATCGGAACGGAGTCCAGCAGTGGATGATTCACATCGTTGTCGAGGTTCCAGGCCCACCACTTCAGTTGCGGACCGAGCTGATCGAACACTTCGTAAAACACCTGGCACACGAAGGCCACGCAGACCGCTCCGACGAACGCTCCCCTGCGCTGGAATACCCCGAGCACCCGGACCAGTTCGTATGCAAGCTGGCTGAGCGCCGGATAGATCGCCACGATGTACAGCGGAAGCCGGTCGTACATGAACTGCACCGTGAACACGTTGTGGGCGAAGATAAACCCGAACTGCTCCTCCAAGCCGAACCAGCCCGGGAAGTACAACGGCGGCTCGGTCACGAAGAGGTAGACCAGCGATGCGAACCATAACGCCAGATTCGTCGGGTCACCATCGCGTCGCAGTCGGCGCACCGCGTGCACGAACGCGAAGATCGCACCACCGATGATCAAGAGCTCGAGGACCGGCATCGTCCAGCTGGCAAGCTCGGCCGGGTTCCGAAACGTGACGAACGGGTTCGCGTCGTGGCACGAAAAGCCCAGGTACCCCGTAATGCGTTCGGACACAGCGTCACACGTCGCGCTCATATCTTCACAGCCTGCTTTCCGAGGTCGTCGCGGCGCGGGGTGTAGTCCCTACCTGGCGGGTCGAGCTGGATGTCGAAACTTCGCGGCATCTTCTCTCGGCCGAACATCAGTTTGATCTTGTACCGAATGAGCCCTGCGATCACGCGCGGATTCTTCGCCATGTCTTTCATCGACTCGTCAAGGTTGAACACCCGCGCGAAGTGGTCCTCGACGACGTCGTCTTCCCTTGCCGTAGCGGTGATGAGATTGAACACCGGCCACACCATTGCCGCCGAAATACGGCGACGAAGCGGCGACGCAACTTCGGTACCCGTCGCATGCTCGTAGCCTTGATCTCGCGCGATGGCGAGCATCCACGGTACGTCGAGAGACTTCTTTTGCTCGGCGAGCAGACCGTTGAAGAACGCGCGGTCGAGCGACACCGCATCTCGCAGTCTGTCGGCAACGATAACGGCCGAACGTGCAGCCGAACTCATCCCCTGGCCATAGAACGGGTTGAACGCGCAGATCGCATCGCCGATCGGGATCAGACCCAACGGCGGGTTCTCCAGCAAGTCGTAGCGCCGCCATTTGTTTCCGGTCGAGCGCGTCAGATGCACGTCCGAAAGCTGTTCGCATTGCTTCATCGCCGCGGCGAACACGGGCGTCCGAATCCGTTCTGCCGCTTCGACGAACGCGTCGGTCTTCTTCGGCAACTCCAAGCCCCAGGCGCCCATGCACGCAATCGCGCGGTTACCTTCGATCGGGAAGAAGTTGACCAAATAGTCGTACTCCTCCGGATGAGGGCTCTTGTCCTGATGCGGCATGATCGCGAGGTGCTCCCACCACCAGCTGTCGGGACGTTGTTCGGCTGGCGGCAGTTGGTACCACATCGACGAGTACGTGACCTTCGCGTCGAGTGACCGAACCGGCGGCTCGGGCCAACCCGCCGCAGCAAGCCAGGCCGGGACCGACGAGCCCCGACCCATCGCGTCGATCACCAGATCAGCTGAGATCAGCTCCTCGCCTGAGTCCCCGAGAATGCGCACGCCCGTGACGCGCCCATCCGCTGTCCCGCCGTCCTCGGTGTCGATTCCTCTGACGACAATTTCCTCGCGGATCGTCACGTTCGCGAGATTGCGGACCTTGTCGCGCAACACTCGCTCTATCAGGATGCGCGAGCCGTAGACCATCGTCATCGAGCCCGACTTGCGCGGTGCCCATCCGACAGCCTCACAGTAGGCGGCGTCGAGCGAGGGATTCAGCTTGCGGCCGCCGGCGTCGAGCAAGTCCGCCTCGTAACCGGGAAACAGCAGCTCGATCGACCGACGCCCCGAGTTCAGCATGAAGTGCGGATGCTTGCTCTGCGGCACGCCTCGCCGATGCTCCGCGTCCGCGGGCAGCGCATCTCGCTCCAGCACGATCACTTCGCTGAAGTACTGCGCAACAGCCCCTGCAGCACACAACCCCGCAACGCTGCCGCCCAGAACAACGACTCGACTGCCAATTACCACGGTTCACAACCCTTCGGTCATACATCTTTTGTCCTAGTGTATGACCGAAGGGTACCTGCGTGTCAACAGTCCACCGCGGAACGTCTATCGATCGCGCTACGATCGGCTTCTGGAACGTGTTCCAGGCTGGAGCGCGTTCCAGCATTCGAATCGAGGAACAGCGTGCCGAGTAGAAGTCATCCGACATCGGTCGAATCCGCCGCAGCCACAATCACACCGCTGCACGGCGGACGTGGCGTCTTCTTGCTGGCCGCCGTAACCGGTCCCGACCTCACAGCGAATGGATACGTCGAAGCGGAATACCGCGCCGCGGGCACAGCCACATCGTTTCGCGAAGCTAGACCGCTCACCGCAGATGGACGCTTCGACCTCGAAACCAGCAGCGAAACAGCACAATTCGCAACACGAGTCGTCGTGCGGCGGCCTGCCGATCCGCAGGCGTTCAACGGAACACTCGTCGTCGAATGGCTGAATGTCAGCAGTGGCCGCGATGCCGCACCGGGCTACACGTACCTCGCAACGAACTGATCCGCGGCGGTTATGCGTGGGCAGGGGTGTCCGCGCAGTGGGTTGGCGTCGAGGGCGGCAACCCGACGATTGCCGTGCCGATCGGCACCGAACGAGCGCCCACCAGCCTCGCGGGGATCGACCCGAAGCGA
>JBBSKP010000352.1:0-3856 GCA_038256175.1 Mycobacteriales bacterium
GGTCACCATCATGGTCGATGACCGCCTCGCACGCACCCTGACCCTCGACAGAACGGTAACCTCACAATTGCTCACCAAAAAATCGTCCACGAAGTCCTGAGACACATTTGTTCAACATGTCCTGAGACATCACAGGAGGGCGGGCCCTCCGGAAAGGCGCACGAGCGCGGAGCGCCTGCTGGCACCGTTCACCGCTATCGATTGACTCCGACCAGTTCCTCTTGCGCAGCAAGGAATTTCGCAATGTGGGGCCACGTGGTGTCTTGTGCGCCCGGGCCCGTCAGCACACCGAGATGGCTGCCCGGAACAACCTCGAACTGCACCGACGGCGCACCGGAAAGCACAGTGACGGCATGGCGAGCCGACTCGATGCTCGTGATCGCGTCACCGTCGCCTGCCATCGCAAGAACGGGAACGCGCACATCGGCAAGGTCGATGCGACGCGAGCCGAGCTTCAGCCGGCCGTGGCCGAGATCGTTGCGCAGCATGATCCGGCCCCACAGCTGCCCATACAGTCGGCCCGGGTATGCGGGCATCTCGCTCATGAAACGTTCGATAGCTTCCATCCGGGCGAGGGTTTCGGTCTCGTGCAAGTTGCGAGCAATGAACCACGGCCGCTTGAGCTCCCGCTCGATTGCGGTCGCACGAAAGCTTGCTTGCACGAGGGGCGCCGGTATCCCGCCGACGATGCGGCTGAACATCGTCGTTTCGCGGCCACCGGTCAGATTGCCGAGTGCGCGCAGCGGAGCGACCGACGGCAGTTTGCTGTAGTCGAGTGGTGTCGCGATGGTGACGATAGACCGGATCGGTAGATCGTCGTGCGCGGCGGCCGTCAGCAGGCTCATCGTGCCGCCGAGGCACCACGCAACGACGTCGACGGGGCTTCCATCGTTGTCTTCGGATACGCGGCGAATGGCCGCTGGAAGTATGTCGTCGAGCCAGTCCTCGAAACCGAGCCGGCGATCGGCGAACGAGATGGTCCCGTAGTCGATCAGATACGGCGTCCGACCGCTGTCGAGCAGGAATTCGGCGACACTCTGGTTAGGGCGCAGATCGAAGCAGGTCGCAGGTGCTGCGAGCGGTGGCACCATCAGAACGGGCGTTCCGCGACGGTCCTCGGTCGCACCGAAACGGCGAAGCAGCCGATGCGGTTCGTCCCACAAAACGGTCGATGACGTGGGGCGACGTGGTTCCACACCGTTGCCGAAGGACAGCGCCCACGCATTGCGTGCCGCCTTGTCCAGGGTGCCTACGATGTCCACCACAGCCTCCAATGCCGCTTGTAAGATCACAGAATTCTGACATATCCGGTACTTGGAGTAGCAGATATGTGACGAATCCGACTCTTGCGCTACTCGGCGACCGAACTTGCTCGCGCTCGATGGCGCCGCACCGCCGCGCGATTCGAACATGCTGGGCTGCAATAGCGTTGGCGGCCATTACGCGACACGTCGGCAAACACCCGATTACATTCGGGCGCGGCGCACCGGCCGATCCGGTCCATGCCCCGCGCGGCCAGATGCAGTGCCGTCCCGACGCTTATCAACGCCTCGAGGACGCCACTGAGCGGCATGCCCGGATCGCGATAATGAATGTGCCAACCGTCGCTCGCGTGGTTGGTCAGCCGCGGAAACGCCGTGGCTTTCGCGAGGAGCCGGTTGAGCAAGTTTGCGCGCTCGGCCTCGCTGTCTGCATCCACCACCTCGACCCACGCCTGCAGAAACCGTTGCGTTGCAGCGTAATCCGCACGCGTCGGCGCAACGTCGACCGTCAACCCCGCTGCGACGCAACGCTCGGCAAGTTCGGCGGCGTCGGCCGGCGGGTTGTGAACTAGATCGACGGCGAGCAACACCGCGTCTCCGCCGTAAGGGTTGAGATGCACAATGCCATTACAGCCATTACAGCACACTGCAGACATGGACAACCACGAGCATCATTGGACAACGGAATCCTCGCATCGGACCAGCGCAGGACTGGTGACATACCAACGCTGTCACTGCAGCGCACGCAGGGTAGTCGAGCACGATCGAGGTGTAGGCATTTCGCACTCCTTGGGTGCCTAGTTCCGCGCAGTGCGCTGCGGGACGATTGTGGCGAGCGCAGGGACCGCCTGCGCCTGACTCATTCGAGGACATGCCGCATGAACAGCACCGCCCTACGCGCCCGGTCAGGACCCGGTCAGACGGCCCACGTGCGCGTGGAGTACTGCGAAGAGGCGTACGACCTCGATCCGGGCACCGTCTTCGAGATCGGCCGAGGCGCAACGCTCGACATCGACACCAATCGCTACCTGCACCGGCGCTGCCTGTCCGTACAGTTCACCGACGGCTTGTGGTGGCTCGTCAACACCGGCACGAGCCTGCCTGCGACGGTGACCGCCGGAGACAGCGGATTCGAGGCTCGACTCGTCCCCGGAACGCGAATTCCCCTGGTCTTCGGCACGACATCCGTCGTGATCTCCGCCGGCCCGACAACATACGAGTTCGCGATCCACACGTCGCAGACCCAACCGACCGAGGCGCCCAGTCTCGATGCGGCGCTTGGCGATACAACTATCAGGGCGCCGAGACTGACGGAGTCCCAGCTTGTGCTGATTGTTGCTTTGGCGGAGCCTCTGCTCCGGCGCGACGGAACGAGTGCCAGCGCAATTCCGGGCTCGGCTGCGGCGGCGGCGCGTTTGGGTTGGCCACTGACGAAATTCAACCGGAAACTCGATAACGTATGCGACAAGTTCGCGCAGATCGGCATCACCGGATTACGCGGCGGCGCGGGAAAATTGGCCACTAACCGTCGGGTTCGTCTGGTCGAGTTCGCAGTGGCGACCCGGCTGGTGACCAAAGCTGATCTGCCCATGATCGAAGAGCAGTACGGTCGCACGACCAACACCGGATATCAGGTTGCACCTGGCCGCGACGGACCAACGACTACCGAGGCGCTACCGCTCTGCGTGCCTGGTCAACGCCGGATACCGCGTGCCTCACGATAAAGACCCATCCGCGGGCCAAGTGGCCGCGAATTGCTATCGATCGCGCGCCCGGCTTTGTCGACCCCCGACCGACGAAGCCGGGCGCGGGGTCGCCAAATGCATGTTTGTCAATCAGTGGGGCATTATTAGCATGGGGAGTAATCACGTGCTCCAGGACATCGGCAACGAGAACATCACGCCTCCTATTCATGTCAGCGCGTTCATTTTCGAGACGCGGACCAACCCGATGAGCAAATCGCGTGCCGGTCCCGGCCGTGTGATCTGGAATTCGAGCAACATGTCCGCCAGCTTGCGCAAGCCCCTCGGCCGACCCAACTGCCGGGCGAGTTCGGCCACTGCGGTGGTCTCGCGGACCGCATCCGGGATGTCAGCACGGGGGACGGAATTACGTTCGGACACATAGACATCGACACCGAAATGCTCGGCGAGCTCTCCCGCGAGTGGCCCGACTCGCGAAGCGCCGGCAGGTCCGCTGGGAAGCAACGCCGTCCCGCTGACACGTGCGTACCTCGTCTTCATGACCTCGATCGTCGCGTGCGAGCAGGGACTGCCGGTGCCGAGGGCGACCGTTTCCCACGCGCCGCCCGCCGACTTCGAGCTGGATACAAAGTTTGCGGGCCCACCGGGACGCGATGTTCACGCAGTCCTTTGCTCGTGAGTTCCTCAAGCTTGTCGCCAGCCGAGCCGCGCCGCGCCCACTCGTCGGCGCCGACTGCACCGGATTGCCGCCGTCGTTGATCCAGATCAGCGACGCCGAGATGCTGTATCAGGACGCCGAGCGCCTCGCCATTGAATTCGGCCAGGCGGGTGTGCAATGCGAACTCCAGGTCTGGCGCGGCCAGATCCATGTTTTCCAGGCCGCTGCAAACC
>JBBSKP010000353.1:0-3803 GCA_038256175.1 Mycobacteriales bacterium
AGCAGACTGATCGAGCTACGCTCCGACCAGATGCAGGGTGTCCACGCGAGATCGTCCGGCTGCGGGCCGGCGCTGAAGATCGGCTCGGCGACCGCTTCACCATCAAGGGCTTCCACGACGTGGTGCTCGGTGCCGCGACGGTTAGCCTACCGGTGCTCGCCGATCGGGTTGAAAGCTGGATTTCGGGGCACACAACCTAGCCCCATGAGCCTGAGTGCCTATTCTGCGCAAACTCCGACGGGATCGATCCCGGCTCAATCAGCCAAGAGTGGGCACTCAGCGTACGGGTCCACGAGCACACTGGTCTGACCACTTGACGTCTGTCCTGTGTTAGGCGCATCCTGTTCCACATGGCCCTGCAACCCGTCAGCCGACGATCGGTACCCGAGGACGTCTTCGAACAGATCCTTGCGGACGTGATCAACGGCGAGCTGATCCCCGGCGAGAGTCTCCCGAGCGAACGCCGGCTCGCCGAAGTCCTCGGCGTGTCACGACCTGCCGTGCGGGAGGCCCTCAAGCGAGTCGCCGCCGCTGGACTTGTCGAGGTTCGCCAAGGCGACGCGACCACCGTCCGCGATTACCGTCGTACCGCCGGACTCGATTTGCTCCCACGCCTGCTCGTCCGTGACGGCGAGCTGGATGTGTCGGTTGCGCGCAGTATTCTGGAGACCCGCCTGCACAACGGCCCGAAGGTCGCCGAGTTGGCAGCTCAGCGCAGCGGGCCGAAACTTGCTGCACTACTCGATGATTCGATCGAGGCACTCGCCAACGAATCCGATCCTGTCGAGAAGCAGAAGCTTGCGCTCACATTCTGGGACTACGTCGTCGACGGTGCGGATTCCATCGCATTTCGGCTGATATACAACACGCTCCGCACCGCATACGAGCCGACCCTGCCCGCATTGGCCGTCGCCATGGCAGCCGAAGTCAGCAATACCGAGTCCTACCGCGCCCTCGCCGACGCCATCGTCGCGGGCGATCCCGATGCAGCCCGCATTGCCGCACTACATCTGCTGGAACCGGCGACCACAGCTCTGATCGCCGTGATCAACACCCTGGAGGTTCAACGATGAGCACTTCACGTTCGAACATCGCGACCACTCGCACGGTTCGTAAAGGCTTCAGCCTCGCCGATGCCCGCCGCGAATTCTGGCGTCACCCGTCACCGTGGATGATCACCGCGACCTTGGTAGCCGCAGTGATCGCACGGATATTGGTGGGCGATTGGCAGTGGACCGACGCTGTGGTTCCGGTGGTGATGGTTGCCGTTTTCCCATTCTTCGAATGGATGATCCACGTCTTCATCCTGCATTGGCGACCGCGCAAGGTTGCAGGAGTGACCATCGATTCGCTGCTGGCCCGCAAACACCGTGAACACCACAGGAACCCGCGCGATATCCCGCTGATCTTCATTCCGTGGAAAGCGCTGTTGTGGGTGCTACCCAGCGCTGTTGCGATTTCGCTGCTGGCATTCCCGCGGCTCGGCATGGGGATGACCTACCTCGTATTCATCGCGCTGATGGGGCTCGGTTACGAGTGGAGCCACTACCTGATCCACAGCGACTACAAGCCGAAAACCCGTATCTACAAGGCGATCTGGCGGGACCACCGGCTACATCACTACAAGAACGAGCACTACTGGTTCACCGTGACCACATCGGGCACCGCAGATCGCGTACTCGGAACATTCCCCAAGCCGGAAAACGTGCCGGCCTCACCGACCGCGAAGAACCTGCACGCCGCATCTCCGACAGGCTGATCAGCGTCGCTTGGCGGCAGCCTTCGCACGACGCGCGGCAAATTCTGCCTCTTCGAGTTTGGCGGCCTCCGGGATGGTCGGTGCGCTTCCGCCGAGGCGGACCGGCACCCACGGCTCGCCCGCGACGTGCGGGTAGCCCTCCTGGGCGCGGGCGAGCAGTTCGCCCATCGAGGTGCGCACCGTCCGGGTGAGCTCGTCCGTAGACTGATCCTGCGAAATCGGTTCACCTACTTCGATATTCACCGGAAAGTTGTGCCGACCGAGCTGCTTGGGAAAGCCCTTGGTCCAGATTCGATGTGCACCCCAGATCACTATCGGCACGATCGGCACATCGGCGTCGATCGCCATCCGAGCCGCACCGGACTTGAACTCCTTGAGTTCGAAGCTGCGGCTGATGGTCGCCTCCGGATACACGACAACCAGTTCGCCATCCCGCAGCGAATCGACCGCGCGTTCATAGGCAGCGTGTCCAGCCGAACGGTCCACCGGAATTGCCTTGCAGTGCTTCATCAGAAAGCCGACGATCCGGTTCTGCTCGAGTTCGGCTTTCATCATGTACCGGACATAGCGGCCACTGTTGCGGCCGACCAGTCCGACTTCGATGAAGTCCAGGTACGCAGTGTGATTGACCGCGAGAACGGCGCCGCCGGTCCGAGGGATGTTGTCCTGGCCGTTGATCGAGACTCGAACACCCTGCGCCGCTAACATCGTCTTGCCCAAAATGGTGAGGACGTCGTAGACGGGTTCGCGGGTCATGGCTTACTCCGAAGCGTCTTTTCGGCGTGCGGCGACCCGCGCCTCGGCTTCCGCGTTGTCGAGTGCGGTCGCTTCTTCCAACGTCGGAGCGCTGCCACCGAGCCGTGCGGGCACCCAGTACTCGCCGGCCGGATGGTCGTAATCCTTCTGCAGATCGAGCAGCATCGCCTGCATCGTCGACCGCACACGAGCCGTGAGGTCCGCGGCGGGTTCGACTGCAGTGATCGGTTCGCCCACCGCGATCGAGATCGGGGTGTTGGTGCGGCCCAAGCGCTTCGGGAAGCCCTTGGTCCACACTCGCTGTGCGCCCCAAATCACGATCGGAATGATCGGCACACCGGCTTCGATCGCCATCCGTGCCGCACCGGACTTGAATTCCTTGATTTCGAAGCTTCGGCTGATGGTCGCCTCGGGATACACGCCGATCAGCTCGCCCCGACGCAAGGCGCCGACCGCTTGCCGATACGAGTCGGCACCCGCGACGCGGTCGACCTCGATGTGGCGCAGCGTCCGCATGATCGGACCGCTGAACTTGTTGTCGAAGACTTCCTTCTTCGCCATGAAGCGGATGAACCGCTTGGGCGTGCGCGCTGGCAGCCCGGCATAGGTGAAGTCCATGTAGCCCGTGTGGTTGATCGCGATCACCGCGCCACCCTCGGCTGGGATGTGCTCGTCACCTTTGACGGTGAATTTCAGGCCTTCGAGCGCAAAAACTGCGCGAGCGATGCCGACGATGGTCGCATAGACGGGTTCCACAGTCGGTTAGCGTAGTCGGTGCACAGCGCCGCATGCCTAGAGCGTTGCCTTCGAGAGTTGCACCGAGAAAGGTTCGATTCGCGTGTACCTACCTCAGCGAACGTCGATCGTCTGCCTACTCGTCGCCGCATCGGCCCTCGTTCTCGCCTCGTGCGGGGACGACGGGGTTTCCGGGATCCCGGACGACTCGGCGGCGACGGACCGCGCGAACTCTCGGCAGACGACCACCGAGGAAGCGCCGCCCGCCACTGCTCAGGTTTCGGTCGGCGAGGTTCCCACCAACCCGAATGCTGCGGCCGCCCTACAGCCATGGGCCACGGACCTCGTTGCCGGTGATATCTCCGTGCTTACTCGTAATTGCTGGACGATCGCGCCGACGAACATCTCGACGATGTACAGCGACACCGACGGCATCCTCGCGGCCATCGCCGAACCCGGTGTCGACGGTCAGTTCGCCGTCATCTGGCGCGGCCCGGACCAGACCGTGTCGGTCAAACGAAGTGAAATCGCGTCCGGATACGCCTGCCCACGG
>JBBSKP010000354.1:0-3786 GCA_038256175.1 Mycobacteriales bacterium
CGTGGACAACGACAGGCCGCACTCGATCGGTACTGGGAAAAACACCCTGAACGATTCCGACGCCAACCAACCGCACCGGCCCTACCCTCACCAACCGGAATCAACCTCCCTGTGTCTCAGGCAGGTTGACAACTTCCGTTTCGGCGGAAACTGGGTGTGCGAGATCGTTCAGGCTGACAGGTCGAGTGTGCGGAGCGCTTGGCGTTGGCTTGTGTCGCGCCCGCTGATCCTGCGGGTATTCGCGATCGAGAGGTCGTCGAGGATCTTCGCGCTATGTGGCGCGACCTTCAGGTGTTGCGGGTGAGTCGCTTCCGCCGTGTCGAGTGGTCAGATCGAGTGAACGAAGGCTCGCGTTGGCGGCGCGCAGTGCAGTGTTGTCGTCTTCGAGGCCCAGGATGCGGCCGATGCCGGCGAGGTTGACCCCGGCGGCGAGCAGGGTGGTGATCCGGCCGATGCGGGTGATGTCGTTGCTGCTGTAGCGGCGGGTGCCGCCATCGCTGCGCGCGGGGGTGAGCAGGCCGTGGTGTTCGTAGAGACGCAACGACTGCACCGCGGCGCCGGAGAGTTCGGCGGCAACCGAGATCCCGTAGACACCCTGTGCGGGCGGTGGCGACCCTGGTCGATCCGGGTCGAGAGTCATCGCCGTCCACCTCTCATGTCGCGAATCTGCCGGACCGAAATTTTCCCCGGTTGCCTCTTGATTGAGGCTATCAGCGGTGCTACAACAAATCTATGCCAGTGAACGAAGATAACTGGTGAAACTGAACTCAGATTGGAGTGTTGGAGGTGGCGACAATGCTGATGCGTACCGACCCGTTCCGTGATTTCGACCGTCTGACCCAGCAGGTGTTCGGGACTTCCGCGCGACCAGCGGTGATGCCGATGGACGCTTGGCGTGAGGGCGACGAGTTCGTGGTGGAGTTCGACCTGCCCGGCATGAAGCCGGATTCGCTGGATCTCGACATCGAACGGAACGTGATCACCGTGCGCGCCGAACGCCCGGACCTTGACACGAACCGCGACATGCTCGCCGCGGAGCGACCGCGCGGAGTGTTCAGCCGTCAGTTGTTCCTCGGCGAGAATCTCGATACCGACCGGATCGAGGCGGATTACACCGACGGTGTGCTGCGGTTGCGGATCCCGGTCGCGGAGAAGGCCAAGCCCCGCAAGATCGACATCGCCCACAGCAACGGGCACCAGGCGATCGACGGCTGACCCGGGCCACCGATGATGGTGGGAGGTGAGCAGCATGACGCGCACCGACTCCTGGTCATCTGAGGGCGTGGGCATGGTGCCCACCCCCGCTGGCGGCCGCGACCTGCGGCACGAGTGGGTACACCCCGTCCGGTTCGACATCCGGATCGGCGCGGATACTGCGCGACGGTGTGCACCCGGGCACCGGGAGGGCGACTCAACGCGCACCCCCGCGCCGCGAGTGGCGCAACCGAATAGCCAACCAGCACAGGATGACTCGCAGTCGAAAGGAGGTGGTGATTTCACACCGATGCACCGAAACTGACCGTGGCGCCGCCCCCTATTCACACTCAACCTAGGCGCCCGCCGCACCCGCAGATGCGAGACGCTCACGGCAGCGCACCGCCCACCGGGCACGACGGGCAGGCGCCACGGTCCATTCCCTTCATAGGGGACACAGGTCTCAACACCGACCACATGGGTGCGCCGGAGTCAACGCACCACCACCACGACGTCGGTCGGGTCATTTCAGAGACGGACGGCACGACAAAGGGGAGGAGACGTGAACGGCTCGCATTATCAGGCTGATCGCCGCCGGTGGGAGGCCCGGATGCTGGACACCGCCAAGCGTGAGCACGTCGGCGCTCTCCCTCGCTCGGGCGCTTGTCCGACTCGCCGGAAACGGCGTCACCGTCGATCCCGACGCCGAAAACCGGACGGTGGTGGTCGCGCTGGCGTCGCCCCGCGACGAGTGGGGCCACCTACTACTGACCACGGCCTGCGGGAACCGGCACCTCCACGACCGCCCCGCGACCGCTGCTGCCGACTGGTAGCGAACCCATCCGACTAAGCCGCTGGGCTCGGCCCGAGAGACTCGATTCGAATAGGAGCGACATGGACGTGATAGACCCAATCCCCACCGCCGACGACGCCGACCTCGCCGAACAAGCAGCGCTGGTCATCGACATCGACGATGTCGACACTTCGGACCCCTCACCGATGTCGCTCGCACCAGTGTGGGACGCCGACGACGCAGACCGCATCGACCAGTCGACCCCGGTCCCCATGCTCGACGACCGCGACGAACGAGAACCTCGGACCTGAGCAATGGTCTCGCGACCCGCCGTATTCGACACCTCGACGGCAGCCACCGGCAACCGCCGACACGAGAACGCCGCAATTGTCTGGCCCGATCCCAGCCCGCTGACCTCGTGGTGGACCGATCATGCAGGCACACAACGACGCCGCCCGCCGCCGCGTCGAAACGGCCGCGACGAGGAAGACCTTGAACGCGCCTGCCTGCGCGTGAGCGAAGCCGCCGGTGAATCGGTCATCGGCGAAATCGACTGGTGCTACGACGATCACGACGTCGCGCTTTTCGCCACGCTGGCACTCGGTCGCGGGCCCGCAACCACCACCTACACGCGGTGGCGGGGAGAAGACCACCAATGCCACAGACAATCCTGCGGCCCGAGCAAGCCGGATCTCGCCGCGCTGCACCCCATCGCGGACTCGTTCGCCGCCTACTCGGCATTGGTCGTGCGGCACCGGACTACCTACGATCGAACGGACGCCCGAGGAACGCGCCGTCCTCGACGCCACCGACGCCATTCCCCGCGCGACCCGGCGACGCCCACCGCCGAAACGGAACCGTTGGCTCGACAAACTCGGCTGGTACGAACAACGTCAGGAAGGTTTCTGGACCACCACCCGACAAGACGAAGCACTGAACCTGGTCACCAGTCGGCGATCCAGCCGCCACGAAGGCGTCGCTGCCGGACTGAACCGCATCAGCCAGGAACTCGAAATCATCGACCCCTTCGCCCTCTACGGCGAAGAGATCAGCGGCATCAACGTCTGCATGATCGGTGACATCGGCAGCGGCAAATCCTAGATCATCAAGAAGCCTTCTGCATTCGCCAACTGCTGGCTGGTCGCCAGGTGGTGGTCTTCGACAAGAAGCCCCAGTCCGGGCGTGGCGAATATACCCCGATCGCGAACTGGCTCGACGCCGCGTCGATCCGGTTCAAACCCGGTGGCGCATATCGCAACGCGCCCGCGATGCTACTGAACCTGCCCAGCGTGTCGCAGGACGCGCGATCGGAGAAGTCCGTACGCGAGTCGTACGCAGACTTCAGCGACATCGTAGAGACGGGTGAAGTGCCCGAGAAGTATCTGCCGATCCAGACGAAGAGCGCGGTAATCGTATGACTAACAACAGATCTGGGTTAGAAGCCGACGATTCCGCAGTACTGGTTTCGTCACGATTCGCCCGGCGCTACCTCGATGCGGGTGAAGCCTCCCAACTGTTCGACGAGCTGGTCGACTGGGTCGCGTGGTGGCGCGATCGCTACCACTTACACAGACGAGAGCGCAGAAGGCTGCGACCGCGACCGAGACGACGTGGGATCTTCGTCCGCCCTGGGGCAGCGTCAACACGGAAGAATGGTTGGGGTGCGGCTCTTCTGAAGTGACGTAACCCGCCGTCCCCGCCGCTGTTGGAGTTGCGCGGATTGGTCGGCCTCGATTCTGCCCCTTTCATTCCCACGACACGCGGCATATGTGCAGCTCATGCGCCCTTTCCCATGGGAG
>JBBSKP010000355.1:0-3748 GCA_038256175.1 Mycobacteriales bacterium
CAAGAATGCCTTCGACGAATGTATGCGTGATCTCGACGAGTTCGTCGGGGCGGCCAAAGGGTATGTCGTCGTTGTGCGTGACGCTGCCGAGCTGTTGCGAGACGAACCCGCACAGCGGGCATGGTTTGTCGATGCGATGGCGTTCTACGCGTCGGAATGGGCGAATCGCTCGGTGCCCATTGCGTTTGGGGTGGTATTTGTCGTGCCTGCCGGCATGAATCACGCTGGTTGGCTGACGCAGGCGCAGCCCGTCAGGCTGACGCTGTAGCGCCGTGGAAAGATTGATGACCATGTCCAGTCCCGTCCCGGCCGCGCAGCCACGTGTTCTTTCCGGAATTCAGCCAACCGCGGATTCGTTTCACCTCGGAAACTACCTCGGTGCGTTGCGATACTGGGTGGACCTGCAGCACGATTACGACGCCTTCTATTTCATCCCGGACCTCCACGCAATCACGGTGGCGCAGGATCCGAAGCAATTGCGGCAGCGCACGAGGATTGCCGTCGCGCAGTTGCTCGCTCTCGGCATCGACCCGGAACGAGCGACGATTTTCGTGCAGAGTCAGGTGCCTGCACATGCCGAGCTGACGTGGGTACTCAGCTGCATCACCGGATTCGGCGAGGCCGGCCGGATGACGCAGTTCAAGGACAAATCGCAGAAACAGGGCAGCGACAACACGACTGTCGGCCTGTTCACCTATCCAGTTCTGATGGCGGCCGATATCTTGCTCTACCGACCGCAGCTGGTACCGGTCGGCGAAGATCAGCGCCAGCATCTGGAGCTGACCCGAAACCTGGCGCAGCGGTTCAACTCCCGCTACAAGAAAACATTCGTTGTTCCGGAGCCGCACATCATCAAGGGCACGGCCAAGATCTTCGACCTGCAGGACCCGACGTCGAAGATGAGTAAGTCGGCTGCGAGCGATACCGGATTGATCAACCTGCTCGACGACCCCAAGATCTCGGTCAAGAAGATCAAGTCTGCGGTCACCGACACCGAGCGCGAGATCCGGTTCGACCCGGAAGCCAAGCCTGGCGTCAGCAATCTTCTGGTGATCCTGGGTGCGCTGACGGACGAACCTGTCGAGACGCTCGAATCTCGTTACGAGGGGAAGGGCTACGGCGACTTGAAATCCGATGTGGCCCAGGCGCTTGTGGACTTCGTCACGCCTCTGCAGGCCAAGGTGCAGGACTATGTCGCCGATCAGGACGAGCTGGACTGCATCCTCGCGAGCGGTGCCGAACGTGCTCGCGAGGTTGCGTCCCAGACGCTGCGTCAGGTGTACGACCGCGTGGGTTTCCTGGCAGCGAAGTGACACGGAAAACAAACGGAGTCAGGGGTCCGCTGACCGACGCTGACGGAGTCGGGGGTCCCCTAACTCCATTTACAGTGCGGCATAGTGCGCGTCTGCGCCGATCGCGGTTGCGGTAGCGTCCGAGTCGCTATTCCGACCGGCCGCCGAAAGGGTGATCGAACATCCCGGACTTCAAGGCAATCGTGGCGCGACAGCGCTCGGCGCGCCCGTGGCTGGACCATCTGATTCGCGCGGGGGGAAGATTCCAGCAACAACGCGGCGATTACTTCGCGGCGGGGATCACGTATTACACCGTGCTCGCGCTCTTTCCGCTGCTCATGGTGGCGTTCTCGATCGCGGGATTCGTCTTTGTCGGCCATCCGGATCTTCTCGCACAGATCCAGGAGAAGATCACGTCGAACGTGCCGGGTTCCATGGGCGAACAGCTCAACGATCTGATCGATCAGGCGGTCAACTCCCGAACTGGAGTCGGCATCATCGGCTTGGTCGGTGGGATCTACGCGGGACTCGGTTGGATGACTAATCTCCGCGCGGCGCTGACCGAACAGTGGGACCAGAAACACGCGCAGGCGAACTGGATCAAGACCAAGATCGCCGACCTCGGAGCGCTCGCGGGCCTTGCGCTCGCTCTGATCGTCTCGCTCGGCCTGTCCGCCGTGAGCTCCGGTTCGATCGGTGAGCAGATCCTGCGGCTGGTCAATCTCGAGGAGGCGCCAGGAGTCGGTATCGCCCTACGGATAGTGTCGATCGTGTTGGCGCTGCTGTCGTCCTGGGCGGTGTTCGTCTGGACGATTGCCAGGCTCCCGCGCGAGCGGGTTACCTTTCGCAGTGCCGCGCGCGCGGCTGTGCTGGCTGCTGTCGCTTTCGAGATTTTCAAGCAGATCGCCACCATCTATCTCAGGTCAGTGGTGACCAGTCCCGCTGGCGCGGTGTTCGGGCCGATCATCGGCATCATGGTCTTCAGCTTCTTCACGGCTCGCATAATCCTGTTCGCGACTGCGTGGGCCGCGACCGCGGAAGAGAATCTGGCGTTGGCCGCGGTCGCGCCGCCGGATCCGGCCGTGATAACGCCGCGTCTCGAAGTTCGCAATGGGCCGTCGTTCGCGGAAGGATTCGCGCTGGTAGGGGCCGGAGCGGTTGCTGCACTCGGGCTTTCGGGTTTACGCCGACGACGGTAGGAAGTAAGCGCCGATAGGCAGAAAGATCAGCGCGGGTTCTTCGCGGGCCTGTTGGTTTTGGCCCTGTGCTCTGCTTGCTTGGCCTTGATCCGCTCGGTTTCCTTCTGCACGGTCGCGTAGCTTTTGCGTTCGCGAACCAACCATTCCGGAGGATCGGCGAGAAGCGCCGTGATCTGATCCGCCGTGAGGGAATCGCTGACATCCGCGCGCGCAAGACCGCTGTTCGAGACGCCGAGCTTATGAGCGACGACGTCGCGCGGGAACGGGCCGGTCTTGCGGAGTTCGACCAGCCATTCCGGCGGTTCCGTCCGAAGCTGGTCGAGCTGAGCGCGCGTGATCGAGGAGTTCCGGAATTCTTCCGGGGAAGCGGGCAGAAAGATGCCGAGCTTGTTCGCCGCGGTCAGGGGCTTCATCGTCTGCTGTTTCTTGTCCGGGCTCACCGGCCTAGAGTATCCGGCCCGCCGGGGGTTCCTCACCACCCACGTGCAATACGCTTCTCCGAATGAGCCAGTTCGAGTCCGTCGACGTGCAACGGCTGCGCTGGTTCGTCGCGGTTGCAGAGGAACTGCATTTCGGACGTGCGGCGAAGTCGTTGGGCATCTCGCGTCCAAAGTTGAGTCACACCGTCATCGACCTCGAGGACGAGCTGGCGACAAAACTCTTCGTTCCGGGTGCGCAACCGACCGAACTGACCGAAGCCGGCCGCGACCTGCTGCGTGAGGCCCTCGAACTGATCGCCCGCGACGACGAGAGGCGTGCCGAACAAGCCGAGGTCGATTCGCCGACGCGGCTGCGAGTGGGAATCGTCCCTGGCGTCACGGTCGCGAAATGGACGCGTATCTGGGGCGAGCGGTTCCCGAACATTCCGCTCGAGGTTGTCGCGGTTCGCGCCGACGACCAGGCCGCGGCATTGCGTGAGCACCGCGTCGACATGGGATTCGTCCGCCTGCCGATCGATCGTGAAGGTATGAGCGCGATAACGCTCTATCGCGAAGTACCTGTCGTCGTTGTACCGAAGGATCATCCTGTCTCACTGTTCGAACAGGTGAGCCTCGCTGACCTGGCCGAAGAGCAGCTCCACAGCGCCGACGACATCGACGCGATCATGGACACCATCGAACTCGTCGCGGCGGGCGTCGGCCTCGTGGTGCTACCGCATTCGATTGCGCGCCTGCACGCCCGGCGCGATCTCGTCTATCGCACAGTGACCGATGCCGCGCACACGGAAATCGTGTTGATGTGGACGACGGACCGCAC
>JBBSKP010000356.1:0-3677 GCA_038256175.1 Mycobacteriales bacterium
CCGCAGTTTGTTCGTGACCTGACGTCTCGCGGCCATATCGATCTTGCCCTCCCACATCGGGCAAGCCTTCCGGGCCACGCGCTCAAAATAGGTGAGGCACCACCGACAGCCTCGCGCTCAAAATAGGTGAGGCACGCCGACGGCTTTTGGTGTGCTATCAGCCACATGTAGACTTCTCAACTATGCAGCGGGCGCTCCTTCTTGGCCGCCGCGACGGGGTCTGATCCAGACCGGCTTCCCGTCGCGGGCCCCAGGCGTGTTCATCCGCCGCGCCGGTCGATCCCGAATCTCGGACACACACGTCCCCCGAATTCCTCGGAGAATCGCAATGTCACCCGCTGACGCATTTACTTCCGGATCGCGCACCATCACCGTGCCTTCCCGGCCCGCCCCGGCAGATCAACCTGTCTGGAACCCTCAGAAGAACTCCTCGATGCCGACGTACCGGTACCGCCCCTTCGCTGAAGAGGTCGAACCAGTAGCGGTTCTCGACCGCACCTGGCCGGACAAGGTCATCGACCGCACACCGATGTGGTGCGCCGTCGATCTCCGCGACGGCAACCAGGCGCTGATCGATCCGATGAGCCCCGCGCGTAAGCGCCGCATGTTCGACCTGCTGGTGCGCATGGGCTACAAGGAGATCGAGGTCGGCTTCCCGTCGGCCAGTCAGACCGATTTCGACTTCGTCCGCGAGATCATCGAAGAGAACGCCATCCCCGACGACGTCACCATTCAGGTGCTGACCCAGTGTCGGGCCGAGCTGATCGAGCGGACGTTCGTCGCATGCGCGGGTGCACCGAAGGCGATCGTGCACTTCTACAACTCGACGTCGATCCTGCAGCGCCGCGTCGTGTTCCGGGCGGAACGCGATGCCATCAAGAAGATCGCCACCGACGCCGCGACCAAGTGCCTGCAAGAAGCAGCGAAGTACCCCGACACGAACTGGCGCTTCGAATACTCGCCGGAGTCGTACACCGGCACCGAACTCGGATATGCAAAGGAAGTGTGCGATGCCGTCACCGACATCATCGCGCCGACGCCGCAGAACCCGATGATCATCAACCTGCCGGCCACGGTCGAGATGGCAACGCCGAACGTCTACGCGGACTCCATCGAGTGGATGAGCCGCAACCTGGCCCGACGCGAGTCGATCGTCCTTTCCTTGCACCCGCACAACGATCGCGGAACTGCCGTCGCGGCAGCGGAATTGGGCTACCAGGCCGGCGCCGACCGGATCGAAGGATGCCTGTTCGGCAACGGTGAGCGGACCGGAAACGTCTGCCTGGTGACACTCGGGATGAACTTGTTCTCCCGCGGCATCGATCCCCAGATCGATTTCTCGAACATCGACGAGATCCGCCGAACCGTCGAGTACTGCAACCAGCTGCCCGTACCGGAACGTCATCCTTACGGCGGCGATCTCGTGTACACCGCGTTCTCCGGCAGCCACCAGGATGCGATCAACAAGGGCCTGGACGCGATGAAGTTCGACGCGGACGCTCAGGACACCGACGTCGACGACCTGCTCTGGCAGGTGCCGTACCTGCCGATCGACCCCAAGGATGTCGGGCGCACCTACGAGGCCGTGATCCGGGTGAATTCCCAGTCCGGCAAGGGCGGCGTCGCGTACATCATGAAGGCCGACCATGGCTTGGCTCTACCGCGTCGACTGCAGATCGAGTTCTCGCAGGCGATCCAGCGGATCACCGATGGTGAGGGCGGCGAGGTCAGTTCCAAGGAGATGTGGGACGTCTTCGCGCAGGAGTACTTGCAGCCGGTCACGCCGCTGGAGCGGATCAAGCAGAAGGTCACTGCGTCCGAAGTGGACGGCGGCGTCGACACGATCTCGGTGACGGTGAAGGTCGACGGCAAGGAGCAGGAAACCTCCGGCTCGGGTAACGGCCCGCTCGCAGCCTTCATCGATGCCATTGCCACCGTCGGATTCGACGTGCGTGTGCTCGACTATTCCGAGCACGCAATGTCATCCGGTGACGACGCTCAGGCAGCGGCCTACGTCGAATGCGCCATCGGCGACCAGGTCGTGTGGGGCGTCGGCATCGCAACATCGATCACCACTGCGTCGCTTCGCGCAGTCGTTTCCGCCGTCAACCGCGCGGTGTAAAACGTCGGGGGCCGTCTCAGTTCGCTGAGGCGGCGCCCGCACCGGCGGGCGGGAAGAGCGGCCCGCCGCCGAATGCGTGCCGGTGCGAAATAGGTTGCACCCCATCGCTGTTACGAATTCCGTTGGCTGCGCCGTACTCGGCGGTGATAATCGTGTTGCCGTTGTAGGACGCGAGATTCGGGTCGCGGGTGAGAGTTTCGATGACCTGGCCGACGAACTCGGGTTGCTCGGATTCGGCGATGCGGAATCCTTCGAATTCCTCGATGCCGTACTTGAGCAACATGTCCGTTTGAATCAGGCCGAGCCACAACGACACCGCGGTAACGCCGGTCGACCCGAAGTCGACGGCCATGTCGGCCGCCATCTTGTCCAGGCCCGTCTTCGACATTCCGTACAACACCGAGTGCAGGTAACCCCGCGATCCGAACGACGAGATATTCGCGACCACTCCGGAGCCTTGCGGCACCATGATCTTGGCCGCCTCGACGCTGGCGACGTAGTGCGCACGGAGACCGATTCCGATCAAGGTGTCCCAGTCCGACGCCGGACGTTCCCAGAACGGTTGCGCGAAGCCCGCGAAGCCATCGGGCGGTCCCGCCCACGCGTTGTTGACCAGCAGATCCAGGCGTCCCTCGTCGGTGGCGACCTGTGCAAAAACGGCCGCCGTCTGCGTATCGTCCGTGTGGTCGCACGTAATTGCGACGCCCTTACCGCCACCGGCCTCGATGCGCCCGATCGTCTTCGCCAACGAGGTTCCCGGTCCGGCGGGTCCGCGTGCTGTGACGTAGACCGTCCACCCGGCGGCTCCGAGCGCAGTCGCGATTCCGCGCCCGACGCCACGACTCGCACCGGTGACGACGGCGACCTTGTGCTCGTTCATTCGGTCCCCACCTCGGGGTGAATTTCGGCCAGGAACTCCAACATCAATTTCGTCACGTCGTCTGCCCGCTCCAACTGCATCATGTGACCTGCCTTCGGCACCATGCGCACCGCTCGCACGTCCTCGTAGAACCGATCGAGTTGCGACAGCGGATCGACTCCGTGGAATGCCTCGAGATCGGTGTCGTTCTCACTGCCGATGAAATAGAACGGAACGCTGCTGCGCTTGCCGTCGAATTGCTTGCGGAACTCCCAGTTGATGTCCATCGCCCGGTACCAGTTCAGCCCACCATCGAAACCGCTTGCGGTGTATGCCCGGACGTACTCGTCGAACTCCGACTGGCTGAGCCAGGACCACGGCAACGGTGGCGCCGGCGGCAGCGCGTCGGGATAGCTCGTTCCCGGCGGATGCTGCCACACGTCGATGAAGTGAAAATCGCCGCTCAACGCGAAGAACAAGCGCTGCAGGAAGTCCGCTGGAGCGGCATTCAGGGTCGCCGCCGACCCGGGTTGTACAAACCAATCGATGTGAAAGAAATGTTTCTTCGCCATCCAGGCGGCGCCCGCGAGTGGGGGACGCGACGTCGGCGTCACGAACGGATTTTCCAGACCGATCGTCGCGTTCACCCGATCTGGATGCAGATAGGCGAGGTCATAGGCAGCGCAGAGCCCGAAA